>NZ_JBHWIW010000003.1:37692-81520 GCF_042731955.1 Streptomyces sp. NPDC059828 | reverse complement strand
GGGGTTCGGCCACCCAACGCGCCCCCGGGGGGCCCTCGGGGGCGCCGGGGGGGGGGGGGGCCCCGGCGCCTCGGGGCCCGGCACCCGGGGGGGGGGGGGGCCCGCGGTGGGGGGGCGCCCCCCACACCCTGGTGCTGCCCAGGGCCGCGGAATCAGTCCGTACCGGTGCCGGGGTCGTACTCGTCGCCGTACAAGTCGCGCTCGTCCTCGGAGGACCAGCGGCCGTCGCCGGGACAGCTGGAGGTCCTGGCCTCGACAGGCCGTTCCCTGAGGATCGACCTGGCCCGGGCCTGGCTCCAGCTCGTCGCATACCAGGGTTCGTCCCCGTGCTCGAGGTCGCGGGCGATCTCGGCGAGCGCACAGGAGCGGACGGGCTCGGGCAGCCGGTCGAGGGCCGGCACGGCGTCCGCGGACAGACCCGTGAGATAGTCGACGTCGATCTTGCCGGTCTCCTCGTGACGCTGCACACTCCGCTCGGCGATCAGGGCGTCCGGTGACGCGAGCCCGAACGCGAGGACCGCGGCCATGGCGCTGCCCACCACCGCCCTCGGCAGCCAGCGGCCGCCGAGGAGCCCCGCGCCGATGATCAGAACGATCACCAGGCCGAGCCACAGCTCCATCGCGGCCACGGAGACCCTCAGCCGGGTCAGCCCGTAGGCGTCGACGTAGAGATCCATCCTGCGCAGCGCGGACGCCACCACGATCAGGGTCAGCAGACACAGCGTGCCCAGCACCCCGCGGACCAGGGCGGGGTCGCGCGGCCCGCCCTTCGGTGCCCAGCGCAGGGCGAGACCGATGACGAGGAGGGTGAGCAGGGTGGCCCAGAGCAGTTGCCAGAAACCCTGGCGCGCGTACTCGGCGTAGGTGAGTCCCGTCTCCCGCAGCACCTTGTCGTAGCCACCGAAGAGGACGGCGAGCTGGACCGCGATGAAGGCCGCGAAGAGCAGGTTGAGCACCGCGAGCGGCAGCACCCACTCGAATCTGCCCCGGGGCTTACCGGCCCGCACGGTGGTCCGGTCCCAGCGGAGCGGTGCGGCCGCCGTACGCGCCATCGCAAGCGCGGTGAGAAGCCCCACGAGGAAGAGGAAGAACCGCCAGGGGCCGTCGACGAGTGAGACATCGGGGATCAGCTTTCCGAGCAGGTCCGCGAAGGCCGCGTCCGCACCGGCGAACAGCGCACCGAACACGACGAGAAGCACCAACGCCACAGCGATGGTGCGGACCACAGGTCCGAGACGGCCACGCGACCCGTCCGCACGTTCGCGCACTCCCCGCCAACCCCAGGACACACCGGTGGCCAGGGAGTCGAGCAGACCGACCGGGGCGAGGAGCACACCCGGCCAGCTCCGGCCACCGTGCAGGGCGAGGGCACCGGCCACGATGGCCGATGCGACCGCGAGGAAGGACGGCCACCCTGCGTCCGACAGGGCGGGAATGCCCACCAGGCCCAGGGCTCCGAGGGCCCACATCGCGGTCCAGGGGCGCAGCCGACGGCCGGCGGCGTGTGCGGCGAAGTACGCGGCGAGCGCGGCCGGCACGGCCACGATCAGCAGATTCACCCCCAGGCCGTCCCCCAGCAGCAGTGCGCTCAGCACTGCGGTGGCGAGTACGCCCCACAGGGTGGCCACACGTATGGGAGCGGGCGAGTCGGGACGCATACGGGCGAGCAGTGGCTCGGGGCGCCGCACAGGAGGCGGCCAGGGCTGCCCAGCGGGAGGCCGCCAGGCGGCCACCGGGGCATGCCATGGACCGGCCGCCCGGGCCCGAGGGCCGTACGGGCTCGCCGGACCCACCGCCCTCCCGCCGGTGTGCGCCTGACCTGCCGGATGGGCTGGACCTGCCTGGCCCGATGGGCTCGCCGATCCTCCAGTCATGGTGGACGGATCCGGGGCGCGCCCGGTCGATGACGACGTACGCGCCGGATCCGCCGACAACTGCGGCGGGATTTCAGGGCCTCGCGGCTCGGCGGCCGACGGCTGCGGTGAGCTGTCCGCGGCACCCGGCTCGGCGGCCGTACCGTCCCGGCGCGGAGTCGCGTCGTCGTCGTGGCCATCGGGTGGCTGCTCGGCGCCAGATGGCTTGGCCGGTATGTCGGACACGGGACCCCTCTCCCGACCGAGGCCCTCGTGCCTTGCCTGGCGGTGCGACGGTCCCGGCACTGTTTCGACACCCGGCCGTCATGATCAACCGTGGCGTGGCGAAAGGGTAGCCCTCCGCGAAGCCATGGCGTCAGTCACGGTCACGCTGTGGCAAGACCGTGACACGTACCCGCGCCCGCCGATCTCCCGGGAGCCGTCAGCCGGTACCCGTCGGCACCCAGGGCGGCAGGGTCTCGGTGCGGTCCAGCCAGTGCGCGGGCGGAGCTCCGGTCATGGCCGAGGCGACGACACCTCCGGCGATCGCGCAGGTCGTGTCCACATCCCCGCCCACCTGGGCGGTGGTCCAGAAGGCCTGCTCGAAGTCCCCGAGCGCACGGGCCGCCGACCACAGTGCGAACGGCACCGTGTCATGCGCGCTGGTACGTCGTCCGCTGCCGAGCACGGCGGCGACCGTCGCCGCGTCGCCGTAGTCGAGCATGTCGCGCGCACGGCGCAGGCCGGCTCCGACCGCGCTGCGCGGCACGAGCGCCACCACGCCGTCGAGCAGTTCTTCGGGCGTGGGCGGGCCGGAGGGGGAGGCGACCAGCGCGGCAGCCGCCGCGACGGCCATGCTGCCCACGACGGCTTCACGGTGCTGGTGCGTCGTGTACGACGAGATCTCCGCCTGGTGCGTGGCCTGCTCCGGATCGTCGGCGTACCACGCACCGAGCGGTGCGATCCGCATCGCCGCGCCATTGCCCCAGGATCCCTGGCCGTTGAACAGGGCCGAGGCGAGTTCACGCCAGTCACCGCCCTCCCGGATCAGCCGGAGCATCCGGTTGACCGCGGGTCCGTACCCGCGGTCGAAGTCATGGCGTTCGGCGAATGACCGCGCCAGCGCGTCCTGGTCGATCCGCTGGTGCGAGACCAGCACCGCTAGCACGGAGCAGGCCATCTCGGTGTCATCGGTCCACTGCCACTGACCGTCCGGCAGCTCGCGCCGCTTCAGCAGCGGATAGTTCGCGGGAACGAAGAACTGGGAGCCCAGTGCGTCTCCCACGGCCAGCCCGCGGAGACTGGCCAGGGCGCGGGAGAAGCGTGGGTCGCCGGCGTCGGATACGGGGCTGGAGCCGGGGGCTCCGGAATCTCCGGATGTGATGTCACGGGTGATATCGGCGCTACCAGCAGTAACGGCGGCCGCGCCGGTCTGGGCAGCACCGGAGTCGGGGGACTCAACGGAATCGAGGGAATGGTCCGAGGGAAAGTCAGCGGTCATCGCATGGCCACTCTATCGGGTGGTCCCCATACGACTCGGGAATACACCAGCGTTCAAACGGCCTGTCCAGCGTGTACCGCCCGTCGTCACCGAGCATCAGCATCCGCGTCTCGCCGTTGTCCGGGTTCGACAGCGACTCGAATTCGGCGACCGTCCAGTGGAACCACCGCATGCAGAACAACCGCATGGTGAGCCCATGGGTGATGATCAGCACGTTCGGCGGATGATCCGGGGCCTCGAAGCTCCGGTAAAGACTCTCCAGGAACGCCCCGACCCGGTCGTACACATCCGCACCCGACTCCCCCTGCGGCAGACGGTAGAAGAAGTGCCCATAAGCGTCACGATGGGCTTTCTGCAGCCGCACATCGTTGCGGTCCTGCCAGTTTCCCCAGTCCTGCTCGCGCAGTCTGGGCTCTTCCCGGACCCGTACGAGCCTCGGATCGAGGTGGAACGCCTTGTAGGTCTGATGCGTCCTGCGGTACGGCGAGACATAGACACTGAGGCGTTCATGGCCGAAGAGCTCGCGCAGCTGCGCCCCCGTGGCCTCAGCCTGGCGCCATCCACGCTCAGTGAGCCGCAGGGCGTGGTCGGGCTCGCGCTCGTACACCGAGTCGTCGGCGTTCCCCACCGACTCTCCGTGCCGGACCAGAACGATGCGCCGCGGTCGTGCCATACGACAAACACTAGATCGACGGGTACCGCGCTGCCGCCGTACCCGCCTTCACCGCCGTGTCCGTCATGCCGGGCGGCCTCGCCGCTCAGACCGTCCAGGGCGCCTCGAGCTCCACGACATCGCCCGCGAGCGCCGCGATGTCCGCCTCCGTCTGCGCGCGCAGGGAGAGCCGCTCCACCCGCTCCACCCGGTACTTGCCATGCTCGGCCGCCGACTGCCACATGGACAGCACCAGGAACTCGTTCCCCGGCGCCTCGCCGAACAGGCCGCGCACCATCCCCGGCGACCCGGCCATCGCCGGGTTCCACACCTTCTCCTGCATCAGCGAGAAGTGCTCGACCCGGTGCTCGTGCACCCGGCAGTGGGCGACGCGCACCACATCGGCGTCCGTGAAGCGCGGCTCGAAGCCTGTCTTCACATCGAAGCGGTAGTCGAAGATCTTGACCTGGCTGTCCTTGAACGTCCCGGACTGTGCCGCCGCCAGCCGGTCGTGCGAGCGCGCCATGAACGAGTCGTAGAACGCTCGCGTCTCCCAGAACGCGAAGACATGGGCGACATCCGGCCGCCTACGGCTCCACCCTCCGCCCTGCCCCCGGAATCCCGGCTCACCCAGCAGCCCCGCCCACTTTCGCTGCCCCCGCTCGAACCCCCGACGGTCCACCACGGTGCAGCGAGTCCACTTGACCAGCACCGCGCCATCGTACGGCGCGCGGCGTGGCGCTGGTCGCTCTACGGCGAGACCTCCTTCCAGCGAGCGTGACAACATGGGTTCGTGCAACGGGCGTTGACGCGTGCGGCGACGAATCCGGGAAGTGGAAGGGAAGCGGAATGAGCAGCCTCAGCAAAGGCCTCGGCAAGGTTCAGGTGACGCTCAAGTGGGATCCCAGTCCCCTCGGCGCTCAGGCGACCGATCTGGACATCGTCGCGGCGACCTACCGGGCGGACGCCCCGCACGGCGCTCCCGCGTATCTGGTGCACTTCGGCAGCCGGTCCCCCGACGGCACGATCACCCTCAACCGGGACAGCAAGACGGGGCAGGGCTTCGGTCCGGACGAGGTCATGACCCTGGAGCTCGATCGCCTCTCCGACGAGTACACCCGGGTCGTGGTCGGTGTCGTCATCCAGCAGCACGGCGGCGAGAAGGTGTTCGGTGACATCCCGAACACCGGAATCCGGATCCTCGACGGCCATGCCGAACTCGCCGCCGACGACCTGTCCGGTATCCCCGACGCCACAGCGGCGGCGATCGCGGAGTTCACCCGTGATGGCAGCGGCTCGTGGCAGCTGCGTACCGAGGTCCGGGGCTATGTCGCCGACCCGGCCGAGTTCTCGGAACTGATGGGTGCCGCGCACGCGTGAGCGCCCGGCGTCGTCCGTCGTGGGGCAGAATCCCGCAATGTGATGATCAGCGCGCGAGCACTCAACCGGTCCACCCTGAGCCGTCAACTGCTGTTGGAGCGTGCGCCGCTGACCGTCCCCGACGGGGTACGGCGAGTGGTCGCGCTCCAGGCGCAGCACCCGGCTTCGCCGTACCTGGCGCTGTGGAACCGGCTCAGCGCGTTCGACCCGGCCGCCATGGATGCCGTCCTCACCACGCGCTCAGTGGTCAAGTCCACCCTGATGCGGATCACCCTGCACGCGGTGCACGCCGACGACTACCCGGCCTTCCGCGCGGCGATGCGGCCGACGCTGTTCGCGTCCCGGCTCGGCTCTCGTTTCACGGCCGGGGGCCTGACACCCGGGGATGCCGACGAACTGATGCCGGAGCTGCTGGCCTTCGCACGCCAGGCGCGCACCACGGTTGAGCTGAGGGCATGGCTCGGGGAGCGGTCCGGCGCCGACAGGGTCTCGGACGCCGGGCAGGCCGCTGACAGCACGTGGTGGGGGCTGAAGGGGTACGCGCCGCTGCACCACGCTCCCACGGGTGGACCGTGGTCATTCGGCCCGCGGCCGTCCTTCATCGCTCCCGGGACCGAACCGGGCGAGCTTCTCCGCACGGATCCGGAGGCGGCACGGCAGGCCCTGTCGACCTTGATCGTGCGGTACCTGTCGGGGTTCGGCCCCGCGTCGGTGGCCGACATCGCGCAGTTCGCCCTGGTGAAACGGACGGCCGCCCGGGAGGCACTGCGCACCCTGGACGGTGCCGTGGAGCAGCTCCGGGGACCGGACGACACCGTCCTGTTCGACCTGCCCGGAGCCCCCCGGCCGCCCGCCGAGACCCCCGCCCCGGCCCGGCTCATGGCGATGTGGGACAGCGTGCTGCTGGCGTACGCCGACCGCAGCCGGGTGATTCCCCCGGCCTACCGCCCCCTGGTGATCCGGCGCAATGGCGACGTACTGCCCACGCTGCTGGTGGACGGATACGTCGCCGGTGTGTGGCGTCAGGTGGACGACGGCATCGAGGCCACGGCCTTCCACCCCCTTCCGGCCGCCACCTGGGACCAACTCGCCGCGGAGGCCCGGTCCCTGACCTCACTCCTCGCAGGCCGCGATCCGGCGGTCTACGGGCGCTACAACCACTGGTGGGCCAAGCTGCCCGAGGCGGAGACACGACTGCTGTGATCCGGCCCGTGGAGCCGGGTTGTCCCCGCTCGGCCAGGTCGTCCCGTGCTCATGGCACGCGTTCGAAGAAGTGCGTGCGGCCGATGGCGGAGAAGCCGCGGCGCTCGTACCAGTGCTGCGGCCAGTCCGCCGCGTCGGCGATCAGGAACCGTGTACCGCAGTCCTCTTCGGCGGCCAACCGCAGGGCGGTGGAGAGCACTGCGTCGGCGTGACCGCGTCCGAGGTGGGCTTCCGAGGTGATCAGGTCCTCGATCTGGGCCGTGCCGGTTGACCGGTCCATGTAGAGGTCAGCCCAGGAGGCGACCTCGCCCTGTTCCGTACGGGCACCGATGAAGTGGACGGCGTCCGCTCCGCGCCGCCGGGCCTCGCGCCGCTCGACGAGCTGGCGGATGACCTCGTCGTCGGCATCGGGAAGGAAGCCGCGCCAGCGCTGGGTGAGTGGGGTACGTATCGCGTCGAGGTCCACCCGCTCCGCGGTCCGTATGCCGGTCGGTACCGGTCCTGTGTGAAGCATGACCAGACAGGTGGACCAGGTGTATCCGGCCCGGATCAGGGGCTCCGCGCACGCAGCCCCGGTTTCGTCGTCGAGAACGGAGATCACCTGGTACGGCAGGTGCCCCAGCGCTTCCTCCGCGATCGTGGGCAGAGCCTCGGGATCCACGGTCGCGTCGATGACGACCTGGTTGTCGGCATGGGAATGGGCGAAGGCGTCGTCGGACACGGCGAATCCACCGGGCAGTTCAACGACTTGCGCGGCCCGGCGGCGGGCGAATGCGGAGAGGAACGCGTTGATCCGCTGAAGTTCTGGGCTTGGCACGGGACGAGACTAGGCAGCCGTGGACCTGGCCGCCTTCGAATTGTTCGCGCGGAACCCCATCCGCCGCACCTGGGAGGGTGCCGGCCATCGGCCGGCACCCTCCCAGGTGCGATTCAGCGTCGTCAGCGGCGGATGTTCACTGCGGCGTCAGACGCGCTCGAGCTCAGCTGCATCCGCTGGTCGAGCCGCATCCCTCGCAGATGTAGCAGGAACCGGCCCGCTGCATCTTGGTACCGCAGGAGAAGCACAGGGGTGCGTCCGCGCTGATGCCGAGCTGCATCTCGACGAGCTCCGCCGAGGTGTGCGCCTGCTTGGGAGCCGGGACCTCGGCCTTCGGGGTGGCCACGGCCTTCAGGGGCTCCTGCTGACGCGGGGCCGACTGAGCCAGGCCCTCGACGTCGACCTCGTCGTCGGCGGGCTCGTACGAACCGGTCTCCAGGTGACGCTGACGCTCCTCGGCGGAGTGGATGCCGAGGGCCGAGCGGGTCTCGAACGGCAGGAAGTCCAGCGCCAGGCGGCGGAAGATGTAGTCGACGATCGACTGCGCCATCCGCACGTCCGGGTCGTCCGTCATACCGGCCGGCTCGAAGCGCATGTTGGTGAACTTCGAGACGTACGTCTCCAGCGGCACGCCGTACTGGAGGCCGACCGAGACGGCGATCGAGAAGGCGTCCATCATGCCGGCGAGAGTCGAGCCCTGCTTCGACATCTTCAGGAAGACCTCGCCGAGACCGTCGTCCGGGTAGGAGTTGGCGGTCATGTAGCCCTCGGCGCCACCCACGGTGAAGGAGGTGGTGATGCCGGGACGGCCCTTGGGAAGGCGCTTGCGGACCGGGCGGTACTCGACGACCTTCTCGACCGCCGTGCGGATGGTCTCCTCGGCCTTCTCGGTGATCTCCTTCTTCTCCACCTCCTTCTTCTTCGCGGAGAGAGGCTGACCGACCTTGCAGTTGTCGCGGTAGATGGCGAGCGCCTTGACGCCCAGCTTCCACGCCTCGAAGTAGATCTCCTCGACCTCCTCGACGGTCGCCGACTCCGGCATGTTGACCGTCTTGGAGAGCGCGCCGGAGATCCACGGCTGGATCGCGGCCATCATGCGGACGTGGCCCATCGCGGAGATGGAGCGCTCACCCATGGCGCAGTCGAAGACCTCGTAGTGCTCGGTCTTCAGACCGGGGGCGTCGATCACGTTTCCGTGCTCGGCGATATGGGCGACGATCGCCTCGATCTGCTCCGGCTGGTAGCCGAGGCGGTGCAGCGCCTGCGGCACGGTGCCGTTGACGATCTGCATGGAGCCGCCGCCGACCAGCTTCTTGAACTTGACCAGCGCCAGGTCCGGCTCGAGACCGGTGGTGTCGCAGGACATCGCCAGGCCGATGGTGCCGGTCGGGGCGATCACGGAGGCCTGGGAGTTGCGGAAGCCGTTCTTCGCGCCCAGGCGGATCACGTCCTGCCAGGCCTCGGTGGCCGCCGCCCAGATCGGGGTGTCCAGGTCGTCCATGCGGACGGCGACGGTGTTGGCGTCGGCGTGCTGCTTCATGACCCGCTGGTGCGGCTCGGCATTGCGGGCGTAGCCGTCGTACGCGCCGACGACCGCGGCGAGCTCGGCGGAGCGGCGGTAGGAGGCGCCGGTCATCAGCGAGGTGATCGCACCGGCCAGGGCGCGGCCGCCGTCGGAGTCGTAGGCGTGGCCGGTGGCCATCAGCAGCGCGCCGAGGTTGGCGTAGCCGATGCCGAGCTGGCGGAAGGCCCGGGTGTTCTCACCGATCTTCTGGGTGGGGAAGTCGGCGAAGCAGATGGAGATGTCCATCGCGGTGATGACGAGCTCGACGATCTTGGTGAAGCGCTCGACGTCGAAGGACTGGTTGCCCTTGCCGTCGTCCTTGAGGAACTTCATCAGGTTCAGCGAGGCCAGGTTGCAGGACGTGTTGTCCAGGTGCATGTACTCGCTGCACGGGTTCGAGCCGTTGATCCGGCCGGACTCGGGGCAGGTGTGCCAGTGGTTGATGGTGTCGTCGTACTGGATGCCCGGGTCGGCGCAGGCCCAGGCGGCCTCGGCCATCTTGCGGAAGAGGTCCTTGGCGTCGACCTCCTCGATGACCTCGCCGGTCATACGGGCGCGCAGACCGAACTTCCCGCCGGACTCGACGGCCTTCATGAACTCGTCGTTCACTCGGACCGAGTTGTTGGCGTTCTGGTACTGGACCGAGGTGATGTCATCACCGCCGAGGTCCATGTCGAAGCCCGCGTCGCGCAGTGCGCGGATCTTCTCCTCTTCCTTCACCTTGGTCTCGATGAAGTCCTCGATGTCGGGGTGGTCGACGTCCAGGATGACCATCTTGGCGGCACGGCGGGTGGCGCCGCCCGACTTGATCGTGCCCGCGGAGGCGTCGGCGCCGCGCATGAAGGAGACCGGCCCGGAGGCGTTGCCGCCGGAGGACAGCAGTTCCTTGGAGGAACGGATACGGGAGAGGTTCAGACCGGCGCCCGAACCGCCCTTGAAGATCATGCCCTCCTCCTTGTACCAGTCGAGGATCGACTCCATGGAGTCGTCGACGGAAAGGATGAAGCAGGCGGAGACCTGCTGGGGCTGGGGCGTGCCGACGTTGAACCACACCGGCGAGTTGAAGCTGAAGATCTGATGCAGGAGGGCGTAGGCGAGCTCGTGCTCGAAGATCTCCGCGTCGGCGGGCGAGGTGAAGTAGCTGTGGTCCTCGCCGGCCTTGCGGTAGGTCTTCACGATCCGGTCGATGAGCTGCTTGAGGCTGACCTCGCGCTGCGGGGTGCCCACCGCGCCGCGGAAGTACTTGCTGGTGACGATGTTGACCGCGTTCACCGACCAGAAGTCGGGGAACTCGACGCCGCGCTGCTCGAAGTTGACCGAGCCGTCGCGCCAGTTCGTCATGACGACGTCACGGCGCTCCCACACGACCTCGTCGTACGGATGTACGCCGGGCGTGGTGTGGACACGCTCGATACGCAGACCCTGCCGGGCCGCTGCGGCCTTGCCGCCCTTGGCTCGGGAACCCCGTGCCGGGCCGCTCGTCGTCTCTGTCATGCCGCCTCCCATATACGGGCGAAAACGCCCTGAAGTGCCCAGATCTTCCCGTGGCACAGATTCTGTCTGATGCCTCGGACACCGCACCGCGCACAGCGTCCATGGCAGGTCTTTGCCGCTTCCGCGGCCGATCGCCGGCCCTCCCCGGGCCCCCGCGATCAGTCAGCGGCGGTGGCGGGAACAGGGACCACCGCATCGGGTGCGGGCACACCGGATGCCGTGGACCCGCGCTCCCGCGCGGACGGCCGCTGGCCGCGGAGTTCCGCGATGGCGGCCTCGAAGTCTTCGAGCGAGTCGAACGCTCGGTAAACGGACGCGAAGCGCAGGTACGCGACGAGGTCGAGCTCCTGCAACGGGCCGAGTATGGCCAGACCCACGTCGTGGGTGGTCAGCTCGGCGCTGCCGGTGGCGCGCACCGCTTCCTCGACCCGCTGGCCGAGCTGAGCGAGGGCGTCCTCGGTGACCGGTCGCCCCTGGCACGCTTTGCGCACACCGGAGATGACCTTGGTACGGCTGAAGGGTTCGGTGACCCCGCTGCGCTTGATCACCATCAGCGACGCGGTCTCCACCGTCGTGAACCGACGGGAGCAGTCGGGGCACTGGCGGCGACGCCGGATCGACGTACCGTCATCGGTGGTGCGACTGTCGACGACGCGGCTGTCCGGGTGCCTACAGAAGGGGCAGTGCATGGCTCCCAACACTCCTTCACGGCACGACTGAATAGCCCCGGCAGAAGGCGTTCGCCCCCCTCGAAGCAGCCACAAGCATAGGCGATCTCCCAGCCACTGAAGCACGGGGGACCACAACTTGTGGGTGGCGGCACCAATCCAACCACTAGATCTGGGGTTTGACCGCCTTTCCCTTCGCATCGCGTGTCGCGCGACGGAGGGGGTCGCAGGCCGGCGTCGAGCCTACGGGAGACGCGCGGCTCCCCGGCTTCCGGGGTCACGGGTGACACACTGGAAGCACCTGCGGGTCCACCGGGCGACTCCGCGCCGGATCGCAGGGACTGGCGCCATACACCCGGCCATGCGCACACGTCCGGCCAATTGCCTTTTTTCACTCGAACGTGTGTTTGGCGCAACCTTTCGAAAGCAACTACCGTTGTCCAGCTAGGGAGACCATTTCGAGAGGGGCCGACGTGACCACCACCGCAGACAGTGCCACCATCACCGCCCAGGACCGCTCCCAGAACCGATTCGAGCCGGTGCATGCCATGAACGACGCAGCCACGCCCCCAGAGGGCGACGAGCCCTCGCGACCTACGCGCTCGCTGCCCGGTCGACCCCCAGGGATCCGCGCGGACAGCTCCGGACTCACGGACCGGCAGCGGCGGGTCATCGAGGTCATCCGTGACTCGGTGCAGCGTCGCGGATACCCACCGTCGATGCGGGAGATCGGCCAGGCGGTCGGGCTGTCCAGCACCTCGTCCGTCGCCCACCAGCTGATGGCCCTGGAGCGCAAGGGCTTCCTGCGCCGCGATCCGCACCGCCCCCGGGCCTACGAGGTACGCGGGTCCGACCAGCAGGCCACGCAGCCGACGGACACCACCGGCAAGCCCGCCGCCTCCTACGTGCCGCTCGTCGGCCGGATCGCGGCCGGTGGCCCGATCCTCGCCGAGGAGTCCGTCGAGGATGTGTTCCCTCTGCCCCGACAGCTCGTGGGCGACGGCGAGCTGTTCGTGCTGAAGGTCGTCGGAGACTCGATGATCGAGGCAGCCATCTGTGACGGTGACTGGGTGACGGTGCGCCGTCAGCCGGTCGCGGAGAACGGTGACATCGTCGCCGCCATGCTCGACGGCGAGGCCACGGTCAAGCGCTTCAAGCGCGAGGACGGCCATGTCTGGCTGCTGCCGCACAATGCGGCGTACCAGCCGATCCCTGGTGACGAGGCCACGATCCTCGGCAAGGTGGTGGCGGTGCTTCGGCGGGTGTGACCCCACTCGTCGGCTCTGACCGGCCCCGGGACCCACTGCGCCGGTCCCGGGGCCCAACTGTGTGCACCCGCCCCCGACAGGGGCCGACCTCGCCCGGGCTCAGCGCCCCTCGGACTTCGCCACCGTGTCGATGGCGGCGAGCGAACGACGCACCTGGTTACGGTCCGTGGTGAACCAGAAGTCGGGCAGTGACGCCTTGAGATAGCTCCCGTACCGCGCCGTGGCGAGCCGCTGATCGAGCACGGCGACCACACCCCGGTCCCCCGTGGCCCGTACGAGACGGCCGGCGCCCTGCGCCATCAGCAGCGCCGCATGGGTCGCCGCGACGGCCATGAACCCGTTTCCTCCCGCGTCCTCCACAGCCTTCTGGCGTGCGCTCATCAGCGGGTCGTCCGGGCGCGGGAACGGGATCTTGTCCATCACCACCAACTGGCAGCTCGAACCGGGGACATCGACTCCCTGCCAGAGGGACAGCGTGCCGAACAGACAGGTCTCGGGGTCCGCCGCGAAGTTCTTGATCAGCTCGCCGAGCGTCTCCTCGCCCTGGAGCAGAATCGGGAATTCGGGGATACGGGAACGCAGCTCCTCGGCCGCGAGCTGGGCGGCCCGCATCGAGGAGAACAGGCCGAGCGTGCGGCCACCGGCCGCCTGGATCAGCTCGGTGAGTTCATCGAGCATGTCCTCTCGGCCGCCGTCCCGCACGGGGCGGGACAGATGCTTGGCGACATAGAGGATCCCCTGCTTCGGATAGTCGAACGGCGACCCCACATCGAGGCCCTTCCAGACGGGCAGGTCGTCGCCCTCGACGCCCTCGGGGGAGAGCCCCAGGGAAGCACCGACGCCGTTGAAGTCCCCGCCGAGCTTGAGCGTCGCGGAGGTGAGGACCACGGAGCGGTCGGCGAAGAGCTTCTCGCGGAGCAGCCCGGACACCGTGAGCGGTGCCACGCGCAGGGAGGCACCGAAGCGGTCGTGCCGCTCGTACCAGACCACGTCGTACTCGGAGCCGTTGGTGATGCGCTCGGCCACGTCATGGACGCTCTCGACCGAGGCGAGGGCCTGCTTGCGCACGGCGTCCTCGTCCTGGACCGCCTTGTCCCGGGTGGCCCCGATGGCGGAGATCACCGTGCGAGCGGCGTCACGCAACGCCATCAGCGCATAACCGAGGTCTTCCGGGATCTCTTCGAGCCGGCCGGGCAGGGCCAGCTCCATCAGGCGCTCGAAACCCTCGGCGGCGGTCTGCAACTGGTCGGCCGCCTTCTCGTTGACCAGCTTGGCGGCCCTGCGCACCGCCCGGTTCACCTGCCCGGGGGTGAGCTCACCCGTGGCCACGCCGGTCACCCGGGACACCAGCTCATGGGCCTCGTCGACGATCAGCACCTCGTGGGAGGGGAGCACGGGCGCGCCCTCGATCGCGTCGATGGCCAGCAGCGCGTGATTCGTCACCACGACATCGGCGAGCTTCGCCCGCTCCCTGGCCATCTCGGCGAAGCACTCGGCCCCGTACGCGCACTTGGAAGCGCCGAGGCACTCCCGGGACGACACGGACACCTGGGACCACGCACGGTCGGAGACACCCGGAGTGAGGGCGTCCCGGTCACCCGTCTCCGTCTCGTCCGACCAGTCGCGCAGGCGCAGCAGGTCCTGGCCCAACTTGCTGGTGGGCGTCGCGGCCTCGAACGGGTCGAAGAGGCCTTCCTCCTCTTCCTGCGGCACGCCCTCGTGCAGCCGGTGGAGGCATAGATAGTTCGACCGGCCCTTGAGCATGGCGAACTCCGGGCGGCGGCGCAGCAGCGGATGCAGCGCGTCGACCGTCCTCGGCAGATCACGCTCCACGAGCTGGCGCTGGAGCGCCAGTGTCGCCGTGGCCACCACCACGCGCTCCCCCTGTGCCAGCGCAGGCACCAGATAGCCGAGGGACTTTCCGGTGCCCGTGCCGGCCTGGACGAGCAGATGGGACCCGTCGTCCACAGCCGCGGCCACGGACTCGGCCATGGTGACCTGGCCAGGCCGCTCCACTCCGCCGACGGCGGTGACTGCGGCATGGAGGAGCTCGGAGAGGGAGGGCTTCGTCATAGACCGTCCACCCTACGGTGCGCCACTGACAGCGCGGGCACGCACCGGCACCGCCGCGACCTCATCCGGAGGCGAGCGGGTTGGGGACCAGGCCGTGCATGGCTGCATGCGGGCGTTCCGAGCGGTCCCGGTAGCCGTCGAGGTGCAGCCGGTTGCGATTCAGGCAAAGGCGGGCGATACGCGGAGTGAGCAGGTCGAACAGCTCGTAACGGTCCTTGAGCTCCGGGAACCGTGTCTGGTGGCGCAGGATCTCCGCCCGGACCAGCGACCAGAACTCGCCCTCCGGCACACCCAGTTGCTCCTCACACAAGGGGGCGAGGAAGCGGAACACGCCGACGAAGAGACCCGAGTGGATGAACTGGGTGAGGAAGTCCGGTCTCTCCGTCAGCAGGACCGCCCGCACCTCGTCGGGCATCGACCGGTGCTCGGGCAGCGGCTCGGCGCTGATGTTGACGTCGTCGACGAAGTCCTTGATCGCCAGGCGTACGGGCACGTCACGCTCGTCGAAGACCACGATGGCGTTCTCCCCGTGCGGCGAGAACACGGTGCCGTAGCGGTACAGGTAGTGCAGCAGGGGCGGCAGCAGCGCGGCGAACAGCTGGCGCAGCCACGCGGCGGGCGCGAGCCCCGAGCGCTCGACCAGTTCGGCGGTGAAGGCACGCCCGAGCGGATCCGTGTGGAGCAGGGACGCCAGGGTGCGGGCGCGTTCCCCGGGCGGTAGGCGCAGTGGTTCCCGCCAGATGGCGCCGAGCAGCTCCCGGTACTGGTACGGCACATCCGGCAGCCGGTCGTACAGCGGGTGCTCGACCGTGACCGATGCGACCTCGCCGAGCAGAACCACCCCGCACTCGTCCCGCAGGAAGGAGTCACCGTCCCGGATGGACTGCACCCATGCGGTGACGGCCGGGGCGGCAAGGGTGCGTTCGGTGGGCAGCCCGCGCCAGACGAGGGTGTTGAGGACGGACAGCGGCAGTTTGACCGTGTGCCGGTCGGGACGGCTGGTGTTGAGGAAGGTGCGGATGGACTGCTGGGGCAGCCGCAGGTCGGGGTCCGCGGTGAGCGGGACGATGTCACCGTTCGCGAGGGAGCCGGCGTAGAGCGGGAGCACCACGTGCTCCCACTGCCAGGGGTGGACGGGGAGCAGGAGATAGCGCTCGGGGTCCAGGTCGCGTGCGCGCAGCTCGTCGGCGAAGGCCGCGCGTACGCCGTCGTCCAGCTCCTTCGCGTAGAGCGCGTCGGGGCTCGCCAGCCCTGTCACCCCGCGGTAGGTGGCGAGGGCGGTGCTGACGGCGATCCAGGGCAGCCGGCTCGGCCTGCGGGATTCCGGGGCCCAGTGGGCGGTGTCACGGGCGGAGAAGCCGATGCGGCCCTTGTTGAGGACGAGCCATGGATGGCCGGTCTGGTGACCTTCGAGCGCCGCGTAGTCGAGCTCGGCGAGCCGGGCGGCGGAGAGGGCCTCGTGTGCGAGCCGGCAGTCGGCGGCGAGGGTGGTGCTGAGCTCACGGATCAGATGGCCGAGAGTGGGGCCGTCGAGATCGAGGAGCTCGCGCGCGCCGACGAGGAACCGCAGCGGATCGCCGAACGGCGCCCCGTCGATCTGGATCGAGTCGGGTGCCACCCGCCAACTCCCGTACGCCCCGCGCCGCGAGCGGAAAGTGAGCCACCCGCCGTCGTCGAGCCGCAGGCTGTACTGGACGCCCTCTCCCTCGCGGTCGGAGCCGGCGTCGCGCGGGGCTGGGCAGCCGGCTGGGAGCGGCTCGACGAGCTCCTCGTACGCGAACTCGCCGATCATCTTGGCCAGCAGGCGGCGGGCCGCGCGCCGCCAGGCCGCCTGGTCGAGCTCGGCCGGCCGGAGCAGGACCGGCGACCCGTCGGAGTCTGGGGTGACGGAAGACTGCGGCACGGTGACTCCTCGGGTGGAACCGATGGGTGAAGAGCGGAATATGGAGTGCGGCGGGTGGTTCACAGCAGCCTGGCCAGTGTGCGTTCGCGGAGCATGAGCGCGGCTCGTTTACCCGGGAGGTCCACCTCCGCGGAGAAACGGAAGCCGGCGCTCAGGAAGGCGGAGACGGACGGGGTGTTACGCAGATCCGGTTCGGCCACGACGCGTGCGCAGCGGGGCCGGTGGTCGAGGATGAGTCCCGCGGCGGCCCGCAGCAGCGCGGTGCCGACTCCGCGGCCCCGGTCGGCGACTCCTCCGATGAGCAGATGGATGCCGGTGTCATGGGGCCGGGCAGGGTAGTGGCGGGCGAGGGGGTCGAGATCGGCCCGGTAGATCTCGAAGTAGCTCATGGGTACGCCGTCGAGAACACCGAGGCAGGGGATGCTGCGGCCGTCGCCGTCGAGCTGCGCACGCAGATGGGTGCCCGTGACCGGCTCGGGTCCGGACAGCTCCCAGAAGGCCGCCACGGCGGGGTCGTTCATCCAGCCGCTGATCAGACTCAGATCCCGCTCGACGCTGACCGGGATCAGCCGGAACGAGCCGAGCGGTGTGGCGGCTGCGCGCCAGTGGGCCGGCTCGTCGAGCAGGTCCTCACGCGGATGCGCCCCACCGTCCTCCGTGTCGTCGGGGCTCAGCAGGGAGAGGAGTTCACCGGGCAGCCGCAGATCCAGGGTGTCCTCACAGCCCGCCCCGGATTCGGGGGCGGGCTGCACGTGACCACCGACGGGGCCGGGTCCGGTGCCAGCGCTCGTGCTGGATTCGGTGGGAGGCATGGGGCGGTGTCCTCAGAGCCTCAGGAGTGGAGGGGGTTGCTGATCGTCACGTAGACGGACTGGGTGTCCACCGGGCCGACGAGTTCGTCGAGCCCCTGGAGCCGGGTGAGGAGGTTCGCCTTGCAGCGCAGGGTGTCCGATTCCAGGAGCAGGGCCGGAAGGGGCGAGCCGAGGTCTGCGGCTGACCCGAGGAACCGGCGGAAGGCCGCGATGAGGACGTGCTCCTCGGCGAGGCGCTGCGCTCCGAAGGCACCGATGAGCCCGAGCACGTTGTTGACGCCGAGGTAGTAGGCGAAGCGCTCATCGGTGACGGCGTCGCTGACGAAGGTGTCGCTGGTGTCCCCGATGCCGGGGAGTCTGCTCCGCAGGGCCGCGCGGTGGGACTCACGGAAGTAGTAGCCCTGGTTGTCCCGGTAGCGCCCGCCGACGGGCCAGCCTTCGGGGTCGAGGATCACGACGGTGTTCTGCTGGTGGGCTTCCAGGGCGATTCCCGCGGTGCCGTCCAGCCAGAGCACAGGACGGACGACGTACCGGAGGTAGCGCAGGAACCACTCGGCCGAGACCGCGCTGACGGGCCGGCGCAGGCAGCCGGCCAGCCGGTGCACGATGTCGGCGAGACGGGAGTACGTCCCGGATCGGCCGGGCCAGGGCCGGGGTGCCGTGAGCCCGGCGACGCACACGGCGTCGTCGCCCGGGCCGAAGGGGTTGTGGCGCAGCACCACGTCGAGTCCCGTCACGGGTGCGCCGTCCTGGTCGTCGACGGCGAGCCAGGCCGGGTCGCGGACGATGTCGAAGCCGGGATGGACGCTGCGCCACTGCTCGGCCAGTCCGCTGCGGAGCAGCCGGTGGACCTCCGCTCCTCGGTGGAGTTCCTTGCGGAGGTTCTCCCGCCGGGAGTTGGTGATGCGCAGGCCCAGGGAGAGCTTGAGCATCATGTTGACGCCGGGCCGGTGGACGGTGCGTACCGACGAGGTGGGGTGCCAGGCCTCGCCCCCGGGGCCGAGGTCATGGAGCAGACCGGCGTCGAGGAGCGCGGCGAGGGCAGGGCGCCGGATCACCTCGCGTGCCTGCCAGGGGTGGAGTGGCAGTGCGGCGGTGCCGGGCGGCAGCCGGAGGTCACCGGCGAGCCGTGCCGTGAGCTGCTCGGCGGGTACGACACGCCCGTGCTCCGTCCAGGCGGAGTCGGCGGCGAGGACGCTCCGGTCGACGGCCATCCAATGGAGGGGGAAGGAACCGTGCAACTCGGGTGAGTAGCGGCGAACCTCGGTCTCGGAGAGCCCTTCCCGGCTCTTGGGCGTGGGGTGCAGCGGGTGTCCGGTGATCAGCGACTGCTCCGCGGTGAGGAACAGGTCGGCGTCGGGCCGTGGTCCGGGGCTCAGCCTTCGGTCGGTGAGGAACTCGGCCGTGCGGCGCAGTGAGTCGGCGACCCTGCCGACGAGCTCGGCTCCGCCGGAGGCCGGTCCGCCGCGGCCGCCCTGCTCGCGGGTGAGCAGCGCGGCGACGGTGACGGCGTCCGCCGGCGGGGCGTCGGGGGGCGCGCCTTCCATGGCCGGCACCCCGAAGCGGTGCCAGCCGGTGGCCGACCAGTAGCGGACGGGGACGTGCAGGGCGGTGCCGCTGGCGGGAAGCGGGATACGGAGCAGGTCTCCGTCCGGGCGGGGCAGGTCGTTCTCCCTGGTCCAGCAGCGCAGCAGGTTCTCGACGGCGGCGGCGTCCGCGGCGAGGAGCGGATCATGCTGGTCCAGCGGGTCCGTGTCGTCCTCGTCCACGGGATCCGGGTCCCTCAGCGGATCCGTGGCGTATGTCTGCTGCGTGACGGAGGGCTGCCCGGCCGGGGACCCCGTGAACTGCCGCGGCAACGTCGGCAGTGTCGGGGGCTCGACGGCGAGGGGGGCGCGCGACCCGTGCTGTGCGCCGGGGCCCGCGGAGGCGGAGCCGTCGGGCTCGGAAGCGCCAGAGGCGCCGGAAGCATCGGGTGCGACGGGAGTGGGGTTCACAGTGGACTTCCTTGTGCTGTCATCCGGGATCAGCGGAATCCGCGGCACCTGCGGCATCCGTGACCACCGCGGGATCCGCGACGACCACGGCATCCGCGCCTTCCGCGGGATCAGTACGACGGCCCGGTGGCGTGCCGATGGTGGGGGGAGCCCTCGGCCGCGGCCAGGGCGTCGGCGAAGCGGTCGAGAACCGCGGCGGCCTGTTCGTCGGTGAGGGTGAGCGGGGGAAGGAGCCGTACCACGCCCGCGTGCCGCCCGCCGAGTTCGACGATGAGCCCGCGGCGCAGGCACTCCTGCTGGACCGCGGCGGCCAGGGCGGGCGCGGGCGGTGGGGCGGCGGCGCCCGGGTCGTCGGTGTCCGGGTCCACCAGCTCGACGCCGATCATGAGGCCCCGGCCGCGTACATCGCCGATGCAGGGGTGTGTCGCCGCCAGCCCCTGGAGCCGGCCGATCATACGGGCTCCGAGCGTGGCGGCCCGCTCGGCGAGGCGGTGTTCGCGTACGTAGGCGAGCGTGGCGGCACCGGCCGCCATGGCGAGCTGGTTGCCGCGGAACGTACCGGCGTGTGCTCCTGGTTGCCAGGTGTCGAGGTCGGAGTGGTAGACGATGACGGCGAGCGGGAGCGAGCCGCCGATGGCCTTGGACATGACCATCACATCGGGCACGATCCCGCTGTGTTCGACGGCCCAGAAGGCACCCGTGCGACCGACACCGGTCTGCACCTCGTCCGCGATCAGCGGGATCGAGCGCGCGGCCGTGATCTCACGCATCCGGCGCATCCAGGCGTCGGGGGCCGGGATCACGCCGCCCTCCCCCTGGACGGGTTCGAGGATCAGACCAGCGGGGGCGGGCACGCCGCCCTTGGGGTCGTCGAGAAGGCTCTCCGTCCAGCGGGCGGCCAGCTCCGCGCCCCGCTCACCGCCGATCCCGAACGGGCAACGGTAGTTCTGCGGGTACGGGAGCCGGGTCGCCCGCGCCTCCGTGGCGCCTCCCGATACCGCCAGCGCTCCCGCGGTCATGCCGTGGTACGCGCCGGTGAAAGCGAGCAGTCCCGAGTGGCCGGTCGCCGTGCGCACCAGCTTGATGGCCGCCTCGACCGCATCGGTACCGGCCGGTCCGCAGAACTGGATACGGGCGTTGTCCGCGAGCCGGGGCGGCAGGGTGGCGAACAGTTCGGTCGTGAAGGCGTCCTTGACCGGTGTGGCGAGGTCGAGCACGTGGAGCGGCGCACCCGAGTCGAGCACCTTGCGGATCGCTTCGAGGACGACGGGGTGGTTGTGGCCGAGTGCCAGGGTGCCGGCGCCCGAAAGGCAGTCCAGGTAGCGGCGGCCGTCGGCGCCCTCGATCGTCAGTCCCCTCGCCCGTACGGGGACGATCGGGAGCGCACGCGCATACGTACGCGCCGCCGACTCCCGGAGCGACTGGCGGCGAAGGATCCCCTCCTGCGCGGCGGGCTGCGCCGGCAGGGCTGATTCGGTCACGGCCACGTCCAACGGTCCTCCTGGTCCTTCCTGATTGACACGTGCGCGTCCCACATCGGTACGGAACTCCCGCGCCGCGGCGCAGCGCTGAACCCGGACCGCGTGTCCCCCGTACGTACCAACGACGCCGAAACCAATGGATCACGGGCATTTGGAAGATCGTTACGGCCGGGAACCAGGCCCCGGCTCCCGGCCGTCCCCATGGGCACCGGCATAGTGGGGGCCGCGCTCCCGCACGCATGGCCGTCGCCAGGACGTGCGACCAGAGTTCGTCCCAGCAAACACGCAACTCATGAAGTCCCAGGGGGATCACGACATGCGACTCAATCGCCCGACCTTCGCAGCACGCCGCGGGAGGAGCGCCGGTCGCAGAAGTCCGGCGCTCGCGGCGGCGGCTCTCGCGGCGGCGATCGCGCTCACGGCCACGGCCTGTGGCCCGGGCGAGGACAACGCGAACGGCAGCCCCAGTGCCACGGCCTCTGCCGACGGCAAGATCACGATCCCGGACGATGTCAAGGACCGGCTCAAGCAGCACGGCATTGATCTGGACAAGTGGAAGAACGGCGAGTGGAAGAACTGGGACAGGGAGACCTGGCTGCGGGAGGCCCAGGACTTCGTCAACCCCATCATCGAGGACCTCTGGGACCCGGACCGGATGCGGGACGCCGATCAGCCCGACCGTCCGGTCGAGGACGAGGACATATCCGGTGACGACGGGGTCACCGACCCGACTCCGGAGCCGGTGCGCGCACAGGAGGTGAGCACCCCGTACCACGGGAACGTCCCCGAGGCGGGCAAGGTGCTCTTCGACGGCCCCAAGGGCACGATGGTCTGCTCGGCGACCGTGGTGAAGGACCCGGCCAACCCCGGCAAGTCCAACATGGTGTGGACCGCGGGCCACTGTGTGCACGCGGGCAAGGAGGGCGGCTGGTACCGCAACATCGTCTTCGTCCCGTCGTACAACGACAGCGCCAAGTCGGGCAAGGCCACACGGGAGGAGATCGCTCCCTACGGTGTGTGGTGGGGCGACTGGGCCCAGACCAGCGACCAGTGGATCTCCCAGGGCGCCACGACCGGCGGCAAGGGCGCGCCGTACGACTTCGCGGTGATCCATGTGACGCCGGAGAAGGGCGGGAACGGCAAGTCGCTGGAGGAGACGGTCGGTTCGGCGCTTCCGGTGGCGTTCGACGCACCGGCCGTGTCGAAGATCGGCAGCATGACGGCGACCGGCTACCCGGCGGCCCCGCCGTTCGACGGTGAGCGGATGTTCCAGTGCGAGGACAAGCCGGGTCGGCTGTCCGTCGAGACGGACCAGCCGACGATGTACCGCATCGGCTGCACGATGACCGGTGGCTCGTCCGGTGGCGGCTGGGTCGCGAAGGGCCGGGACGGCAAGCCGGCCCTGGTGTCGAACACCTCCATAGGCCCGGTGACGGCGGGCTGGCTGGCGGGGCCGCGGCTCGGCCCCGAGGCGAAGGGCGTCTACGAGTCGGTCAGCAAGAAGTTCGCGGGCCGTTGAGCCGTAGGTGAACGCGAAGGCCCGGTTCTCCCGGGAGGTGACTCCCCGAGAGAACCGGGCCTTTGTGCTGCCGTGCCGCGTCGTGCGTCAGCACGGCACAGCGTCAGTGCGCCGCCGGGACGTACGGACCCAGGGCCGCGGCCAGCTCCTCGTGGACGCGTGCCTTGATCAGCGTGCCTTCGGGGGTGTGCTCCTCGGACAAGACCTCACCGTCCGCGTGCACCCGCGAGACCAGACCGCCCTGCGTGTAGGGCACCAGGGCCTCGATCTCGACCTGGGGCCTGGGCAGTTCGGCGTCAATGAGCGCCAGCAGCTCACCGATGCCGATACCCGTACGGGCGGACACGGCGATCGCGTGCCGCTCGATGCGCAGCAGCCGCTGCAACACCAGCGGATCGGCTGCGTCCGCCTTGTTGATCACGACGATCTCGGGCACGTCCACCGCGCCGACATCGCGGATCACCTCACGCACCGCGGCGAGCTGCTCCTCGGGAGCGGGATGCGAGCCGTCGACCACATGGAGGATGAGATCGGACTCGCCGACCTCCTCCATGGTGGAACGGAACGCCTCGACGAGGTGGTGCGGAAGATGCCGTACGAAGCCGACGGTGTCCGCCAGCGTGTACAGCCGGCCGCTCGGGGTCTCGGCCCGGCGCACGGTCGGGTCCAGGGTGGCGAACAGTGCGTTCTCCACGAGGACTCCTGCACCGGTGAGCCGGTTGAGCAGCGAGGACTTGCCGGCGTTGGTGTATCCGGCGATCGCGACCGAGGGGATCTTGTTCCGTCGGCGCTCCTGCCGCTTGATCTCGCGGCCCGTCTTCATCTCCGCGATCTCCCGGCGCATCTTCGCCATCTTCTCGCGAATCCGTCGCCGGTCCGTCTCGATCTTGGTCTCGCCGGGGCCTCGGGTGGCCATACCGCCGCCGCTGCCGCCACCCATCTGCCGGGACAGCGACTGACCCCAGCCTCGGAGCCGGGGCAGCATGTACTGCATCTGGGCCAGCGCCACCTGCGCCTTGCCCTCGCGGGACTTGGCGTGCTGGGCGAAGATGTCGAGGATCAGGGCGGTGCGGTCGACCACCTTGACCTTGACCACGTCCTCGAGGTGGATCAGCTGTCCGGGGCTGAGCTCACCGTCGCAGACGACGGTGTCGGCGCCGCTGTCGGCCACGATGTCCCGCAGCTCGTTCGCCTTGCCGGAGCCGATGTAGGTGGCGGGGTCGGGCTTGTCGCGGCGCTGGATGACGCCGTCGAGCACGACGGCACCCGCCGTCTCGGCCAGCGCTGCGAGCTCCGCCAGCGAGTTCTCCGCGTCCTGCACGGTCCCTGAGGTCCACACACCGACCAGCACCACACGCTCCAGCCTGAGCTGGCGGTACTCGACCTCGGTGACGTCCTCGAGTTCGGTGGAGAGCCCTGCCACGCGTCGTAGCGCGGCACGGTCGGAGCGGTCGAACTGCTCGCCGTCCCGGTCCGCGTCGACCTCGTGGCTCCAGGCGACGTCCTCTTCCATCAGGGCATCGGCCCGAAGGCTCTCGGCGCGGCTGCTGTCCGCGAAGCTCTGTGCGTCCTGGGAAGGGGATGAAGAGGAGGTCATTGGATCCTTACGTCGATGGGACACGAAGAGTGGTACAGAAGTACCGGTACGGAACGGGCGTAACGCCTGTCACAACGCGTGACCGCCGGGAGAAATTCCCGGGGCGATCGGTACGTCGATGGTCGCATGGTGCTCCGGCGGCCGTCATCCCGGTTTCACGTGGCTCCTGCCCCCTCTATACCCGCTTCTCCGCCTTCTGCTCCGCTTTCTTCCCGGCCCTCTCCGCCTTCGGCGCGTCGCTGCGCCAATCCGGGTGGCCGGGCATGCTCGGGGTCTTCGCCCCGTACAGCCATGCCTTGAGGAAGGTGGAGAGATCACGGCCCGAGACCTGCGAGGCGAGCCGGATGAAGTCCGCCGTGCTGGCGTTGGCGTCCCGGTGACGGCTCACCCAGGTGCGCTCCAGCAGGTCGAAGGCGCTGGTGCCGATCTCCTGGCGCAGGGCGTACAGCACCAGTGCGCTGCCGTTGTAGACGATCGGCCGGAACAGTCCCAATTGCTTGCCTGCGGCCGCGGGCTTCGGCGCGGCGGGCGGACCGCCCGACTCCCGCCAGCCGTCCGAGCGGGTGTACGCGAGACGCATCCGCTGCTCCAGGGACTTCTTGTCGTGCTCTTCCGCGTACACGGCCTCGTACCAGGTGGCGTGTCCCTCGTTGAGCCAGAGGTCGGCCCAGGCCCGCGGGGTGACACTGTCCCCGAACCACTGGTGTGCCAGCTCATGGACCATGATCGAGTCGACGTACCACTTCTCCCGGTCACGCGACGTGAACAGCGAGCGTTCGAAGAGCGAGAGCGTCTGCGTCTCCAGCTCGAATCCGGTGTCGGCCCCGGCGACCAGCACTCCGTAGGTCTCGAAGGGATAGCGTCCGACCTTGCTCTCCATCCATTCGATATGGCCCGGGGTGCGCTTCAGCCAGGGTTCGAGGAGCGTGCGGTCGGCCGTCGGGACGACGTCCCTGAGGGGCAGCCCGTGTGGTCCCGCGCGATCGATGACGGTCGACGGACCGATGCTGACCTGTGCGAGTTCGGTCGCCATGGGGTGGCTGGTGCGGTAGAGCCAGGTGGTGTTCGCACCGGTGGCGGTCCTGCCCTTCAGGAGCCCGTTGGCCACCGCCGTCAGGTTGGACGGCGCGGTGACACGGAAGGTGAAAAGGGCCTTGTCTGCCGGGTGGTCGTTGCAGGGGAAGACGCGGTGCCCCGCGTCGGCCTGGTTCGCCATCGCCAGCCCGTCCGTGGTGCGGACCCAGCCGCCGGCTCCCTTGGGGCCATTGGGATCGCTGGTGTGGGTGACGGTGATGCTCAGACGGCGGCCCGCGTCGACCGGCCTGGCCGGGCTGAGCACGAGGTCCTCGCCCACGGTGGTGAACGCGGCCTCGGCCCCGTTCACTTCGACGTCCTTGACGCTCCCGTGGGTGAAGTCGAGGTTGATCCGTTCCAGACGCGAGGTCGTCCGGGCGGCGATCTTCGTGATCGCCTGCAGGGGCTTGGTGTTCGAGCCGCCGTAGACGAACGCGATGTCGTAGGAGAGGACGTCGTACCCGGGGTTGCCCAGATGCGGGAAGAGCGGGTCACCGATGCCGAGCGGTTCGGGCCGGGGCGGAGCGGAGGCCAGCAGTGTGGCCGCGGCGGTGGCGAGCATGGCGGCCCGCAGGCGTCGTGAGGTCAGCAGCATGCACCACGGCTACCAGGGCGGTGTTCGTGTACGGCGACGGCGCGCGCCGTGCCCACTCGAACGGACTTTGACGCGGGTGCCGCACACCGCGCCGCCGGGTCCGCTTTGGTCCTGCCCGGTCACGGCGCCCCGCCCTTCGGGCGGACGACGCCAGTTCGAAAACACGGCCCTAGGCGCGGCTCACGTCGTAGACCCCTGCCACATCGCGCATGGCCCGCATCAGCACGGAAAGTCCGGCGGCGTCGGGGAGCTGGAGCGTGTAGGTGTGCCGTACGCGCTGCTCGCTCGGCGGTTCGACGACCGCGGAGACGATCGCGGCGTCGGCCATCGCGATGACCTCGGTCAGGTCCGCCAGCAGTCGCGTCCGGCCGAACGATTCGACGACAAGGGTGACCCTGCACTCCGAAGCATCGCCCCAGCGCACTCCGACCGGTTCCCGCCCCAGCGCCCGCATCCGGGCCACGGCGGGACACTCGGCGCGATGGACGGTCACCGTGCCGCCGCGTACAGGGAAACCGGTGACCGCGTCGGGTGGCACGGGTGTGCAGCAGCCCGCGAGGCGTACCGGCGCGTGGGGCAGGTCGGTCACGGCATTCGCCGCGGTGCGGCGACCGGCGAAGACGGCCGCGGGGGCGCGGGGGGCGGAAGCCGGGGGCTTGGCACCCTCGGGGTGTTCGGCCAGCCATTTGGTGATCGCGATCCGTGCCGCGGGGGTGCGGGCGTGGTCCAGCCAGTCGGACGAGGGCCCGGACGCGGCGTCCTGGGCGAGCAGCAGCTGCACCGTGTCGCCGTCGCCGAGCTGGGTGCTGAGCGTCACGAGGCGGCCGTTGACCCGGGCCCCGATGCAGGCGTGCGCCGACTCGCCGTACTGCGCGTACGCGGCGTCGACGCAGCTCGCGGCCTCGGGCAGACCCAGGGCGCCGCCGTCGGTGCGGAAGACGGTGATCTCCCGGTCCTCGGCCAGGTCGGCCTGGAGGGAGGTCCAGAAGGTGTCGGGATCGGGGGCGGACTCCTGCCAGGCGAGCAGCCGGGACAGCCAGCCGGGGCGGGTCGGGTCGGCGCGCTCTCCGTCCGCCTGCTGGGTGTCGGCAGCGCCGGAGGCCTCCGTTCCTTCGGTCGCCGCCGCGTAGGGGTTGCCGAGCGCGATGACACCGGCTTCAGCGACCTTGTGCATCTGGTGGGTGCGGATGAGCACTTCGGCGACGGCGCCCTCGGGGCCGGCGACCGCGGTGTGCAGCGACTGGTAGAGGTTGAACTTGGGGGCGGCGATGAAGTCCTTGAACTCCGAGATCAGCGGAGTGAAGCAGGTGTGCAGCTCGCCGAGCACGGCGTAGCAGTCGGCGTCCTCCGCGACGAGGACGAGGAGCCGTCCGAAGTCCGTGCCGCGCAGTTCGCCGCGCTTGAGCCGGATGCGGTGCACGGAGACGAAGTGCCGTGGGCGGATGAGGACTTCGGAGGGGATTCCGGCTTCGCGCAGTACGGCGCGTACGCGTTCGGCGATGGCGTCCAGGGCATCGCAGGCGTCGGGGTTGTCCGCGATGAGCGCACGGGTGCGTTCGTACTCGTCGGGGTGGAGGATGGCGAAGACCAGGTCCTCCAGCTCGGTCTTGAGGGCCTGTACGCCGAGGCGCTCGGCGAGCGGGATCAGCACGTCCCTCGTCACCCGTGCGATACGGGCCTGCTTTTCGGGGCGCATGACGCCGAGGGTCCGCATGTTGTGCAGCCGGTCGGCCAGTTTGATCGACATGACGCGCACATCGCTGCCGGTGGCGACGAGCATCTTGCGGAAGGTCTCGGGTTCGGCCGCGGCACCGTAGTCGACCTTCTCCAGTTTGGTGACCCCGTCGACGAGATAGCAGACCTCCTCGCCGAACTCGGCGCGCACCTGCTCGAGTGTCACATCGGTGTCCTCGACCGTGTCGTGGAGCAGGGACGCCGTCAAGGTCGTGGTCTCCGCGCCCAGTTCGGCGAGGATCAGGGTCACGGCCAGGGGATGGGTGATGTACGGCTCGCCGCTCTTCCGGAACTGGCCGCGGTGCGACGATTCGGCGAGTACGTACGCCTTGTGCAGGACGGCGAGGTCGGCGTCGGGGTGATGGGCGCGATGTGCCTCGGCGACATGGCTGATCGCGTCGGACAGCCGGTCCCGCGCGGTCGGCCCGAGCAGCGCGGCGCGGCCCAGCCGACGGAGGTCGAGTCTGGGTCGCCCGCGCCGGCGACTGGGTGCATCGGATTTGGGGGCCTCTGCGCTCATGGGGGCACCTCCGGCGGCGTCGACCGGCGGTGGGACGGGCAGGCTTGCCCGCCGGGCCGGTGCTTGATGCTACCGAGCCCACCACGTGGCGGAGTCCCGCTCTCGCTCAGCGTGAAACGGATCACCCATTCGAGCGAAGCTTGGTGCGACGGCCGTTTGTGCTGCCCGCCTCGCACATGGAGCGGTCCGCGGTGACGCAAACGGCACGGTTCGGGCGATGCGGTGAGCCAGGGCCGGTCAGCCGCCGGTCAGCAGGGCCGGGGCGATCCGGCCCTCGGCGACGATCACCGCGGGGCCGGTCATCTCGATCTCGCCGTCCGGGCGCTCCGTGATGGTCAGGGTGCCGCCGAGCAGGTCGACGGTGTACGTGACGGGCGCACCGGTCGCGGCCGGGTCGTCGCCGTCGCGCCGTGCCGCGGCCACGGCGACCGCGCAGGCCCCGGTACCGCAGGCGCGGGTCTCACCCGCACCGCGCTCATGGACCCGCATCGCCACATGACGGGGGCCGCGGTCCTCGACGAACTCGACGTTCACCCCGTCCGGATAGACGGACGAGGGCGCGTACGCCGGCGCGGAGCGCAGCTCGCCCGCGTGACCGAGGTCCTCGACGAACACCACCGCGTGCGGATTGCCCATGTTCACATTGCGCGCGGGCCAGCTGCGGCCGTCCACGGTGACCGTGGCCTCGTCCTCCGGGAAGCGGGCCCGGCCCATCGCGACCGTGATGTCACCCGGGGCGCTGCTGCCGGGCGCCGCCTTGGCGATATGGACCTGCTTGATGCCGGAGCGGGTGGCGATCGGGACGTCTCCCGCGCTGACCAGACCGGCGTGCTCCAGATAGCGGGCGAAGACCCGCACGCCGTTGCCGCACATCTCGGCGACCGATCCGTCGCCGTTGCGGTAGTCCATGAACCACTCGGCCCGGTCGGCCATCGGCAGTGCCTCGGGATGCTTGGCGCACCGCACGACCCGCAGCACGCCGTCCGCGCCGATCCCGGCCCGGCGGTCGCACAGCCGGGCGACGGCGGCCGGGGACAGGTCGATGACGCCGTCGGGATCGGGGACGATCACGAAGTCGTTCTCTGCGCCGTGGCCCTTGAGGAAGGCGGGCGACGCCGTGCTCGGAGTGGTCTGAGCTGAGGTCACGAGGTCAATCGTACGGTCCGGGTACGACACGGCGTAGGGCGGCCGGCCTCACGGCGGCCCGGCCCCCGTGACCGGACCCGGCCGGTCAGCGGAGTCTGGCCACCCGCCACACCGCGAGCACCACCAAGGCGGCCGTGGCGGCGGTGTACAGCGCGATCACCCGCCAGTCGGGGCGCTCACCGGAGCCGCGCACCGGCAGCCCCGGCCAGGTGTGGCCGACCCGGCGGGCCGCCGTCAGCCCCCAGCCCGCTGCGCAGCCGCTGATCAGCAGGCCGAGCATGGCCACGACCGCGCCGCCGTCACCCGAACCGAAGGCGAGCGGGAACGCGAACATGAGGGAACCGACCGCGGCGAGCCCCACGATGGGCGCGAGCTGCCAGATCCGCAGTCTGCGCTGCGGACGAAGCTCGACCTCGACCTCGGCGCCCACCACGAGCCCGACCGACGAGTCGTCGATGGACGGGTCAGGGCCGGGCTCAAGGACGGGGTTCAGGTCCAGAGCGTCATCAGGACCGTCCGGACTCAGGCGCGCCGCGCCTTCCTGGGTTTCCCGGATTCCCTGATCACTTTCGCGAGGGCCGGCCTCCATCGCCACGCGCCCTCCCAACTCGGACTCCACTGGTGGATCGATGCTTGATGATGGCACGAGCCCGGGCATCGGAATGCCGGGCAGCGCGTCCCGATGCCATCACGTGATCAGGCTGTGACCGCTCGTTCGACCAACGCGAGGGCACGGTCCACGAGTTCCCCGCGGTCCGCGACGGCGCCGCTCAGCCAGTGGACACGCGGGTCGCGGCGGAACCACGAGTCCTGACGGCGCGCGAAGCGCTTGGTGGCACGCACGGTCTCGGCGCGCGCCTCGTCGTCGGTGCAGTCTCCGGCCAGTGCGGCGAGCACCTGCTGGTAGCCGAGTGCCCGGGACGCCGTGCGCCCCTCGCGCAGCCCCTGCGCCTCCAGGGCGCGCACCTCATCGACGAGCCCGGCGTCCCACATACGGTCCACTCGCGTGGTGATGCGCTCATCGAGTTCCGGGCGTCCGACGTCCACCCCGATCTGGACGGTGTCGTACACCGACTCGTGCCCGGGAAGGTTGGCGGTGAAAGGTTTGCCGGTGATCTCGATGACCTCGAGCGCGCGGACGATCCGGCGCCCGTTGCCTGGCAGGATCGCTCGTGCGGCGTCCGGGTCGGCGATGGCCAGCCGCGCGTGCAGTACGCCCGGGCCGCGCTCTTCCAGCTCGGCTTCGAGCCGGGCCCGTACGACGGAATCAGTGCCGGGGAAGTCGAGGGCGTCGACGGCGCCCCGGACGTACAGCCCGGAGCCTCCGACGAGCACGGGCGTACGGCCGTCCGCGAGCAGCCGGTCGATCTCCGCACGGGCCAGCTTCTGGTACTCGGCGACGCTGGCCGTCTCGGTCACGTCCCAGATGTCAAGAAGGTGATGCGGGACGCCTTCCCGCTCCCGGAGGTCCAGCTTGGCGGTGCCGATGTCCATTCCCCGGTAGAGCTGCATCGAGTCGGCGTTGATGACCTCGCCGTCGAGCTGCTGAGCCAGATGGACGCCCAGATCGGACTTTCCGGCCGCGGTGGGACCGACGACGGCGATGACCCGCGGTGCGGGAGCTGCACTTCTCACCGGCCCAGTCTCGCAAACCTCGCCGCACGTCCCCGAACGAGTTACGTGACGGCACCTTCGGCCTGGTCGTTTCCGTTGCGAGGTCTCGCACGCCGGTTTTACGAACCGGCGCTCCCGAGGGGCGCGATGGGACGCCCCGGGCAGCGCGGGATTTCGCCCACACGAGTATCCTAGGGAGTAGATATGGGCGTTTTTGCAAGGTTTCGCCGGACGGGTAAGGGGACTGCCGAGGCGTCAACCAAGGAGGGTACGGCCGGCACTCCGGTAGCCGAATCCGCATCCGCTACCGGGCCCGAGAGCCCGTCGGAGTCGACGGAGGTGTCGCCCGAGGCCACAGCGGCTCCGGAAGACGCTCCAGGACAGGCCCAGACGCCCGCCACCGGGGAGAGCGTGGAGATCCCCAAGCAGCAGTCAGCCGACGAGGCCGCCGACAACGAGGCCGGTGAGAGCGCCCGGAAGTAGACCCCACGAGCGAAGGTGACCCATGGGCATCCTGGACACGCTGAAGGCCAAGCTCGCCCCGGCCAAGGACAAGGTCTCCGACTTCGCGCACCAGCACGAGGACAAGATCGACAAGCTTGAGCACGGCCTGGAGAAGGCCGCGGCGAAGGTCGACCACCGGACCAAGGGCAAGTACCACGACAAGATCGAGTCGGGCACAGGCAAGGCCAAGGAGGCACTGGACCGCCTAGCCCACAAGGAAGGCGTCGCGGGCCCCAAGGACCCGGGCACCATGCCGCCCTCCCCCTGAAGACGCGGCAGCACGCGGGCTCTCCTGCGGGCATCCGACAGGCGGGGCGGACGGGGAAGGCCCGAAAGAGCTCAGCAGTGCGCAGCAGAGCGACGTGGACGGCTGCGGAGCGAGACCTGCTCCGCGGCCGTCCGCTGTGGCGAACCGTGCGGGCCGGACCAGGCGGGGCACGGCCGGGCACGGCAGTGAGGGACAGCGGGGAGTGAAGGACCAGGCGGGGTGGCCCGTGCGTTACAACGCCTCCGACGCGGACGACCACGCGGCCACGAAGTAGCCGACGCCATAGGGAGCGCCCTCGTACAGCAGCCGCCCTGCAGTCCGTGTGCCTTCGGCCGCACCCGCGAGCACCTGCCAGGGAGCACGGCCGGCGGCCTTGAGCTCGCCCGCCAGGGAGGCGTCGATCGCCATCAGTGCCGCCGAGTCCGCCGCACCCAGGGCCCGGGCGGCAGCGGCGTCGAACGCGGCGGCCCGTTCGTCCAGATAGCCGGGAGCCTTCAGGGTCCGGCAGGCACTTCCGTCACCCATGATCAGCAAAGCGGTGCGCGACGGCCCGGCAGCCAGCTCACGGCCGGTCCCGCCGCACCGCTCCGGGGGCAGCAGCGGATCGATCGCGAGCCCCTCCACCGGGGCCGCGTCCCACCCTGCCCGGTCGAGCAGCCACGCGGCGACGGTCAGCGACGCGGGAAGCCGCCGAGCGCGCGCCTCGGGGACGGCTGTGGTTTCGCCGGGTTCGCCGAGCCGCAGATCCCCATCGACGCCGTAGCCACTGAAGGATCCCGAAGCGCCCTGCGGGTACACCCCGGCCTCACCGGGACCGGCCGGGCCGATCACCACCAGCCGGTCCGGGCGGGCAGCCGCGAGACCGTCGAGCGCCTGCGCGCATGCGGCCCGCGCCGCGTCCAGCTCGGGTGCGGCGCCAGCGGCCACCTCGGGCACCAGGAGCGGGGGGCAGGGGCAGACGGCAGCGGCGACGAGCATGATCCGCAGCCTAGTACCTGCCCCGGCACCCGCGTCAGCCGACCGAGCAGCCGCCCGTCGCGGCAGGAAGCGGCGCCGGGACGCCGATCGTCGGGATGCCCAGGAGCACACCCGCGGGCTGGGCCGGGGCGGCGTTGCGCTTCTCCCAGGCGTCGCCCGCCCGGGTGCGGCGCACCGCAGTCGTCGGACCCTCGGCGAGCAGGTGGTGGGGGGCCGCGTAGGTGATCTCGACGGTGACCACGTCACCGGGCCGTACCTCGGTCCCGGGCTTGGTGAAGTGGACGAGACGGTTGTCCGCCGCCCGCCCGGAGAGCCGGTGGGTGGCGCCGTCCTTGCGACCCTCGCCCTCCGCGACCATGACCTCGAGCGTCCGGCCGACCTGCTTCTTGTTCTCCTCCCAGGAGATCTCCTCCTGGAGCGCGACCAGCCGTTCGTAGCGGGCCTGGACGACCTGCTTCGGGATCTGGCCCTCCATCTCGGCGGCAGGAGTCCCGGGCCGCTTGGAGTACTGGAAGGTGAACGCCTGCGCGAAGCGTGCCTCACGCACGACGTGCAGGGTCTGCTCGAAGTCCTCCTCGGTCTCGCCGGGGAAGCCCACGATGATGTCGGTCGAGATCGCGGCGTGCGGAATCGCGGCCCGGACCTTCTCGATGATCCCGAGGAACCGCTCCTGCCGGTACGAGCGGCGCATCGCCTTGAGCACCGCGTCGGAGCCCGACTGGAGCGGCATGTGGAGCTGCGGCATCGCATTCGGGGTCTCCGCCATGGCCGCGATCACGTCGTCCGTGAAGTCGCGGGGGTGCGGCGAGGTGAAGCGGACCCGCTCAAGACCCTCGATGGCGCCGCAGGCTCGCAGCAGCTTGGAGAACGCCTCAGGGTCGCCGATGTCGGAGCCGTACGCGTTGACGTTCTGCCCGAGCAGGGTGATCTCCGAGACGCCTTCGGCGACCAGTGCCTCCACCTCGGCAAGGATGTCGCCGGGACGCCGGTCCTTCTCCTTGCCGCGCAACGCGGGGACGATGCAGAACGTGCACGTGTTGTTGCACCCGACGGAAATGGAGACCCATGCGGCGTAGGCGCTCTCCCGGCGCGTGGGCAGCGTGGAGGGGAACGCCTCGAGCGATTCGGCGATCTCGACCTGCGCCTCGTCCATGACCCTGGCGCGCTCCAGCAGCACCGGCAGCTTGCCGATGTTGTGCGTGCCGAAGACGACGTCGACCCACGGCGCCTTCTTGACGATGGTGTCGCGGTCCTTCTGGGCCAGGCAACCGCCGACGGCGATCTGCATCCCGGGGCGGGACGTCTTCATCGGGGCGAGCCGCCCGAGATTGCCGTACAGCCTGTTGTCGGCGTTCTCCCGGACCGCGCAGGTGTTGAACACGATGACGTCGGCCTCGCCGTCGCCGGCACCCTCGGGCGCCCGGACGTATCCCGCTTCCTCCAGCAAACCGGACAGTCGCTCGGAATCATGGACGTTCATCTGACACCCGTAGGTGCGGATCTCGTAGCTGCGCTTGACGTCCACTGCCTGGCTCCGGTCACTGCTGGTCATGCATCAAGAGTAGGCGGTGCCGCGGGCACCCTCGGCCCTGCGCCCACCCCTCGCCCACCTCCGCGACAAAAGGCCCCGGTTGCAGCCACTTTGCACCGGTATAAGCATGGAGAGGAAGCCTCCAAGGGGAGCACGGGAGGGATGACATGCCTGTACGTGGCAGCCCCACCACCCAACGTGGCCGAGCTCTGGACGAGCGCGGCCCCGGGCCGTGCGAGGTCGTCCTCGGCGTCAACGGCACCGAGCGCACGCTGGAGATCGAGCCGCGCGTGAGCCTGCTCGACGCCCTTCGCGAGCATCTGCAACTGACCGGCGCCAAGAAGGGCTGCGATCAGGGCACCTGCGGTGCCTGCACGGTATGGGTGGACGGACGGCGCGTGCTCGCCTGCCTGACGCTGGCGGTGACCTGCGAGGGTCATGAGATCACGACCGTCGAGGGCCTCGCGGACAAGGACGAACTGCACGCGATGCAGCAGGCGTTCATCGCGGAGGACGCGTTCCAGTGCGGCTACTGCACTCCGGGCCAGATCATGTCGGCCGTGGCCCTGCTCGATGAGGGCCACGCCCATGACGACGCCGAGATCGGCGAGTGGATGAGCGGCAACATCTGCCGCTGCGCGGCGTACCCCCGAATCCGGGCCGCGATCCGCGCCGTGCGCGACGGCACCGATCAGGCTCAGCAAGCGGATCAAGCGCGCCAGACCGCGCATCCGGACCAGGAGCGCCCGGACCAGGAGTCCGCACCCTGACAACGATCAAGCAGCCGACCCAGGGAGCCCCGCCGTGCGGTCCATCTCCTACTCCCGCGCCCCCGACACGGCCAGTGCGGTCGCCGCCGTGAGTTCCGACCCCACCAGCGACTTCCTCGCGGGAGGCACCACCGAGGTCGATCTGCTCCGGCAGAACGTCCTCTCCCCCAGACGTCTCGTCGACATCAACGCCCTCCCGCTCACCGGCGTCGAAAGCACCCCCGACGGCGGTCTGCGCATCGGTGCCCTCGCCAGGATGAGCGAGGTCGCCGCGGCTCCGGTCGTACGCGAGCGCTACCCGGTGATCGCGCAGGCGCTGGAACTGGGCGCCTCGGCGCAGCTGCGTCACATGGCGTCCATGGGCGGCAATCTGATGCAGCGCGTGCGGTGTTCGTACTTCAGGGACGCCGAGTCGCCCTGCAACAAGCGGGAGCCGGGCACGGGTTGTTCCGCGATCGATGGATTCAGCCGCGGCCATGCCGTGCTCGGCACCAGCGACCACTGCATCGCCACGCACCCGTCCGATGTGGCGGTGGCCCTCATGGCCCTCGACGCCCGGGTACGGACACAGGGCCCCGAAAGCGTCCAGGAAGAGCACGTGTACGCGATCGACGGCTTCTACCTGCTGCCCGGCCACACCCCGCATCGCGAGCACCCGATGGCACATGGCGAGCTGATCACCGCGATCGAGGTCCCGGCCGCACCGGTCGCCCGGAACTCCCTCTACCTGAAGGTGCGCGACCGTGAGTCCTACGAGTTCGCCCTGGCGTCGGTCGCGGTGGCGCTCTCGCTCGTGGACCACACCGTGGCGGACGTAAGGATCGCCCTCGGCGGAGTGGCCACCAAACCCTGGCGAGCACGACGCGCCGAGGACTTCCTCATCGGGGCCGTCGCCGAGCGGGCGAACTTCGTCCAGGCGGCACGGGTGGAGCTGGCCGACGCCACACCCACCGCGATGAACGCCTTCAAGGTCACACTCGCCCAGCGCGCGATCGTCCGCGCGCTGGAAACCCTCTCAGCAGGCGGGAGCCCAGCATGACCGCGGCACCCATGGCACCCACGGCAGGCCGTTCGGGGGCGGCGGTCGGGCAGCCCTTCGCCCGCGTGGACGGCCGCGCCAAGGTCACGGGAGCGGCACGCTATTCCGCCGAGATCCCGATCCCGGGTCTGACGTACGCCTACGTCGTCGGCGCGCGTATCGCCTGCGGGCGCATCACGGCCATCGACACGAGCGCCGCTCTGTCCGAGGACGGTGTACTCGCCGTCCTGACCCACCAGAACCTGCCGAGGGTCGCGACCCAGCCCCCGCTCATCCCGTCACTGGCCGGGACGGCCGCACCGGGACAGACCTTCTTCCCGATGCAGGACGACATCGTCCACTACGCGGGCCAGCAGGTCGCACTCGTCGTCGCCGACACCTATGAGCGGGCCCAGCACGCGGCGAGCCTGGTCCGGATCAGCTATGCCGAAACGCCCTCGGTCACCACGATCGGCCAGGGCCGGGATTCCGCCTACGAGCCTGAGTCCATCTTCGGCGGGTTCATGCCCGGGCGGATCGAGCGCGGGAACATCCAGGCGGGGCTCGACCACGCCGACGTCCGGGTGGAGGCCACCTACACCTTCGCCGCGAACAACCACAACCCGATCGAGCCCTCTGCCACGACCGCGCAGTGGCAGGGCGACGAGCTGGTGCTCCATGACGCGACCCAGGGGGTCAACGCCACCCAGATCACCGTGGCCCGGCTGCTCGGTATCCCGCTGTCCCGGATCCGTGTCATCGGCCAGTACGTGGGCGGCAGCTTCGGTTCCAAGGCCATGGTGCACAACCACTGCGCGCTGGCCGCGATGGCCGCACGCGAGGTGGGGCGGCCGGTGAAGCTGGTCCTCACGCGTGAGCAGATGTTCACCTCGGTCGGCCACCGCGAGGAACAGGAGCAGCAGCTCACCGTCGGCGCCACCCGGGACGGCCGGCTGACCGCGATACGCCACCACAAGATCTCGGTGACCTCGCACTTCGACCACTGGGCCGAACCCTCGCTCGGTGTCTCGTCCCAGCTCTACGCCTGCCCCCACTACCAGGGGATCTACCGTCTGATCCGCGGCAACACGATGACACCCACCTTCATGCGCGCTCCGGGTGAGGCGTCGGGGATGTTCGCCCTCGAATGCGCGATGGACGAGCTCGCCGGGGAACTCGGCCTCGACCCCGTCGAGCTGCGCCTGCGCAATCGGACCGAGCACGACCCCAACACAGGCCTGCCCTGGTCCAGCTGCGGCCTCAGGGAGTGCTACGAACGGGGCGCCGCCCGCTTCGGCTGGGGCGAGCGCGGCGCCGACCCGGGGGCGCGGCGCGAGGGGCACTGGCTGATCGGCAGCGGCATGGCCAGTGCCGCGTACCCGGTCGCCCCGCCGGGCAGCCCGCAGCGTGCCCGCGCCCGGCTGTACGCCGACGGCACCGCCGTCGTGCAGGCGGCGACGCCCGAGTTCGGCACGGGTGTGACCACGGTCATGACCCAGGTGGCCGCCGATGCTCTCGGGATGCCCTTCGAGCGGTGCCGTTTCGAGCACGGTGACACCGATCTGCCGAGCATCGCCGCCGCTGTCGGCTCTGCGGGCGCCGCGATGATCAGCGCCGCGGTGCACAGCGCGGCCACCGCCCTGCGCAACCAGATGGTCGCCCGCGCCGTCGGCGACAAGGGCTCGCCCCTGCATGGCGCGAATCCGGTCGATGTCGTCGTCCGGGACGGGGTGATGACCGCGGGTACAGCAGCGGAGTCCTATGTCTCGCTGCTCCAGCGCCACTTCCTGCCGGACGCGGAGGCCACCGGATCCTGGAGCCCGCCCGGGGCGGCCGACGCGGAGTACGCGATGCTCACGTTCGGCGCCCAGTTCGTCGAGGTGGCCGTCGATCCGGAGCTCGGTCTGATCCGTGTGCGCCGGATGACCGGGGCGTTCGCTCCCGGGCGGGTGCTCAACCCGAAGACCGCCACGGGCCAGCTCATGGGCGGGATGCTGTGGGGGCTGGGGCAGGCACTTCTGGAAGCCAACCACATGGACCCGGACACGGGCCGCTGGGCGAACGCGAGCCTCGGCGAATACCTCGTCGCGGTCAACGCGGACGCCCCTGACGTGGATGTCGAGCTGATCGAGGTGGACGACCCGGTCGTCAATCCGCTGGGGGTCAAGGGGGTCGGGGAGATCGGTCAGGTGGGCGTGGCCGCCGCGATCGCCAACGCCGTCCACAACGCCACGGGCCGGAGGATCCACAAACTGCCGATCACCATCGAGGACGTGCTGTGACGGCGCGCTGACCCAGTGCTGACCCGCTGCTGCCCCAGCGGGGCACCGGAGCGGACATCCGCCCCGGCATCGGGCCCCCGGGTCCCTGCCCGGCGCCGGCCGGCCTGGCCATCATGGGCGGTGAGCTGGCAGGATCGCGACCATGCCCCGAGCTCTCCCCCGCCCCACCCGACGCCGTGCCCTTCAGGGCTCCGCGGTGCTCGCCGTGGTGTGCGGGCTGCTGCTGTGGTGGCTCCTGCCGTTCGGTGAGAGCGCCCCGAGCGGTCGGCTCACCTTCAGTACAGGTGTGAAGACCGGTGTGTACCAGCGATACGGCGAGCTGCTCAAGGGCGCGCTGGCCCGCGATCTGCCCGGCGTCGACATAGACCTGCGGACCAGCGAGGGCTCCCAGCAGAACCTCGCCCGGGTGGCCGCGGGCGAGGCCGACTACACCATCGCCACCGCCGACGCCGTGGCCACGTACCAGCGGGACGCCAGGCCCGGCGCTGACCGGCTGCGCGCCTGCGCGCGGCTGTACGACGACTACGTACAGCTGGTGGTGCCCGAGGGCTCACCCGTCAAGACCCCCGCCGACCTGCACGGCATGAAGGTCGGCGTCGGGCAGCCGGGCTCCGGCGTACGGCTGATCGCCGAGCGGGTGCTGAGGGCGGCGAAGCTCGACCCGGCGAAGGACGTCGAGCCTGTGTCGGCTGGCATCGACACCATGCCGGACCTGCTGAAGGGGGGACGGCTCGACGCCTTCTTCTGGTCGGGCGGGCTGCCCACCAGCGCGGTGCAGACGCTGTCCGAGCGCCTTCCGATCCGGTTGGTCCCCCTCGGCGACAAGCTGGTCGACCAGCTCCTCGAGACGAGCTCGGTCACGCGCTACTACCGCTCTGCCGTGATTCCCGCCGACGCCTATCCGCACATGCTCGGCGGATCCGTCCAGGTGCAAACCGTCGCCGTGACGAATCTGCTGGTCACCACCACGGACGCGGACCCGGAGCTGACCGAGCGCATCACCCGCACGGTGATCAACAGCCGGGACCGCATCGGGCACGAGGTGCACCCCGCGCAGCTGGTCGACTTCCGGACGGCGATCTACACGGATCCACTGCCGCTGCACGAAGGTGCCCGGCGGTACTACAGCTCGACCAAGCCGTAGCCCGCCGTAGCCGCGGTACCGGCGGCGGTGGGCCGAGCCGCTGCACCAACGGAACCGCCGCGGCTCACTGCTCGCCCAGCGCCATCCACTTCTCCGGCTTCGCCAGGGGCTCGAAGCCGATCCTGGCGTACACCTCGTGCGCGTCGGCGGTCGCCAGCAGGACCCGCCGCAGCCCGTACGGTGCGAGATGCTCGCGGACGGCGGCGACCAGGGCGGTGCCCAGGCCCTTGCCGCGGGCATCGGGTGCGATGTAGACATCGCACAACCAGGCGAATGTGGCCCGGTCGGTGACCACGCGGGCATAGCCGACCTGTGCACCGGAGGCACTGTCGTAGAGGCCGAAGTTGAGAGAACCGGCGATGGCCGTGTCCTGCTTCTCCCGGCTTCGACCGAGGGCCCAGTACGCGTCCTGTGACAGCCATCGGTGGATCAGCGCGGGATCGAGTCGGGCAGGATCGGCGGATATCTCGTAGCCGGCGGGAAGAGCGGTGTGCATGGCCGCATCCAAGCAGCGCGCAGCCCGCGGAGGCCAGCGAATAGCCGCGAGCCGGACGCTCCGGGGGCTGGGCGCGCCCCGCTACGACCGGGGCGCCCCGTCGTACTCCGGGCCTGCGGGCGGCGTACGCGGCACCGTGAGCGTGACCCGCAGTCCGTGCGGCTCGCTGTGCGCATACGCGATCGATCCGCCGGCGGCCGCGAGGAGCGCGCGGGTGATGGAGAGGCCGAGGCCCGAGCCCTTCACGTTCTGGTGGCGGTTGCTGCGCCAGAAGCGGTCGCCGACCCGTCCCAGCTCCTCGTCGGTCAGTCCGGGCCCTCGATCGGTGATCACGATGGTGGAGGTATCCCCGTCCGCTGAGACCACGACGGTGACCTCCTCGTCCTCGGGAGTGAACTTCAGCGCGTTGTCGATCACGGCGTCGAGGGCGCTGGAGAGTGCGATGGGGTCGCTCCAGGCCGTCACCGCGGTGCCGTGGCCGACGAGCCGTACGCCCTTCCCCTCGGCGAGCGGGCGCCAGGCCGCGACCCGTTCGGCCGCGAGCTCACCGATGTCGGTCAGCCGCAGATCCGCCGACGCGTGCTCGGCCAGCGCGAGGTCGAGCAGATCGTCGAGTACCTGGGCCAGCCGCTTGCCCTCGGTGCGTACGGAGGCGATCTCCTGGTTGCCCTCGGGCAGTTCGAGTGCGAGCAGCTCGATACGCAACAGCAGCGCCGCGAGCGGATTGCGCAGTTGGTGGGAGGCGTCGGCGACGAAGGCGCGCTGCTGTTCCAGTACCTCTTCGACGTTGTCCGCCATCTCGTTGAACGAGCGTGCCAGCCGACGCAGTTCAGGGGGGCCCCCGGAAGCCGCGACGCGTGAGTTCATCCTGCCGGTGGCGATGTCGTGGGTGGCGGCGTCCAGCACACGTACCGGCCGCAGCACCCAGCCGGTCAGCCGCACGGCCGCCCCGACGGCGACGAGCATCGCCGCGGACTCCCCGGCCGCGATCACCAGCCATCCGGCCAGGATCCGGGAACGCAGCTGCCCGGTGGGAGAGTCGGTGACGACGACCGCCACGACATCGCCCTCCCTCACCACCGGTGAGGCGACGACGAGTCTGGCTCCTGCCTGCCAGGGCCACACCTGAGGCGGGTCATGACTGCGCCGCCCGAGCAGCGCCTCCCGGAAGGCCCGGCGTCCTTCGCCCTCGTCGGGTATCTCCCAGTACTCGGGAGCGCGGGCCATCGCGGCCTCGCTGCGGTAGAAGACGCCGGTCCGCATTCCGTACACGTCGTGATAGCGGTTGAGCTCCTCCACGAGCCGTTGCCTGCGCTCGTCCTGCCGGGACACCCCGTCGGTGACGAACTGCGCCTGGGCGGCGAAGCGTGCGGTGTCGTCCAGGCGGTCGACGACGACGTTCTGCTGTTCGGCCGCGGCAAGGCTCACGGCGAGCGGAAAGCCGAGGGCGAGCAGCACCGCCGCCATGAGGACGATGAGGAGGGGAAGGAGACGAGTACGCAAGGGAAGCTGTGGCCTCTACGCGGCGGGCGCGACCAGGCGGTACCCCACGCCGCGCACGGTCTCGATCAGAGCGGGCATCCGGAGCTTGGAGCGCAGCGAGGCGACATGCACCTCGAGAGTGCGGCCGGTGCCCTCCCAACTCGTGTGCCACACCTCGCTGATGATCTGCTCCCGCCGGAAGACGACACCGGGGCGCTGGGCGAGCAACGCGAGGAGGTCGAACTCCTTGCGGGTGAGCTGGACGACCTCACCGTCGACGCTGACCCGGCGGGTGGGGAGCTCGACCGTGACGGCACCGAGCATGAGAGCGCCGGTGGACGGAGCCGCGTCGTCACCGGGCACGTTGCGCCGGCTGACGGCATGGATGCGCGCGAGCAGCTCGCCCGTGTCGTACGGCTTGACGACGTAGTCGTCGGCGCCGAGGTTGAGCCCGTGGATCCGCGAGCGGACGTCCGAGCGCGCGGTGACCATGATGACCGGGGTGGCCGTGAGCTTCCTGAGCTTTCCGCAGACCTGGTATCCGTCCTGGTCGGGCAGCCCGAGATCCAGCAGGATCACGCCGAAGGGCGGCCTGTCACCGTCGGTCACGGGCAGCACGGCCTGGAGCGCCTCCTCGCCGCTGCGGGCGTGGGTGACGGAGAAGCCGTGTCTGGCCAGTACCGCGGAGAGAGCGGCGGCCACGTGGTCGTCGTCCTCGACCAGCAGAAGTCTCACTGGCCTCCCTCCGGATTGATGGCCGGGCCTCCCCGGTCCCGCGACAGCCGCGACATCCGGATCAGGTCCTAGCTCTGGCGTGTGTACACCGCATGAACGCTGATCACCGCCCGGTGAGTCAAGGGGCGCCCCCTTGTTCCGCGGTTTCCGTTATCGACCCGGTACGCCACCCATGATCCCGTTCACCCTCGGTGTCCAGTCGATGCCGTATCGTTATGCTCAATTTCAGCTCAGATGTACTGACGCTGGTCGCACCGCGTGCTTAGGGTCCTCTCCAACCGAGGAGGACGGAGCAAGAAGCCGATGAGCGGAGTGTCAGTGACCAAGGGCGTGGAGGATGCCGCACCCACGGCGACCGACCTGGTCGTACTGAGCAACGTCAACAAGCACTTCGGCGCGCTGCATGTGCTCCAGGACATCGACCTGACGATCGCGCGCGGCGAGGTCGTCGTGGTGATCGGGCCCTCCGGGTCCGGCAAGTCCACACTGTGCCGCACCATCAACCGGCTGGAGACGATCGATACCGGCGCCATCGCGATCGACGGGAGGCCGCTGCCCCAGGAGGGCAAGGAGCTCGCCCGGCTGCGCGCCGACGTGGGCATGGTCTTCCAGTCGTTCAACCTCTTCGCGCACAAGACCGTGCTGGAGAACGTCATGATGGGCCAGATCAAGGTCCGCAAGACGGTGAAGAAGGTCGCCGAACAGAAGGCACGCTCCCTGCTCGACCGGGTGGGTGTGGGCACCCAGGCCGACAAGTACCCGGCACAGCTCTCGGGCGGTCAGCAGCAACGCGTCGCGATCGCCCGGGCGTTGGCGATGGATCCGAAGGTGATGCTCTTCGACGAGCCCACCTCCGCCCTCGACCCCGAGATGATCAACGAGGTGCTCGAGGTCATGCAGCAGCTGGCGCGGGACGGAATGACCATGGTCGTCGTCACGCACGAGATGGGCTTCGCACGGTCGGCCGCGAACCGTGTGGTGTTCATGGCAGACGGCAAGATCGTCGAAGAGGCCTCACCCGAGGAGTTCTTCAACAACCCCCGCAGCGACCGCGCCAGGGACTTCCTGTCGAAGATCCTGCACCACTGAGCAGCTTCACAGCCTCAGTGATCAGCTTTTCGATCACTCGATTCAGCCGATCACCGGTCACCGCATCGCTTCAAGATCGCTTCAAGTCAAGGGAAGTCACCATGAACCTTCGCAAGGTCACCGCCGCCTCGGCCGTCGTCCTCTCGCTCGCCCTCGCGACCACCGCCTGTGGCGGCGGCAAGAAGGACTCCGCCGACGGCGGCAGCGACAAGGGCGGCAAGATCACGATCGGTATCAAGATCGACCAGCCGGGTATCGGTCTGAAGACCCCGGACGGCAAGTACACCGGCTTCGACGTGGAGGTCGCCAAGTACGTCGCCAAGGAGCTGGGCTACGAAGAGGGCGACATCGTCTTCAAGGAGACCAAGAGCGCCGACCGCGAGACCGCGATCCAGCGCGGCGACGTCAAGTTCATCGCCGCCTCCTACTCGATCAACGACAAGCGTCTGGCGAAGGTCGACTTCGCGGGCCCCTACCTGCTGGCCCACCAGGACATCCTGGTCCGCGCCGACGACAACTCGATCAAGTCCCCCGAGGACCTGAACAACAAGAAGCTCTGCTCGGTGGCCGGCTCGACCTCGGCACAGAACGTCAAGGACAAGCTGGCCCCGAAGGCTCAGCTCCAGACGTACGGCGGCTACTCCGAGTGCCTGACCGGTCTGCAGAGCAAGGTCATCGACGCGCTCACCACCGATGACTCGATCCTCGCCGGCTACGCCGGACAGGACGCCTTCAAGGGCAAGTTCAAGCTCGCCGGTTTCAAGATGAGCAACGAGAACTACGGCATCGGCCTGAAGAAGGGCGACGCCGAGCTCAAGGACAAGATCAACAAGGCGCTCGAGAAGATGGTCTCGGACGGCTCCTGGAAGAAGGCCGTGGACGCGAACTTCGGCCCGGCCGGCTACAAGAACGAGGAAGCCCCGAAGATCGGCAACATCGTCAAGTGACGCTTGGCTGACCGGGCGCGGCGCGGGGGGGGGGGGCGGCGCGCCGCCGCCCGGCTGGGGGGCGCCGGGGGGGGCCGCGGGGGAGCACCCCCAGGGGGGGGGGGCCGAGGAGGACGGCG
>NZ_JBHWIW010000003.1:4356-37682 GCF_042731955.1 Streptomyces sp. NPDC059828 | reverse complement strand
TCACCCGCCGCCCCCCTATATCAACACCCCCTCCGGCGTGGGCTGCGTATGTTGTTTATACTACACAGCCGGGGGGCTGCCGGGGGGCGCCGCCGCGGCCGGGGGCGGCGCGCCGAGTCCTTCCCACACGCAGACGCGGAAGCGCGGGAGATCGTGTTCGACTTTCTTGATATGGACGCCCTGCTGGGCGCGTTCTGGGTGACGGTGAAGCTCACCGTCTACTCGGCGATAGGCGCCCTGATCTGGGGAACGCTGCTGGCCGGCATGCGGGTCAGTCCGGTGCCGCTGATGCGGGCCGTCGGCACCGCGTACGTGAACCTCGTGCGCAACATCCCGCTCACCGTCGTCATCCTCTTCGCCTCGCTGGGGCTCTACTCGACCCTCGGCGTGGCCCTGGGTGCAGACGTCACCGACGAGATCAACTTCCGGCTTTCGGTGCTGGGCCTGATCGCCTACACCGCGGCCTTCGTGTGCGAGGCGCTGCGGTCCGGTATCAACACGGTGCCCGTGGGGCAGGCGGAGGCCGCCAGGGCGCTGGGACTGAGCTTCACCCAGGTGCTGCGGCTCATCATCCTTCCGCAGGCCTTCAGGTCGGTCATCAATCCACTGGCCAACGTGCTGATCGCGCTGACCAAGAACACCACCGTCGCCTCCGTGATCGGCGTGGCTGAAGCCGCGTACCTGATGAAGGAGTGGATCGAGACCTACGCCGCTCTGCTCCCGATCGTCACGATCTTCGCGCTCGGCTTCATCTGCCTGACGCTGCCGACCGGACTGATCCTCGGCTGGGTGAGCAAGAAGGTGGCGGTAAAGCGATGAGTTCCCTTCTCTACGACACCCCTGGCCCCCGCGCCAAGGTGCGCAACGTCGTCTACAGCATCCTCTTCACCGCCCTGCTCGGCGCGGTCGGGTGGTGGGTGTACGACGGTCTGAACTCCAAGGGTGAGCTCGACTGGATCAAGTGGGAGCCGTTCTTCACGAGCTCCCAGCCGTACACCGCGTTCATCCTGCCGGGCCTCCAGAACACCCTCATCGCGGCATCGCTCGCGTTGGTCATCGCACTTCCGCTCGGCGCGGTGTTCGGTATCGCCCGGCTCTCCGACCACTCGTGGGTCAGGGGTGTCGCCGGCACGGTCGTGGAGTTCTTCCGCGCCATTCCGGTGCTGATCCTGATGCTCTTCGCCAACGCGGCGTACTCCGACTTCACCGACATCAACCCGGACGACCGTCCGCTGTATGCGGTGGTGACCGGACTGGTGCTCTACAACGCCTCGGTCCTCGCGGAGATCGTCCGGGCAGGCATCCAGTCCCTGCCCAGGGGGCAGACGGACGCGGCCAAGGCGATCGGCATGCGCAAGGGCCAGACGATGACGAACGTGCTGCTGCCGCAGTCGGTGACGGCCATGCTCCCGGCGATCGTCAGCCAGCTCGTGGTGATCGTGAAGGACACCGCACTCGGCGGTGCGATGCTCAGCTTCGCCGAACTGCTGTCGTCGGTCCGGCCGATGAGCGCCAACTACGGCGCCAACACCATCGCCTGCTTCACCATCGTCGCCATCATCTTCATCGCCCTGAACTTCGCCCTCACCTCGGCGGCGGGCTGGCTGGAGCGAAAGCTGCGACGCGGCAAGAAGAGCACCGGCGCAGTGGTGCACGCGGGCCCCGGCGGTGGTCTGGAGACCGTCGGTCCGGCCGAGATCAACACCGACGGTGGCAGCACGGCCTGATCGGCCGTCAGGCGCTGACGCACGAGGGGCGGTGACCGGAAGGTCACCGCCCCTCGCCGTGCCGCCGCATGTTGTGGTCGCTTGACGGGGACACCAGCAGTGGGTTGCATACGTTCTGTGATCGCGTCCCGGGCTTCGGCCAGTTCCTCCCTCTTGTTCCCCATGTCCCCGCAGGCCACAGGAGCCGCGCCGTGGACCCGGTGATCGTCGTCGGCGCGGGCCCGGTCGGGCTCGCGCTGTCTCTGGCGCTGGCCGCGCAAGGTGTGCCCTCGGTCGTGCTCGACGAGGGCGCGGGGAAGGACGAGCCGCGTCCCGCGCGCACGGTCGTGCTGCGCGCCGACACCGCGGCGCTGCTGCAGCGACTCGGCTGCGCCACGATCCGTGACGAGGGCATCCGCTGGACCGGCTGGCGGTCACGGCGGCGCAAGCAGGAGTTGCGGGTGCTGGAGCTCGGCGGGGACGAGCTGCCGGAGTCGGTGCACATTCCTCAGCACGCCCTGTTGCGGGGTCTGCGCGATGCCATCGCGGAATCCGGACTCATCACGGTCGCCACGGACAGCAGGCTCGACAGCCTGGAGCAGGACGGTACCGGCGTCACCGCGCACGCCCGCGGCCCCGGGGCGACGTGGTGGCGCGGGAGTTATCTGGTGGGCTGCGACGGCGCCAGGTCGACGGTGCGCAAGCTCCTCGGGGTCCGGTTCCCGGGGCGTACGTCCGTGGAACGCCATGCCGTCGCCGTGCTGCGCGCCGAGCTGCCCTGGCCCGGTGAGGCCGTGCTGCACCGGCTGCCGCCATGGCGCTCGGGCGGCGAGGAGGTCACGGCAAGGCCGCTGCCGGACGGGGTGTGGCGACTGGACTGGCTGCTGCCGGCCCGGGGCGAGCTGGTGACCCCGGAGGCGCTCGTGTCGCGGGTGCGGGACACCCTGTCCGGCTGGTGCGACGGTCCACCGCAGTACGACCTCATCGACACCGGCGTCTACACCCTGCACCACCGTCTGGCCCGGAGCTGGCGCGTGGGCCGCTCCTTTCTCGCCGGGGACGCGGCCCATCTGCTGGGCGCGGTCGGCACCCAGGGGTTCGACGAAGGGCTGCGCGACATCGACAACCTGGCCTGGAAGCTCGCGCTCGCCTGGCACCACGGTGCGTCGGAGACCCTGCTCGACAGCTACCAGGCGGAGCGTCGCACCGCGGTCGCCGCCCGGTTGCGGGCCGCCGACCAGTCGCTGCCGATACTGCGGGGCAGCGGCGGACTGCGGACGTATCTGCCGGGTGCGGCGCGTGGGCACGACGTTCTGCTGACGGACGCGCATCTGGGTCTCGGGGCGCTGGGTGCACCGCCCGCGTACCCCAACTCCCCTCTCGCACCCGTGCACACCGAGACGCACACCTCGGTCGGAACGCCGTTCGGAGCCCCGGTCGCCGACACCCGCGTCACGGCACCGGACGGCACGACCGTATGGCTCAGGGATCGCCTGGGGCAGGGCCGGATGCTGGTGCTGCTGGTGGCGCCCGGAACCGGGGTGTGGGAACGACGGCACTGGATGAGCGCGGGGGTGATGCCGCGGCTGGACTCCGCCGTGGACGAGCTTCCGGTACGGGGAGAGCTGCTGGTCGCAGAGAGCTATCCGGGTGCCTCCGCGCACACCGTGCTCCTGGTGCGGCCGGACGGTCACCTCGTGGCGGCTTTCGGCGGGGTGCGGCCGGATGTGCTCCACGCGGCGGCCGACGCGGCGCGCGGCGGTGCGCCGGAGCGCTCACGGGTGCGCGCGGGGAGCGCTTCCGGCCGGGGTGACCGGACTTCGGACGTCGATTGACCGGTGCGACCACCCATGGTGTACTCCGGAGCGTGACCGACACCGATGTGCGCCTGTGGCGGAGGGTCCATATGGACCTGCTCCGCTATGCGGGCTGCGTGTGTCGTCCGTCCTGCTGAATTCGCCCCTCTCTCCTTTCGCGCGGCTGTGTCCGCTCCGTGTGCTGCACCGGGCTGCGCGCATTTCCGCGAACTCCCAGGACGGTTGCTGTGTCTCGCTCTGCTCCCCCAACCACCACCGCGGCATCCTCGGCGACGGCCGCACCCGCCGCCGCGCCCACCGCCGACGAACTGCTGGACTTCGTCCGGCGCGCAGCCGCCGACGCGGAACTGATCGCCTCCCTTCCGCTGGACCCGGAGGGGCGCACCTGGGTGCGACTCGACGGCCCCGGTGGCAGCGAGGCGTGGCTGATCGGATGGCCGCCTGGCAGCGGTACGGGCTGGCACGACCACGATGAATCGACCGGCGCTTTCGCCACGGCCACGGGAGAGCTCACGGAGCACGCGTTGGCGGTACGTCTCCCGGCGAGCGGCTGGACGACCCTGGAGCTGGCCGAAGGACTGGACCGTGTGCGACGGCTCGGCCCCGGCCACGGGCGGTCGTTCGGGCGGCACCATGTGCACGAGGTGCTGAACGCTTCGGAGAACGCGCATGCGGTCTCCGTCCATGCGTACTACCCGCCTCTGCCGGTGCTCCGGCGTTTCAGCCGGTCGGGGCCGGTGCTCCGGCTCGAGCGGGTCGAGCGCCCGGAGGACTGGCAGTGAGCGAGGCGGCAGGCGGGCACAGCGCAGGTCCCGTGGGGATCGACGCCTTGCTGGAGCGGATACGCGAGGGCCTGGAGCGGGTCGGGCCTCATGAGGCATTCGACGCAGCGGCGAACGGGGCGCTGCTGGTCGACACCCGCTATGCCGCACTGCGCGACCGGGACGGGCTGATTCCAGGTGCGCTGGTGGTCGAACGCAACGAACTGGAGTGGCGGCTCGACCCCTTGGGCAGCCATCGCGTGCCCGAAGCCACCAGCCACGATCTGCATGTCATCGTGATCTGCAACGAGGGATACGCCTCCTCGCTCGCCGCGGACTCGCTCCAGCGGCTGGGACTGGGGCGGGCGACGGACCTGGTGGGCGGCTTCCAGGCATGGCGTGCGGCGGGCCTCCCGGTGCGGCCACCGGGAGCGTAGCCACCGGCCGCGTGCTGCCGGGCCCTTTGCGCGCCACCGCAAGCCGGTACGGCCACCCCCCGTGGGGCCGTACCGGACCTTGGCGGGCCGGGAGGTATGCCGGACACCGGTCAGTAGGGGCCGTCGTCCAGGCCTTCGACCTCCTCGCCCTCTTCCTCCAGTGCCTGGCGGACTACCCGCAGGGCCATGCCCTCCGGGTAGCCCTTGCGCGCGAGCATTCCCGCGAGGCGCCGCAGCCTGCGGTCACGGTCGAGACCACGGGTGGCGCGCAGCTTGCGGGCAACCAGCTCACGGGCGGTCGCCTCCTCCTGGTCCGGATCGAGCCGGGCGACCGCTTGGTCGACCAGCGCCGAGTCGACGCCTTTCGTGCGCAGTTCACGCGCAAGGGCGCGGCGGGCCAAGCCGCGCCCATGGTGCCGGGACTCCACCCAGGCGTCCGCGAACACCGCGTCGTCGATCAGGCCGACGTCCTCGAAGCGGGACAGGACCTCCTCGGCGACCTCTTCCGGGATTTCCCTCTTGTGGAGCGCGTCGCGGAGCTGCTTCCGCGTACGCGGGGTCCCGGTGAGCAGGCGCAGGCAGATCGCCCGCGCCCGCTCAGCCGGATCCTGGGGCGACAGCTCCTTCTCGGCCCTCGACGAGTCGGGGCTGTCGCCCGGCCATTCGGTGCGCCGGGTCACGGACGGACTCAGCTCTTCGACGCGGCAGCCGCCTTGGTGGCCTTGGTCGCCTTTGCCGCCGGCGCGGGCACCGACTTCACGGGCTCATCGGCCGCGGTGCCCGCCGCGTCCGTGACCGGCTCCGCCGACGGGGCCTCCTTGCTGACACCGACACCCAGCTTCTCCTTGATCTTCTTCTCGATCTCGTCGGCCAGGTCGGGGTTGTCCTTCAGGAAGTTCCGCGCGTTCTCCTTGCCCTGGCCGAGCTGGTCGCCCTCGTACGTGTACCAGGCGCCCGCCTTGCGGACGAAGCCGTGCTCCACGCCCATGTCGATCAGACCGCCCTCACGGCTGATGCCATGGCCGTAGAGGATGTCGAACTCGGCCTGCTTGAAGGGAGGCGCGACCTTGTTCTTCACGACCTTGCAGCGGGTGCGGTTGCCCACCGCCTCGGTGCCGTCCTTCAGGGTCTCGATGCGACGGATGTCGATGCGCACCGACGCGTAGAACTTGAGCGCGCGGCCGCCGGTCGTGGTCTCCGGCGAGCCGAACATCACGCCGATCTTCTCGCGCAGCTGGTTGATGAAGATCGCGGTGGTCTTCGACTGGTTGAGCGCACTGGTGATCTTCCGCAGCGCCTGGCTCATCAGCCGGGCCTGGAGACCCACGTGCGAGTCACCCATCTCGCCCTCGATCTCGGCGCGCGGCACGAGGGCGGCGACGGAGTCGATCACGATGAGGTCGAGAGCGCCGGACCGGACCAGCATGTCGACGATCTCGAGCGCCTGCTCACCGTTGTCGGGCTGGGAGAGGATCAGATTGTCGATGTCGACACCGAGCTTCTTCGCGTACTCGGGGTCGAGCGCGTGCTCGGCGTCCACGAAGGCGACCTGGCCACCGGCCTTCTGGGCGTTGGCCACGGCATGCAGGGTCAGGGTCGTCTTACCGGAGGACTCCGGGCCGTAGATCTCCACCACCCGGCCGCGGGGCAGGCCACCGACGCCGAGCGCGACGTCAAGCGCGGTCGATCCGGTCGGGATGACCTCGATGGGCTCCATCGACCGCTCGCCCATGCGCATCACGGCGCCCTTGCCGAATTGCCGTTCAATCTGTGCGAGTGCGGCGTCGAGCGCCTTCTCGCGGTCGGTTCCTGCCATGGGTTCCACCCGGGGTGCTTGAGTCGATCGCTTCACGTCAAAGACGCTATCCCCTGCCACTGACAATGCGCCCCGACGTCCGTCCAGCCTGTGGAAAACCCGGCAAAAACGCCGTGATTCCAGGCCGGACCCCCATCAGAATGGATGTTCGATTTCCATGTCAAGCGTGCCCGGACCCCTGCCGGGCCGGTGCACCGAGTCCGTGCCGGTGCCGCATGATGCTCGTCATGGGTAGCCCAGTCGAGCAGATCAAGATCTGGTTCCGGTTCGTTCCGCGCGAGGGGTGGTTCCCGCAAGACACCGAAGGCCTGTGGGCGACCAGACTCAGCGAGGACACGGCCCGCGTGCAGAACGTCCCTTTTCTCCAGGACGGCGTGGCTGAGGGCGACGTGATCCGGTTCCGGACCGACGCGGACGGGCTGCACTGGGCTGCCGAGCGGGTCAGCACCTCCGGCAACTGCACGATTCGCGTTGTCCCTGTCCCCAGCGGCCCACTGGGACGCAGCCCCCAGGCGGTGCAGCAGCGTTTCGCGCAGTTCGGGCTCGGAGGCGAGGTCTTCAGCGAGGACTTTCCCATGGTGGCCCTGAACGCTCCGGCCGGCGCCGACTTCACCGGCATCAAGGCGGTCCTGGACCACGGGCAGGAAGACGGATGGTGGCATTACGAGCTCGGCTGCGTCACTGACGAATGGCGAAAGGCCTGATCCTCACGCCCCTGCGGTCCGCACGCTCAGGCCGGCCACCTGGAACGCCCGGTCGCAGTGCCCGGGCTGAGTGCCGGGCAGCAGGGGAAGTCCTGGCCGAGGGCTTCCCGGGGACACCGCGCATGGTGCGGCGTACGCTCATCGGCAGGGCGGGTTCGGCACGCCACCGCGGGAGGACCCATGACCGCGCTCGGTGACCTGATCGAGATCGACGACAGGACCGTGCTGGTCCTCGGCCAGGAGCTGGAGCTCGAGCACCATCGACCGGACGTCGCCAACGTCCTCGTGCACCGGGCCGGCGACACCCTGGTGATGGTCGACACCGGCGTCACGGCGGCCTTCCGCGCGGCGCTGCGGGTGGCGGTCGGCCGGGTGGGGCCCTGGTCCCGGGCGCTGGTGCTGACCACACACGGACATCCTGACCATGTCGGCAACAACGACCTGGCCGACGAGCTGGGTGTGCCGGCCGAGCACTACGTCCCCGCCCTTGACGTGGACCAGATGCGCGACCCGGCGTCGTACTGGGTGCGCTCCTTCGGCCGTATCGCCGGGTTGGCTCCGCTGCCCGCGCCGTCCGCTCTGGCTGACAGGGTGGTGGAGATCTGCCAGCCCATGCGGCCCTTCTGCGCGACGACCCGGACCTACGAGGAGCGCCCGCTGGAGCGGATCCGGATTGGCTCACTTCGATTCACCGGCTGGACCTTCGTCGACGGGGCGGTCCGCGTCCTGCGCAGCCAGGGCCACTGCGCCGGACACGTGATCGTGCACCTGAGCGACTGCGGAGTCCTGCACCTGTCCGACGAGGGCAACGGGGCCTGCGGTGCGATGGCCGATGCCGACCAGGTCAAGATCCAGAACGTGCTCGGCGCCGTCGCCGTCCTCTTCGAGGAGAAGGAAGCCGCGCTCCTCACCGACGGGCACACCTTCGCCGTGCGCCGTGGTCCTGAGGCGGTCGCCTACCTGGAGGGGCTGCTGGAGCAGGCCGCCGCCCTCCAGACGGCGGCACTCCGGCTGACCAGTGAGAACACACGGATCCGACCAAGCGCGTTCACCAGCCGCTACGGGGAGGCCGTCGCCGCTCTGGGTATCGGGGGCGCCAACCCCAACGCGGTGTTCACCGCCATGATGGCGGTGAACCAGCTTCGTGAGCTGGGGCTGCGGCCGGAGTCGGACGGCGTCGACGCTCCCTGGTCCCGGCCCGTGCTCCACAACCCCGCGCCTGCTCCCCCTCAGCCCGGCTCCGGTGTCCGCGGCGGTCGCGACAACCCGTCCCCCTGACCCGACGACGACCCCGACCGGCTCAGGGCGCCGCGTCCCCGTCCCTCGGCGCGGGGGCCTGCTCCCGTCTGGCGGTCAGCGCGCGCTGGAGCCGGGCCACCACCGCCTCGCCTTGACGGCGGTGGCCGTGCACACGCGGGTCGTCCGTGACGTCGTAGCGCTTCACATAAGCACCGAGGAAGGCCTGGAGCGTCGCGACCGCGGGGATCGCGATCAGCGCGCCGACCGCGCCCAGCAGGGCCGTGCCCGCGATCACCGAGCCGAAGGCCACCGCGGGGTGGATGTCCACGGTCCTGGCGGTGAGCTTGGGCTGGAGCACATAGTTCTCGAACTGCTGGTAGACGAGGACGAAACCGAGCACCCACAGCGCGTACCAGGGGTTGACCGTGAACGCGATCAGCATCGGCAGGGCTCCTGCCAGATATGTGCCGATCGTGGGTATGAACTGCGAGACCAGCCCCACCCAGACGGCGAGCGCGGGAGCGTAGGGCACTCCGAGCAGCGCCAGCAGGATGTAGTGCGCCACACCGGAGATCAGGGCCATCAGGCCCCGTGAGTAGAGATAGCCGCCCGTCTTGTCGACGGCGATCTCCCAGGCGCGCAGCACCTCGGTCTGCTTCGACGGAGGCAGCACCGAGCACAGCGCCCGCCGCAACCGCGGGCCGTCCGCCGCGATGTAGAAGGAGAACAGGAAGATCGTCAGGAGTCTGAACAGCCCTCCGAGGACGGTCGCAGAGACGTCGAGCACCCCGCTCGCGCTGTTCTGGACGTACTTCTTCAACCAGTCCGAGCGCAGCAGACTGTCCTGGATCGCGACCCGGGACAGCTCGGTGCGGAAGTTCTGGTTGATCCAGTTGATCACCTGGTCGAGGTACTTGGGGAAGTCCTCGACCATGTCGACTATCTGGCCCGCGAGCATCGAACCGAGCAGCACGACGAATCCGGTGCCGGCCAGCATCACCGCGAGGAACACCAGGAAGGTGGCAAGGCCGCGCCGCATCCCGCGCGCCGCCATGCGGCCCACCGCCGGCTCGATCGCCAGCGCCAGGAAGAACGCGATCAGGATGTTGATCAGCAGTCCGACGAGCTGGTGGAACGCCCAGCTGCCGAACTGGAAGCAGGCATAGAGCGCGAGGGCCAGCACCATGGCCCGGGGCAGCCAGCGGGGCATCCGGACCATGCCGGCAGCAGCGGCGCCTGCGGGCACCGCTCCCCTGTCTGCGCCGGGAGCGGCCGCGGTACCACCGGTCCCTATGGGCGCACCGGGGCCGGCGGCTGCGGGAGCGGAGCCGACGGCGGCCGTCGCTTCGCTGTTTTCCGTTGTGCTGCTGCCGGGGTCCGTGCTGCCCGCGCCTGGCGAGGCGGTCGGCGGCTCTTCGTCCCGGACGGTCTCGTCAGTCGATGCCACGGGGGTAAGTCTCGCCTACCCGTGTGTCAACCGGACCACCGCCTGTGGAAAACCTCGCGGCTCACCGCTTGTCGGCCGGTATCCCCACGGCCGCGCAGACCCCGCGCCAGACGTCCTTCGTCTCCCAGCCCGCGTCCAGTGCCTCGTGCACGGTCCGCCCGCCGAGCTCGGTCATCACATGGTCGCGTGCGAAGGAGTCGGCGTACGCCGCACCGAAGTGCTCTTCCATCCGCTCCCAGAAAATCGTCAACCGCATGCGCCCAGTATCCCGCTCCTGAGGGTGCAGCCTCGCCCGTCCGCCGTACCTGAGGCCGTTCGCGCCCTACGGTCGGAGCATGGCTGGAACTCCCCTCGCACGGGCCGAGCGTTTCATCTGGCTGACGGCCCGCGTGCTCGAGCAGCGGCGGTTCGCGTACCACTTCCTGGGCGCGGGCGCGGATCCGGTGGAGGCCGCGCTGGCCGCGTACCTCAACGAGGACGGCGGGTACGGGCATGCCCTGGACCCCGATCTCCGCGGACCCGTCAGCCAGCCGCTGCACACAGCGCACGCGCTGCGCGTGCTGGACTCCATCGGCCGCTGCGGCGGACTGCGGGCCGAGCGGCTGTGCCGCTATCTGACGGGCGTGGCCACCAGGGACGGCGCACTGCCCGTGGTCCACCCCTCACAGCGCGGCTATCCCGCCGCCCCGTACGTGCCGGTCACCGCCGAGCCCACGAGTGAGCTGCTGGCGACCGGCCCGGTGGTCGGGCTGCTGCACCGCAATCAGGTGTGGCACGCCTGGCTGTTCCGGGCGACCGACTTCTGCTGGGCGGCGGTGGACGTGCTGGACAAGTCCCATCCGCACGAGATCCAGGCGGCGGTCGCTTTCCTGGACGGCGCCCCGGACCGGTCCCGCGCCGAGGCCGCCGCCGATCGCCTGGGCCGTCTCGTGCGCGGACAGCGGCTCGTGGTGCTCGATCCGGCACGGCCGGATACCTGCACGGTTTCCGCCGGGTACGCCCCGGACGAGCGCCACTATCCGTACGACTACGCACGTGTGCCCGACTCCCTGGCCCGGCGCTGGTTCACGGACGAGGAGATGGAGCGCTCGCTCGACCACCTTGCCGGCCGGCAGGAGGCCGACGGCGGCTGGCCCGTCCGCCGCGGCGTCTGGGCTCCCTGCACTGCCCTTGAAGAACGCCCCATCACCACGGTCGAGGCGCTGCGCACGCTGAGGGCACACGGGCGCCTTGTGCACTGAGACGGCCGGGACGGGCTGAGGTCAGCCGCCGATCGCGCGGACACCGGCGGTGACCAGCACCGCAGCCGCGACGACGACGAGGAACGGCGCGCGCAGCACCAGGGCGATCGCCGCCGCTACCAGACCGGCCGCCCTGGCATCGATCACCAGGGCGCTGCCGCTGCTGAACGTCTGCTGCGCGGTGAGGGCGGCCAGCAGCGCCACCGGGAGCAGCCCGGAGAGCCGCTGCACAAGGGGACGCTCCAGCGTTCCGGCAGGCACCAGCAGTCCGGCCAGCTTGACCAGGTAGCAGCCGACGGCCGTCGCCGCGATCGCGATCCAGACGCTCATCGGTCGGTCTCCTTCCGATTGACGAGTCCACGACCCTGGAGCCAGAGAACGGTCGGGGCCGCGAGTGCGGCGACCAGCACCGGCACTCCGGCGGGGAGCACGGGCAGCAGTCCGAGCCCGAGCACGACGGCCAGTGCGGCGACCGCCCGCTCGGTCGTGGTGCGCAGCATGGGGGCGAGCAGGGCGAGGAACACAGCGGGCCCCGCTGCGTCCAGTCCCCAGGCGCTGGTGTCCCCGATGGCCTCCGCACCCAGTGCCCCGAGGAACGTGGTGAGGTTCCACAGCACATAGAGAGTGAGTCCCGTGGCGGTGAAGCCCAACCGTGCGGCCCGCCGTGTCGGCTGCGCCAGGGAGACAGCCGTGGTCTCGTCGATGACCCAGTGGGCGGCGAAGGGGCGCACGAAGCGCGGCAGGGCCAGCAGCTGGGAGAGCCTGAGGCCGTAGAAGGCATTGCGGGTGCCGAGGAAGAAGGCGCCCGCGGCGGCGGTGAGCGGATTGCCGCCCGCGGCGAGCGCGCCGACCAGCGCGAACTGGGAGGCACCGGTGAAAACGAGCAGGCTGAGGGCGCAGATCTGTGCGAGTTCGAGCCCGGCTCCCGCCGCGGTGACGCCGAAGGCGAAACCCGACAGGCCGACGGCGACGCCCACACCGAGAGCGTCCCGTACGACGGCGGAGTCTGCCTTCACCGAACCGCTGGGTCCGTCGGTCATCAGTCCGTCGGCGGGTATCTCTGCGGATGCTGTCTGTTCTGGCACGTCGTGGACGCTACGGGGCCGGTGCGTTTCCGGTCTTGTACGTTCTTGCGCCGCGCGCTTCGCGCCTCACCGCGGACCTTCGACCCGGCGTCCCCGCTGGTAGGCACCTGGCGGCACCCCCACGATCCGGGTGAAGTGCCGGTTCAGGTGCGGCTGATCGGCGAACCCGACCGCGACGGCGGCATGTGCCGGAGCAGCGCCCGCGTCCAGCAGGTGCCGAGCCCGGCGGACCCGGGCGTCGGTGAGCCAGGTGTGCGGCGGCATCCCGTAACGGTCACGGAAGGCGCGCAGCAGGGCGAACGGGCTGGTGCCCAGCTCGGTGGCCAGGGCCTGGAGCGTGGGTGGGCCGTCCATGCGCTCTTCCAGCACCGCACGGGCGCGTGCCGCGTTGCGCGCGCCCGCCGTCAGTGGGGCGCGCGGCGGGATGCTGCTCCCGTAGTCGCGCAGCAGCCGCGCCACCATGATCCGCAGGACGCTGTCGGCGGCGAGTGCGTTGCCCTCCTCCGCCGCGCGATGGACCTCGCGGATCAGCCGGGCCGCCTGGGGGTCGACCACATTGGTCTCGGCGAAGCCAGGAGTCCCGGTGATCGTCGTGGTCTCCTCGGCGATCTCAGCGACCACCCGCGATGACGGATAGAGCGTCGAGTACACCCAGCCCTCGGCCACGCCGGCTCTGGCGGTGTGCGGGACCTCCGGATTGATCATCACGACCATGCCGGGCCCGGCATGCACGACACCGCCCGGAAGCCCGACGTCCTCGACCCCGCGGGTGATGGTCCCGAACACATAGCCCTCGTGACTGTGGCGGGGAAAGGTGTGACGTACGTACCGGGCGCGGAGCAGATCGATTCCCGGAAGCCGCTCCGGCTGCCAGTACCGCGCCCACTCGCCTTCGGCCATACGGACATTCTCGCAGCTCCGGGGGTTTGTCAGTGGGGCGGTGCACGATGGGGGGCATGGCCGGCACTGCACTCGACAGCTTCGCCCCCGCGACCCGCGGCTGGTTCACGGGTGCGTTCAGCGCGCCCACCGCGGCCCAGGAAGGGGCGTGGCAGGCGATCGGCCGGGGCTCGGACGTGCTGGTCGTCGCCCCGACGGGCTCCGGCAAGACCCTCGCCGCCTTCCTCGCCGCGCTCGACGCTCTGACGTCCGCCCCGCCGCCGGCGGACGCCAAGAAGCGCTGCCGTGTGCTGTACGTGTCACCGCTGAAGGCGCTCGCGGTGGATGTCGAACGCAACCTGCGCAGCCCTCTGACCGGCATCCGCCAGGAGGCCGTGCGGCTCGGGGAGCCCGAGCCGGAGGTGCGGGTCGGCATCCGTTCCGGGGACACACCGGCGGCAGAGCGCAGGGCGCTCGCCACCCGGCCCCCGGACATCCTGATCACCACGCCCGAGTCGCTGTTCCTGATGCTGACCTCGTCCACGCGTGAGGCACTGACGGGTATCGAGACGGTCATCGTGGACGAGGTGCACGCGGTGGCGGGGACCAAGCGGGGTGCCCATCTCGCCCTGTCCCTGGAGCGGCTTGACGAGGTGCTGCCGCGCCCCGCTCGGCGGATCGGCCTGTCCGCGACCGTCCGGCCGGTGGACGAGGTGGCGCGCTATCTGTCGCCACAGCGCAAGGTGGAGATCGTCCAGCCGCCGTCCGGCAAGGAGTTCGATCTCTCCGTGGTCGTCCCCGTCGAGGATCTCGGCGAGCTCGGCGGCTCTCCCGCGTCCGAGCCGGACGCTGCCGGTGAGAAGCCGTCGATCTGGCCCCATGTCGAGGAGCGCATCGCCGACCTGGTCCAGGCGCACCGCTCCACCATCGTCTTCGCCAACTCCCGCCGCCTGGCCGAGCGGTTGTGCAACAGGCTCAACGAGATCGCCTACGAACGCGCCATGGGCGAGGCCCTGCCCGAAGGCGCGCCACCCGCCGAGATCATGGCGCAGTCGGGTGCCGCCCGGGGCGCACCGCCGCTGCTCGCCCGTGCCCACCACGGCTCGGTCTCCAAGGAACAGCGCGCGCTGGTCGAGGAGGACCTCAAGGCGGGCAGGCTGCCCGCGGTCGTCGCCACCTCCAGTCTCGAGCTGGGCATCGACATGGGCGCGGTGGATCTGGTCGTCCAGGTCGAGTCCCCTCCGTCCGTCGCCTCCGGTCTCCAGCGGGTCGGCCGGGCAGGACACCAGGTGGGCGCGGTCTCCACCGGTGTGGTGTTCCCCAAGTACCGCGGTGATCTGGTGCAGGCGGCTGTGGTGACCGAGCGGATGCGCGGCGGCTCGATCGAGGCCCTGCGGATCCCCGCCAATCCGCTGGACGTGCTGGCGCAGCAGCTCGTCGCGATGGTGGCGCTGGACAGCTGGCAGGCCGACGAGCTGCTGGCCGTGGTGCGGCGGGCCGCGCCGTTCGCCTCGCTTCCGGAGTCGGCGTTCACGGCGGTGCTGGACATGCTCGCGGGCCGCTATCCGTCGGACGCCTTCGCGGAGCTGCGTCCGCGGGTGGTGTGGGACCGGGTCGCCGGGACGGTCACGGGGCGTCCCGGTGCCCAGCGCCTCGCCGTCACCTCGGGGGGCACCATCCCCGACCGCGGGCTGTTCGGGGTGTTCCTCGCCGGGGCCGACCCCAAGAAGGGCGGCGGGCGCGTCGGCGAGCTCGACGAGGAGATGGTGTACGAGTCCCGGGTCGGCGATGTCTTCACACTCGGCACCACGTCCTGGCGGATCGAGGACATCACTCGTGACCGGGTGCTGGTCTCCCCCGCCCCCGGTGTCCCCGGACGGCTGCCGTTCTGGAAGGGCGACCAGCTGGGCCGCCCGCTCGAGCTGGGGCGTGCGGTCGGCGCGTTCCTGCGGGAGATCGGTTCGCTTTCCGAGGAGGACGCGCGGCTGCGGCTGCTCACGGCCGGACTCGACGCCTGGGCCGCCGGCAATGTGCTCGCCTATCTGGATGAGCAACGCCGCGCCTGCGGCCATGTGCCCGACGACCGCACGATCCTCGTGGAGCGGTTCCGGGACGAGCTGGGCGACTGGCGGGTCGTGGTCCATTCCCCCTTCGGCGCCCAGGTCCACGCCCCGTGGGCGCTGGCGCTCGGTGCCCGGCTGGCCGAGCGGTACGGCATGGACGCACAGGTGATGCACGCGGACGACGGGATCGTGCTGCGCCTGCCCGACGCCGACCTGATGGGTCTGGATCTGCTCGACCAGGACCCGGTGCACCTGGACACGTCCTACGACGGCGACCAGGCGCCGGTCGGCGCGGCCGACGCCGTCTTCGACCGGGGCGAGATCAGCCAGATCGTCACCGACCAGGTGGGCGGTTCCGCGCTGTTCGCGTCACGGTTCCGGGAGTGCGCGGCCCGCGCCCTTTTGCTCCCGCGCCGCAGCCCCGGTAAGCGCACCCCCCTGTGGCAGCAGCGTCAGCGCGCGGCCCAGCTGCTTCAGGTGGCCAGCGAGTTCGGCTCGTTCCCGATCGTCCTGGAAGCCGTCCGCGAGTGCCTCCAGGACGTGTTCGACGTCCCGGGCCTGACGGAGCTGATGGGCGACATCGAGTCCCGCAGGGTCCGGCTGGTCGAGGTGACCACCCCCGAGCCGTCCCCGTTCGCCCGGTCGCTGCTCTTCGGCTACGTGGCGCAGTTCCTTTACGAGGGCGATTCGCCGCTCGCCGAGCGGCGCGCCGCCGCGCTCTCACTGGACTCCCGTCTGCTGGCCGAGTTGCTCGGCCAGGCGGAGCTGCGCGAGTTGCTCGACGCCGACGTGCTGAGCGAGCTGGAGCAGGAGCTCCAGTGGCTCACGGACGAGCGAAGGATCAAGGACGCGGAGGGAGTCGCCGACGCGCTGCGTGTGCTGGGACCGCTGACTACGGCCGAGCTGGCGGAGCGGGGCGCCGGCCCGGGCTGGGCGGAAGAGCTCGCCGCCGCGCGGCGCGCCATCCGGGTCCGGATCGCGGGCGCCGACCACTGGGCGGCCATCGAGGACGCCGGAAGGCTGCGGGATGCCCTGGGTACGGCGCTTCCCGTGGGCGTACCCGAGGCCTTCACCGAGCCCGTCAAGGACCCGCTGGGTGATCTGCTCGCCCGTTTCGCCCGGACCCGTGGCCCGTTCACCTCGTCCCAGGCTGCGGCGCGATTCGGCCTGGGCGCGGCGGTCACCGACGGAGCGCTCCAGCGTATGGCGGCCAGCGGGCGGGTGGTGCAGGGCGAGTTCCACCCCTCCGGGATCGGCCAGGAGTGGTGCGAAGCCGCCGTGCTGCGGCGGCTTCGTCGCCGCTCCCTCGCGGCACTGCGCCAGGAGCTGGAGCCGGTTCCGCCGGCGGCGCTCGCGACGTTCCTGCCCCAGTGGCAGCACCTGGGGAGCAACAGCCTGCGCGGTGTCGATGGGCTGGCACGCGCCATCGAGCAGCTCCAGGGCGCCCCGGTGCCGGCCTCGGCGCTGGAGAAGCTGATCCTGCCGTCCAGGGTGATGGGCTACTCCCCCGCCCTGCTCGACGAACTGACCACGACCGGCGAAGCCGTGTGGGCCGGAGCGGGCGCCCTGCCCGGCAAGGACGGCTGGGTCTCCCTCTATCTCGCGGACACGGCCCCGCTGCTGCTCCCGCCGCCGCATCCGCTGGAGCTGACCGCGCTCCACGAGTCCGTGCTCGCCGCCCTCTCCGGTGGTTACGGGCTGTTCTTCCGGCAGATCGCCGACCAGGTCCGTGCCACCACCCATCCCGACGCCACCGACCCCCAACTCGCCGACACCCTTTGGGACCTGGCCTGGTCGGGGCGGCTCACCAACGACACCCTCGCACCGCTGCGCGCGCTGCTGGGATCGGGCCGCACCGCCGGGTCCACGGCGCACCGTGCCAAGCGCACGGTCCCGCGCGGGCGCTACGGCTCGCTGACGGCGTCCGCGCGCCCCGCGTCGCGCACAGGGCCGCCGACCGTGTCCGGACGCTGGGCGCTGCTCCCCGCGCCCGAGCCTGACCCCACCCACCGCGCCCATGCCCTGGCCCGCACCCTGCTCGACCGCCACGGTGTGGTCACCCGGGGCGCGGTCGCGGCCGAAGGGGTCGAGGGTGGATTCTCGGCGACGTACCGGATCCTGTCCGCCTTCGAGGACAGCGGGCAGGCCAGGCGGGGCTATGTCGTCGAGGGCCTGGGGGCTGCCCAGTTCGCGATGGACGGGGCCGTGGACCGGCTGCGTGCGGCGGCCACCGCACGCGACCGTGCCGATGCCGGCACCGCGCCGCGAGCGGTCGTGCTGGCGGCGGCCGACCCGGCGAACGCCTACGGGGCGGCCCTGCCCTGGCCCGAGCCACCCACCGGCGCGGGCCACAAACCCGGGCGCAAAGCGGGATCCCTGGTGGTGCTGGTCGACGGCGAGCTCACGCTCTACATGGAGCGCGGCGGCAAGACTCTGCTGTCCTGGGCCACCGAGCCGGACAGCCCGGCGCTGCGCACGGCGGCCGAGGCGCTCGCCGAGGCAGCGCGGGCGGGCACGCTCGGTACGGTCACGGTCGAGCGGGTCAACGGCGCCGCGGCCCTGACCTCACCCTTGGCGCGGCCGTTCGAGGAGTCAGGTTTCCACGCCACCCCACGCGGGCTGCGGCTGCGGCCCTGAGGCGGCGCATGCGTCGCGCATCATGGGTGGCATGCCTGAAGGAGACACCGTCTGGCTGACCGCCCGGAAGCTGAACGACGCCCTGGCCGGGCGCGTGCTCACCCTCTTCGACCTGCGGGTGCCGCGGTTCGCCACCACCGATCTCACCGGGCGGGAGGTCCTGGACGTCACCCCGCGCGGCAAGCATCTGCTTGCCCGTATCGGTGGCGGGTTCACCCTGCACTCGCATCTGCGGATGGACGGCTCCTGGCGGGTGTTCGCAGCGGGGGAACGCTGGCGCGGCGGGCCGGGGCACCAGATCAGGGCGGTGCTCGGAAACAGCGAGCACACCGCGGTGGGTTATCGGCTGCCGGTCCTTGAGTTGCTGCGCACCCAGGACGAGGAGCGGGTCGTAGGGCATCTCGGTCCCGATCTCCTCGGGCCGGACTGGGATCCCGGCACCGCCGTGCGCAATCTCCTGGCGGACTCGGACCGCCCGCTCGGCGAGGCTCTGCTCGATCAGCGCAACCTGGCCGGGATCGGCAATGTCTACAAGTCGGAGCTGGCCTTCCTGGCCCGCGCCACGCCCTGGCTCCCGGTCGGTGAGCTGTCCTCCGGTGTGCCGGAACGCCTCGTCGCCACGGCTCACCGGCTCCTGGAAGCGAACAAGAACCACTTCGACCGACGCACCACGCCTGGGGAGCGCCGCGCGGAACAGCGCTTGTTCGTGTACGGACGGGCGGGGCGCCCGTGTCTGCGCTGCGGCACCCTGATTCGCAAGGCGGGACTGGACGAGCGGGTGACCTACTGGTGCCCCGGCTGCCAGTCCGGCCCCGTGGGGACGACGGCGGCCATCAACTGAGGGAGTACGCGCTGCACTTCCGCCATCAGTTGACGGCCCGTCAGATTCGGTCGTACGTTCACCGGCATGGCCCTCACGGCGTACGACCTCACCGGCCGCACCGCGTTCGTCACGGGCGCAGCGAGTGGCATCGGCCGCGCGACCGCCGTCCTTCTCGCCCAGGCAGGTGCCGCCGTGCACTGTGCCGATACGGACGAGAAGGGCCTTCACGAGACCCTGAGCCTCATCGCGAGCGTCGCGAACGCCATGGACACGGTGCAGGCACAGGACCCGGTCCAAGCCCGGGCTCATGTCGTCGACGTCAGCGACCGCTCCGCGCTGTACGCGGCGGTTCATGCGGCGGGACCGCTGCACGTCATGGCCGCCATCGCCGGGGTCATGCACTCCAGCAGCGTCCTGGAGACCACCGACGAGGATCTCGACCGCGTCCTCGCGGTCAACTTCAAGGGCGTGCTCTACGCCTGCCAGGCAGCGGCCCGCGGGATGATCGACGCGGGCATCGCGGGGTCACTGGTCACCATGGCGTCGGGTGCGGTGGACGCCGGGAATCCCGGGCTGCTGTGCTACGGGGTGGCCAAGGCGGCCGTTGTACAGCTCACCAGGACCCTGGCAGCCGAGCTCGGGAATTGCTCCATTCGAGTGAACACGGTCGCCCCAGGCTGGGTCCGCAGCCCCATGACGGACCGGCATGACGAGGCCCTTCAGCAGAAGGCGGAGGCCGCCATGGTGCGGCTGTCACCGCTCGGCCGGGTCGGCGAGCCCGAGGACATCGCGCATGCGGTCCTCTATCTCGCCTCCGACGCGTCATCGTTCATGACGGGTCAGATCCTCCGACCGAACGGGGGCGTCGCGATGCCGTGGTAGCCGCGTTCCCCCAGCCCCCTCGGCGTCCCCGGCTCGCGACGCCACATGCACCGGCAGCAGGCTGAGCCCCCACCCGCCTGCTGCCACTGCCCCCTCGACGAGTCCCGCATGCTCCGGCGCCAACGCCAGCCGCAGAACGGCCCACCACCACAGCGCGCCCAGTGCGAGCGCCGGCAGCAGGACCCATCGCCTTACCATGGCCGCCTCCTCCGGTCGACGCTAGACCGGACCGATCAGTCGGCGGGAGGGCGCACCGGTTGCACACCGGGCGCGCTCGCAGCGTATGTGCCAGGCGCCCTGGGGGTGCTCACCACGGGCTATGCGCCCGCGCACGCCTCTGCTGTCCGTGCTTTCGGCGCTTCCCGTCGCGGCCGATGACCGCTCACCGGATGCCACCGGCGAGATGCCGGTGGCATCCGGTGCGGACGGGGCCGCACTCGCCACGGCCGGCGCAGTCGCCGCCAGCGCCATGGGCCCCGGCGCCACTAGGCGCTCTCCGCCTGGAACATCCAGGCGTGCTTCTCCAGGTCGGCGGTGAGCTGGATCAGGATGTCCTGGCTCACCGGGTCGGGCTCGTCCGTGACCTCGATGCGCTCCCGCATCCTGGTGATCACGGCCCCCAGCGCCTTGACCATGATGCTGACGACGTCGGCGTCCTGGATGTAGCCCTCCGGCACCTTGCTGATGGCGCTCGAGGACGCCACCGTGCCAGCCCGCCCGTCGGGTGAAACCCCGATCGCCGAGGCACGCTCCGCCACGGTGTCCGAGTGCTGCCGCGCGGTGGCGACCACCTCGTCCAGCTGGAGGTGCACCGAGCGGAAGCGCGGTCCCACCACGTTCCAGTGGACCTGCTTCGCCACCAGGGCCAGATCGACCAGATCGACCAGCGCACCCTGGAGCGCTTCTCCCGTGACCTTGCGGTCCTGTCCGGACAGCGCGCCCTTCACTACAGACATATGCGACCTCCCACAAGACGAGACGGCACCGCTTCCCACCATGACACAAACGAGGGAAAAGCGGATCGAAACGGTCACTCAGTGAAGCTCCGGTGAGCTCTTCACTGAAACAATGGAGCCCCGGCCGAGTACCCACTCGACCGGGGCTCACACGTGGAGATCCAGGTGCTGACGACTACCCGCCACCGCCTCAGGCGGCGACGACGTCCACCGCCTCCGCGGGCGCCTTGATCGTCACCCGCTCCGTCGGCACACCCGCCACCGACGTCACAGAAACGGAATTGAGCATCGGGCGCACCGGCGCGGACACCGGCTCGCTCGCCGCTGCCGACTCGGCCAGCTCGGCGAGTGACAGCTCGTCGCTCACTTCCCGCATGAGCTCGGACATCCGTACGTCAAGCGCGTCGCAGATCGCGGAGAGCAGTTCGGAGGAAGCCTCCTTCTGCCCCCGCTCCACCTCGGAGAGATAGCCGAGCGATACTCGGGCGGACGAGGAGACTTCGCGCAGAGTACGGCCCTGGCGCTGGCGCTGCCGACGCAGCACGTCACCCAGCAGGCGACGGAGCAGAATCATCGGTGGCTCCCTCCTCGGACCGCGTAGCCGCATCCTTCACGCCCCACCGTACCGCCTCGCGCTGCGGCCGTGCGGGGAGCGATGACGTGTTCACTCAGGGCTGCAAACATCAAGTCCCCCCGTTCTGTTCCGTATCCTGTGCCCGCCCGTTCCGCGAGAGTTCTCCGGCAAGCAGCTCGAGCACGCTCCGTACACTCTCTCTACGGATTTCCGCACGGTCGCCGTTCAATCGCAGTGAGAGCGCTTTCCGGGTCCCATCCGGTCTCGCGACCGCCACGAAGACCGTCCCCACGGGTCGTCCGTCCTGCGGCTCCGGCCCCGCGACGCCCGTGGTCGCGATGCCCCAGCCGGCGTCCAGACCGGCCTTCACCCCTGCGGCCATCTGGACCGCCACGTCCGGATCGACCGCACCGCTCAGGGCCAGCAGGGCGGCGTCGACTCCCAGGAGGTCACGCTTCACCGCCGTCGCGTATGCCGTGACGGATCCGCGGAAGGACTTCGAAGCCCCTGGGACGGCGGTCAGCTCGGCGGCCACGAGACCGCCCGTCAGGGACTCGGCGACCGCGAGGGTCTCCCCGCGCTCCGCGAGCAGCGCCAGCACCCGGGCGGCGACGCCGTCGGGGACGGCGTCCATCGCGCCGGGGACGGCGGTCATCGCATGGTCTCCGAGGCGCCTTTCCGGCTGCGCGCCGCCTCACGCTCGGCCGCGAGACCCCTGCGCCGCAGAACCACGGCCTGCCGTACGTAGTCGAGCCCGGTGACCACCGTCAGCACGACCGCCACGGCCATCACCCACCAGCGCAGGGTGGCCAGCGGCCCGGTCAGCGCGAGGACGTACATCCCGACCGCGGTGCCCTGCGCCAGCGTCTTCATCTTTCCGCCGCGGCTGGCGGGAATCACTCCGTGCCGGATCACCCAGAAGCGCATCAGGGTGATCCCGAGCTCACGGAAGAGGATCACTCCCGTGACCCACCAGGGCAGGTCCCCGAGTGCCGAGAGGCAGATCAGTCCCGACGCCATGATCGCCTTGTCGGCGATCGGGTCAGCGATCTTGCCGAAGTCCGTGACCAGGTTGTAGGTGCGGGCGAGATGGCCGTCGAAGAGGTCGGTGATCATGGCGACGGCGAACGCCGCCCAGGCCCAGGCGCGCCAGGCGGGGTCGTACCCGCCGTTCTGGAGGAGCAGGATCACGAATCCGGGCACCAGCAGCAGCCTCACCATGGTGAGGATGTTGGCGATGTTCCACAGACTGGCCTGGTTGACGGCAGCGGCCCCCAGCTTGCCGCCGGGCGCCGGCCTGCCGGTCCCGCCCGCCGCGGACGCGGGGACTCCCGTCATCTGGCTGCCTCCTCACACCGCTCCGACACGACCTCGGCCACCAGGTCGACGCCCTCGGTGCCCACCACCTTCGCCTCGACCATACGACCGGGCACAAGGCCCTCGGCGGCCGTGAAGATCACCTGGCCGTCGGTCTCCGGAGCCTGGTGCGCGGCGCGGCCCACGGCTGCGTACTCGTCCTCGTCCAGGACGTCGTCCGGATCCTCGCTCCCGACCCCGTCGAACACCGACTCGACCAGTACCTCCAGGGTCTCCCCGATCCGCTCGTCCGCGCGCTGGGCGGTGAGCTCCTCGGCGAGCCGGGACAGATGCGCGAGGCGCTCGTCCACGGTGTCCTGGTCGAGCTTGGTGTCGTACGTGGCGGCCTCGGTGCCGTCCTCGTCGGAGTAGCCGAAGACGCCGATGGCATCGAGCCGTGCGTCCGTGAGGAAGCGCTCCAGCTCGGCGAAGTCGGCCTCGGTCTCGCCGGGGAAGCCCACGATGAAGTTCGAGCGCACCCCGGCCGCCGGTGCCTTGGAGCGGATCGTCTCGAGCAGTTCGAGGAACCGCTCGGTGTCCCCGAAGCGCCGCATCGCACGCAGCACACCGGGCGCGCTGTGCTGGAAGGACAGGTCGAAGTAGGGCGCGACCTTCTCCGTCGACGTGAGCACGTCGATCAGGCCGGGGCGCATCTCGGCGGGCTGGAGATAGCTGACGCGGACCCGCTCGATGCCGTCGACGGCCGCGAGGTCCGGCAGCAGCGTCTCCAGCAGCCGGATGTCTCCCAGGTCCTTGCCGTAGGAGGTGTTGTTCTCGGAGACCAGCATGATCTCCTTGACGCCCTGCTCGGCGAGCCAGCGCGTCTCGCCGAGGACATCGCTGGGGCGCCGGGAGATGAAGGACCCGCGGAAGGACGGGATGGCGCAGAAGGAGCAGCGCCGGTCACAGCCGGACGCGAGCTTCACGGAGGCGACGGGGTTGGTGTCCAGTCGCCGCCGCAGCGGTGCGCGCGGGCCTGAGGCGGGAGCGAGACCCTCCGGCAGGTCCGCCGGTACGCTCTCGGGCTCCGGTGCCTGGGCGTGCCCGGGCAGGGCGACTGCGGCCGTCTGCCGCTCCGCCGGGCTGATCGGCAGCAGCTTGCGTCGGTCGCGCGGGGTGTGCGAGGCGTGGATGCCGCCGCTGAGGATGGTCTGGAGCCGGTCGGAGATGTCGGAGTAGTCGTCGAAGCCCAGCACACCGTCCGCTTCGGGCAGCGCTTCGGCGAGCTCCTTGCCGTAGCGCTCGGCCATGCATCCGACGGCGACGACGGCCTGGGTGCGGCCCTGGTCCTTCAGATCGTTGGCTTCGAGGAGGGCGTCGACGGAGTCCTTCTTGGCGGCCTCGACGAAGCCGCAGGTGTTGACGACGGCGACGTCGGCGTCGGCGGCTTCTTCGACGAGCTCCCAGCCGTCCGCTGCCAGGCGACCTGCGAGCTCCTCCGAGTCCACCTCGTTACGGGCGCAGCCAAGAGTGACAAGGGCGACGGTACGGCGTTCGGGCATGGGCTCAAGACTACTTTGTCCGAGCCCACGCCTGATCCGCGAGGCTGCCGGCGGACACGGCGCCGCGGAACGGCAGGCCGCGGGCTCCCTGATCAGCGGTTATCGGCTTCCGGGACCAGCCGAGCGGACCTGCCCACCACACGGACCGGCCCCGGACGGCCCCGGGAGCAGGCGGCTCAGCCCGCCTCGGGGTCGCCCTTGGTGTAGGAGAGCCGCTCGACCTGACCCGGCTCGAACTTGTCTTCGACCTTCTTGCCGTTCACGAAGAGCTCGATCGCCCCGGCGTTGCCCAGGATCAGATCCAGCCGCTCCTCGTCCTGGAAGGTCTTGGACTGCCCTTCCTCGAGCAGACCGTCGAAGAGCAGTTTGCCACTGGCGGACTTCGCTGAGATCCAGCTCTTGTCACCGACGGCGGACACCTTGACCGTGACCTTGTCCTGCGGGACCGCGGCGATCGCGCTGTCCGAGGGGTCGGGCTTGGCGGGCTGGGACTGCTGAGGCAGCGGCTGTGCGGGCTGCTGGCTCGCCGGCGGCTTCGGGCTGGTCTTGGCCGGGGCAGCACCCTCGGCGACGTTCTTGGTGGTCTTGGCCGTGTCATTGCCACTGAACAGCGTGAAGGCGGCGAAACCGATGACCGCGACGATCGCCGCGACCATCGCTGCGGTCCAGTTCGGGCGCCTGGGCTCTGGGCGGATACGTTCCGCCTCGAAGAGCGGCGCGGCGGGCGTCGGCGACGGCCGGCCGCCGTGGCCGGCGTCGTACTGCGCCACCAGCGGGGCTGGATCCAGTCCAACGGCGCGGGCGAGGGTCCCGATGTGGCCACGCGCGTACACATCGCCACCGCAGCGGGAGAAGTCATCCTGCTCGATCGCCTGCACGATGGGGACGCGGACACGGGTGGAGGTACTGACCTCGTCAACGGTCAGGCCTGCCGCGCTGCGGGCATCTTGCAGCGCGCGACCGATCGAAGGCCGATCATCTTCGATCAAAGATCGGTCCTCCGCGATCGAAGGCCGGTCGTCTTCGGGGGAGTTGCCGATGGACACGAGTGCGCCTTTCGAGCGTGTAACCACCTGCTGGAGGTTCAGTCTAGGGGTGGTACGAAAGGGTGGGGCAACCGGGCGGATGCCGTTTGTACGCCATCAGAATGGCCGGACAGCGGGAGGGGGGAGCCAGCGCTCCTGGCCCTCTCTCCAACTTGACGTATGACCAAGTGAAACGGTTGCCTCACTTTTCCCTACGGGTGAGCCTCCCCCCGTATCACCGCCAGCACTCCATCCAGTTCCTCGGGTTTCATGAGTACGTCGCGCGCCTTCGAGCCCTCGCTGGGACCCACGATGTTCCGGGACTCCATGAGGTCCATCAGCCGGCCCGCCTTCGCGAAACCGACCCGAAGCTTGCGCTGGAGCATCGAGGTCGAGCCGAACTGGGTGGACACCACCAGCTCGGCCGCCTGGCAGAGCAGGTCGAGATCGTCGCCGATGTCCTCGTCGATCTCCTTCTTCTGCTTCGTGCCGACCACGACGTCGTCCCGGAAGACCGGGGCCATCTGGTCCTTGCAGTGCCGGACGACCGCGGCGACCTCCTCCTCGGTCACGAAGGCGCCCTGCATACGGGTCGGCTTGCTTGCGCCCATCGGAAGGAAGAGACCGTCGCCCTTGCCGATCAGCTTCTCGGCCCCCGGCTGGTCGAGGATGACCCGACTGTCGGCCAGTGAGGAGGTCGCGAAGGCGAGCCGGGACGGCACATTGGCCTTGATGAGGCCCGTGACCACGTCGACGGACGGCCGCTGGGTGGCCAGTACCAGATGGATTCCCGCCGCGCGCGCCAGCTGGGTGATGCGGACGATGGCGTCTTCGACATCGCGGGGAGCCACCATCATCAGATCCGCGAGCTCGTCCACGATCACCAGGAGATAGGGATACGGCTGGAGCTCGCGCTCGCTGCCCGCGGGCGGTGTGACCTTGCCGAGCCGCACCGCCTGGTTGAAGTCGTCGATATGCCGGAAGCCGTAGGCCGCGAGGTCGTCATAGCGCAGGTCCATCTCACGGACCACCCACTGGAGTGCCTCGGCGGCCCTCTTGGGGTTGGTGATGATCGGCGTGATCAGGTGCGGGATGCCCTCGTACGCGGTCAGCTCGACCCGCTTGGGGTCGACAAGGACCATCCGCACATCCTCCGGAGTGGCCCTGATCATCACCGAGGTGATCAGACAGTTGATGCAGGAGGACTTGCCCGAACCGGTGGCACCGGCGACCAGGACGTGCGGCATCTTCGCAAGGTTGGCCATGACATAGCCGCCCTCCACGTCCTTGCCGAGCGCCACCAGCATGGGGTGGTCGTCACCCGCCGCGTCGGCGAGGCGCAGCACGTCGCCGAGATTGACCATCTCGCGGTCGGTGTTGGGGATCTCGATACCGACCGCCGATTTGCCTGGGATCGGCGAGATGATCCGTACGTCGGGGCTGGCCACGGCATACGCGATGTTCTTGGTCAGGGCGGTGATCCGCTCGACCTTGACCGCCGGGCCCAGCTCGACCTCATAGCGGGTGACCGTCGGGCCGCGGGTGAAGCCGGTGACCGCGGCATCGACCTTGAACTCCGCGAAGACGTTCGTCAGCGAGGCGACGATCGCGTCATTGGCGGCGCTGCGAGTCTTGCCGGGCCCGCCGCGCTCCAGCAGGTCCAGTGAGGGCAGCCCATAGGTGATGTCACCGGACAGCTGGAGCTGCTCGGCCCGCGACGGGAGGGGCGCCGACTCCTCGGGAGCCGGCTTGGTCAGGTCCGGTACGGCCTCGCGGGGGGCGGGCGGCTGCTCGGTACGAGCCCCGGGGACGGGCCCCGTGGCACGCTCCCGCTCCGCGCTGAGGTCCCGGGTCAGGTCGGCGACGACGGGGGACGGCGGCAGCCCGCCCAGCACGGCACCGTCGAGGGCGGCGGCGGCAGCGGCGGCCACGTCGATCGCGTCCATGGGGCGGCCCGTGCCGGGCCGCGCCGGGGAGCCGCGCGACTGCCGACGCCGCGACAGCGCGGCTTCCTCGGCCTGCTCGGCGTCGTACACGTCGCCGGCTGCCGCCCCGGCCGCCGGGCGCCGACGGCGCGCGGGGCGGACGGCCGGGCCATCCCGCCACTCCTCGTCCGCCCGCTCGTCCGCCGCGCCCGCCTCGTACGGCGGGTCGAGGAGTCCGAGATTCACACCGAGCGCACGCAGCCGCCGCGGGATCGCGTTGACCGGGGTCGCGGTGACGACCAGCAGCCCGAAGACGGTCAGGAGCACCAGCATGGGCACGGCGAGCACCTCGCCCATGGCGAAGACCAGCGGCTTGGAGACGCCCCAGCCGATCAGCCCGCCCGCGTCCTGGATCGCTTCCGTGCCCTCGTCGCGACCCGGTGAGCCACAGGCGATGTGGACCTGGCCGAGCACCCCGACGACCAGCGCGGACAAGCCGATGACGATGCGGCCGTTGGCCTCCGGCTTCTCGGGGTAGAGGATCAGCCGCACGGCGATCGCGGTGAGCAGTATCGGCACGAGCAGATCGAGCCGCCCGAAGGCGCCCGTGACGAGCATCTCGACGAGGTCCCCGACGGGACCGCGCAGATGGGACCAGGTGCCCGCGGCGACGACCAGGCCGAGACCGAGCATCAGGAGGGCGAGGCCGTCCTTGCGGTGCGCCGGATCGAGCCCCTTGGCCCCGCGCCCTATGCCGCGCAGCATCGCACCGACACCGTGCGCGAGACCCATCCACACGGCGCGCAGGAGCCAGACGACACCCCCGGTGGGATTGGGGGCGGGTGCGGGTGCGGCCTTCCTGGCCGCTGCCTTCTTCGCGGGCGCCGGCTTCTTGGCAGCGGCCTTCTTCGCCGGTGCCTTCTTGGCGGGTGCCGCTTTCGCGGCAGCGGTGGTACGGCCGGCACGCGGCTTCGCGGTGCCCGCCGTGCCCTGGGAACCCTTGCCGGACGTACGAGAGGCCATGATGGTGAGGTTACCGGTGTGACCGGCGGTGGACACGCGTGCCCACCGCTTCACCCTTTCGTGTCGCCCTCGCCGCGTACGGAAACTGACGCCCGCTCAAACGGAATGTGGACGAACTACGCGCAGAGCGCCCCCGAGGGCGGGTCAGTTCTGCGAGGGGAGCGAGGGGGCGCCGCTTCCGGTGCCCGGCTCCAGGGCGTCCAATGCCCTGCGCAGCCCGGTGAGCTTGCGTTCGAGATGGGCGGCGGTGGCGAGGGCCGCGGCATCTGCCGATTCGTCGTCGAGTTGCTTCGACAGGGCTTCCGCCTGCTCCTCAACGGCCGCGAGACGTGCGGAGAGTTCGGCGAGCAGCCCTGCGGGCTCCCTGCTGTCCCCCGCGCCGACATGACCGCCTTCCAGCTGGAGCCGGAGCAGCGCGGCCTGCTCGCGCAGCTGGCAGTTCTTCATGTAGAGGTCCACGAACACGGAGACCTTGGCGCGGAGCACCCACGGGTCGAACGGCTTGGAGATGTAGTCCACCGCGCCTGCGGCATACCCGCGGAAGGTGTGGTGCGGGCCATGGTTGATCGCGGTCAGGAAGATGATGGGGATGTCACGGGTCCGCTCCCGCCGCTTGATGTGCGCAGCGGTCTCGAATCCGTCCATTCCCGGCATCTGGACGTCCAGGAGGATGACCGCGAAGTCATCCGTCAGAAGCGCTTTGAGCGCCTCTTCTCCTGACGATGCCCGAACCAGTGTCTGATCGAGCGCAGAGAGGATGGCCTCCAGCGCCAGCAGATTCTCCGGCCGGTCATCGACCAGGAGGATCTTGGCCTTCTGCACCATGCCTCGCCCTCCTCGCCCCGGCTGGGGTCACCCCAGCCCGAAAAGCCAGGGTAAGCACCGGGCGCCGCCCCAGGGGGCGACTCCCTTGCGCCGCCCGCCCTTGTGCCGGTCATGGTAGCCGCACCCCGCCCATCGCCACACCCTGTCACCGCGATGTCACTGTGTACGTAGCAGAAACGCCGCAGGAGACCAGAAGGTTCCCCGAATACCGCGCCCTCACACCCCACCGGCGACAGTCAGTCAGCGACCGGGAGGTAGGGCCCCACGGGCCGCGACCGGACAGCGGGCTGTCGCAGCCCAGCCACCGTCACTTCCCGCGCATCCACTGCTCCATGACCGTGAGCAGATGGTCGGGGTCGACCGGCTTGGTGACATAGTCGGAAGCGCCCGATTCGATGGCCTTCTCCCGGTCCCCCTTCATCGCCTTCGCGGTGAGGGCGATGATGGGGAGGCCGGCGAACTGGGGCATCCTGCGGATCGCCGCCGTCGTCGCGTAGCCGTCCATCTCCGGCATCATGATGTCCATCAGTACGACTGCCACATTGTCATGCTGTTCCAGTACTTCAATGCCTTCGCGCCCGTTCTCCGCGTAGAGCACGGACAGACCGTTCTGTTCCAGAACGCTCGTCAGCGCGAAGACATTGCGGATGTCGTCGTCGACGATGAGCACCTTCTCGCTGTGGAACTCGAAGGTACGCCGCGGCTCCTGCACACCGTCCTGCTGGTGCTGGCCGTTCCACGATTCCCCCGCCGCCCCCGGCTGCCCCGGGAGCGCGGTCCTCAGATCCGCACCACCCAGCGCCTTGCGCCGGCGCCGGAAGAGCATCGCGGGGCCCGGCTGCGCGTCGCCGCCCGCGGCGGGCTGAACACCCTGCTGCGTGGCCGCTCCACCCGCTTCGAGCGCGGCCGCGTCGTCGCCCCCCGCTGACTGAGCGTCGGTGCCGGGCGCGAGCTGCACATAGCCCTGCGGCGGCAGTTCACTCGGGTGCAGGGGCAGATACAGAGTGAAGGTGGAGCCGCGGCCGGGCTCGCTCGCCGCATGGATCTCGCCACCGAGCAGCCTGGCGATCTCCCGGCTGATGGACAGACCGAGGCCCGTACCGCCGTACTTGCGGCTGGTCGTGCCATCCGCCTGCTTGAACGCCTCGAAAATCACCCGCATCTTGCTGGCGGCGATCCCGATACCGGTGTCGGTCACCGAGAAGGCGATGAGATCGGCGTCCGCGTCACGCAGCGACCCCGCCTCCAGGAGCTGCTCACGGATGGACTGGGGCACATCGCTGTTCGCCGGCCGGATCACCAGCTCCACCGCCCCCGTGTCGGTGAACTTCACCGCATTCGACAGCAGGTTGCGCAACACCTGGAGCAACCGCTGCTCATCGGTGTGCAGGGTGGCCGGGAGCTCGGGCGACACCCGTACCGAGAAGTCGAGGGCCTTCTCGGCCGTGAGCGGCCGGAAGGTGGCCTCCACATAGTCGACCAGCTGCACCAGGGCGATCCGGGTCGGGCTGACGTCCATCTTGCCCGCCTCGACCTTCGACAGGTCGAGGATGTCGTTGATGAGCTGCAACAGATCGGAGCCCGCGCCGTGGATGGTCTCGGCGAACTCAACCTGCTTCGGAGTGAGGTTGGTCTCGGCGTTGTCTGCCAGCAGCTTCGCGAGGATCAGCAGCGAGTTCAGCGGGGTGCGCAGCTCATGTGACATGTTGGCCAGGAACTCCGACTTGTAGCGCATGGAGACGGCGAGCTGCTCGGCCCGCTCCTCCAGCACCTGTCGTGCTTCCTCGATCTCGGTGTTCTTCACCTCGATGTCGCGGTTCTGCTGGGCGAGGAGCTCGGCCTTCTCCTCCAGTTCGGCATTGGACGACTGGAGCGCCCGCTGCCGGTTCTCCAGCTCCGCCGACCGCTCGCGCAGCTGCTCCGTCAGTTCCTGCGACTGCTTGAGCAGCAGCTCGGTCTTGGTGTTGACGCTGATGGTGTTGACGCTTGTCGCGATCATCTCGGCGAGCTGGTTGAGGAAGTCCCGCTGGATCTGGGTGAACGGCTGGAACGAGGCCAGCTCGATCACACCGAGCACCATCCCCTCGAAGAGCACCGGCAGCACGATCACGTACGCGGGCGGAGCCTCACCCAGCCCCGACGAGATCTTCAGATAGCCCGGCGGCACGCTGATCTGGATGGTTCGCTTCTCCTCTGCCGCCGTACCGATCAGGGTCTCCCCGGGCCGGAACGACGTGGGCATCGCGCCCGTGTAGCCGTAACTCCCCCGCATCACCAGCTCGTACGAGCTGCCGTCGACGTGCGAGCCGAGGTCCCCGCCGCTTGTCGGCATCGCCACGAAGAACGCGCCGTGCTGCGCGGTGACCACCGGAGTCAGCTCGCTCATGATGAGCGAGGCCACATCGTCGAGATCCCGGCGGCCCTGCATCAGACCCGAGATACGAGCCAGGTTGCCCTTGAGCCAGTCCTGCTCCTCGTTGGCCAGAGTGGTGTCACGCAGGTTCGCGATCATCGTGTTGATGTTGTCCTGGAGGACCTGGATCTCACCGGCCGCATCCACGTCGATCTTGAGGTTGAGGTCGCCCCGGGTCACCGCGGTGGCGACGGCCGCGATGGCCCGCACCTGCCTGGTCAGATTCCCGGCCATCTCGTTCACCGACTCGGTGAGGTCGCGCCAGGTGCCGTCGACGTCCCGCACGCGCGCCTGACCGCCCAGCATTCCGTCCGTGCCCACCTCACGGGCCACCCGGGTGACCTCTCCGGCGAACGACGACAGCTGGTCGACCATCGTGTTGATGGTGTTCTTCAGCTCGAGGATCTCGCCCCGCGCATCGATGTCGATCTTCTTGGTGAGGTCACCCTTGGCGATGGCGGTGGTGACAGCGGCGATCTGACGCACCTGACCGGTCAGGTTGGAGGCCATCGAGTTCACCGACTCGGTGAGGTCCTTCCAGGTACCGGACACGCCGGGCACCCGGGCCTGGCCGCCCAGCTCGCCCTCCGTACCCACTTCCCGGGCCACACGAGTCACCTCGTCGGCGAACGACGACAGCGTGGTCACCATGGTGTTGACCGTGTCGGCGAGCTCGGCGACCTCACCGCGCGCTTCGACGGTGACCTTCTTCGTCAGATCACCGTGGGCGACCGCGGACGACACCCGGGAGATGTTGCGCACCTGACTGGTCAGATTGGCCGCCATGGTGTTGACGTTGTCGCTGAGGTCCTTCCAGATGCCGGTGGCACCACGCACCCGCGCCTGTCCACCGAGGATGCCCTCGGTGCCCACCTCACGGGCCACCCGCGTCACCTCGTCGGCGAAGTTGGACAGCTGGTCCACCATCGTGTTGACGGTCGTCACCAGCTCGAGGATCTCGCCCTTGGCGTCGACGGTGATCTTCTTCGACAGATCGCCCTTGGCGACCGCCTTCGTCACCTCGGCGATGTTACGCACCTGCGAGGTGAGGTTGTTCGCCATGAAGTTGACGGACTGGGTGAGGTCCTTCCAGGTACCCGAGACGCCCTGGACCTCAGCCTGGCCGCCGAGGATGCCCTCGGTGCCCACCTCGCGGGCCACCCGGGTCACCTGCTCGGCGAACGACGACAGCTGGTCGACCATCGTGTTGAGCGTGTTCTTCAGCTCGAGGATCTCGCCCCGCGCGTCCACATCGATCTTCTGCGACAGATCACCGCGCGCCACCGCCGTGGCGACCTGGGCGATGTTGCGGACCTGCGCCGTGAGATTCCCCGCCATGCCGTTCACGGAGTCGGTCAGGTCACGCCACACGCCCGCGACCCCCTGCACCTGCGCCTGACCGCCGAGCCGTCCGTCCGTGCCCACCTCACGGGCCACCCGGGTCACCTGGTCGGCGAACGACGACAGCTGGTCGACCATGGTGTTGATGGTGTTCTTCAGCTCGAGGATCTCGCCCCGCGCGTCCACATCGATCTTCTGCGACAGATCACCGCGCGCCACCGCCGTCGTCACCTGGGCGATCTGCCGCACCTGCGAGGTCAGGTTCCCCGCCATGAAGTTGACGGAGTCCGTGAGCTCCTTCCAGGTACCGGAGACACCGGGCACCCGCGCCTGGCCACCGAGCCGGCCCTCCGTGCCCACGTCACGCGCCATCCCCGTGACCTGGTCGGCGAACGACGAGAGCTGCGCCACCATCGTGTTGACGGTGTTCTTCAGCTCCAGCATCTCCCCGGCCACATCGACCGTGACCTTCTGCGTCAGATCACCGTTCGCGACCGCCGTCGTCACCTGAGCGATATCCCGCACCTGACCGGTGAGATTACGGAACGCCGTGTTGACCGAGTCGGTCAGGTCCTTCCACGTACCCGCGGCACCCGGCACCTGCGCCTGCCCCCCGAGACGCCCCTCGACACCGACTTCCCGGGCCACCCGGGTCACCTCGGAACCGAACGACTGGAGCTGCGCCACCATCGTGTTGACGGTGTTCTTCAGCTCCAGCATCTCCCCGGCCACATCGACCGTGACCTTCTGGGACAGATCACCGTTCGCGACCGCCGTCGTCACCTGAGCGATATCCCGCACCTGACCGGTGAGATTACGGAACGCCGTGTTGACCGAGTCGGTCAGGTC
>NZ_JBHWIW010000003.1:0-4257 GCF_042731955.1 Streptomyces sp. NPDC059828 | reverse complement strand
CCTTCCACGTACCCGCGGCACCCGGCACCTGCGCCTGCCCCCCGAGCAGTCCCTCGGCGCCGACCTCGCTGGCCACCCGGGTCACCTCGTCGGCGAAGGTACGAAGCGTCTCGGTCATCTGGTTGATGGTCTCCGCGAGCTGTGCCACCTCGCCACGCGCGCTCACCGTGACCTTCTGCGACAGATCACCATTGGCCACTGCGGTGGTGACTTCCGCGATGCCACGCACCTGGGAGGTGAGGTTGCCCGCCATCGTGTTGACGGAGTCGGTGAGGTCCTTCCACACACCTGCGACTCCCGGCACGGTCGCCTGGCCGCCGAGCTCGCCCTCCGTACCCACCTCGCGTGCGACTCGCGTCACTTCGGACGAGAACGAGGACAGCTGGTCCACCATCGTGTTGACGGTGTTCTTCAGCTGGAGCATCTCACCGGCCACATGCACGGTGACCTTCCGCGACAGATCGCCCTTGGCGACCGCGGTGGTGACGAGAGCGATATCACGCACCTGGGCCGTCAGCCGGTACGCCATCGTGTTCACCGAATCCGTGAGGTCTTTCCACGAACCGGACATACCTCGCACCTGCGCCTGACCGCCGAGCTTTCCCTCGGTGCCGACCTCGAGTGCGACCCGCGTCACCTCGTCGGTGAACGCCGAGAGCTGATCCACCAGGCTGTTGACGGTCCGGGCGACCTTCAGGAACTCACCGCGCAGGGGACGCACCGCGCCGTCGGAGCCGTCGGCGGCATGCGAGCGCAGCTCCATGCGCTGCTCCAGATCACCGTCGGCAACCGCCGACAGCACCCTGCTGACCTCGGACACCGGCCGGGCCAGGTCGTCGACGAGCGCGTTGGACGCCTCGATCGCCGCGGCCCAGGAGCCCTCGCAGGCACCGGGCTCGAGCCGCTCCGTGAGTTTTCCCTCACGTCCCACGACACGCCGCACCCGTGCGAGCTCCCCGGTGAGGTGCAGATTGCGGTCGGCGACCTCGTTGAAGACCGCCGCGATCTCGGCCATGACGTCATCGCCCGAGACCGTCAGCCGCTTGCGGAAATTGCCGTCCCGCATCGCGACCAGAGCCGCGAGAAGCCGGTTCAGAGCCGCGGCGTCCACCGCCGTCGTGCCGCCCCGTGGCTGGCTTTTCCGGGACTGTCCGCCTTGTGCGCGCGTGCTCGTGCCCCGCGCCGCTGCACCAGACTCCACCGTGTCCCTCCCACAGGGGTTACGTCATGCTCGGGCTGTCTCAAGGAATCGTTCCCAGTGTTTCACCGCAGCAGAACCAGGCCATAACAGTTCGGCAGCTTCGCATAGCGTCCCCACACCCGGAGGGCGGAAACGGCCGCGACCGGCATCCGCTCGGACAGCGAAGGTAAGTAACCTGGCATCCGGCTGTCCAACCGCCCCGGTCGCCCGGCAGGGGTGGTGAGGCGCGAGGACAATGACCGGGCACCGGGAGGGGCAGGCACCAACCATGGCAGAGCCGGGCGTCGAGACGCGTATGAAGAGTTCTGTGATCACTGCGCGGGCGGCTGCCAGCTTCGACCCCGTCGGACGGTCGGTCGCCACAGCCCGCGCCTTCGTCCGGGACACACTCCAGGGCTGGGGATACACCGAAGTCGTCGACGACGCGGTGGTCCTCACCAGCGAACTCGTCACCAACGCGGTCATCCATGCCGGCACCGCCGCCGATGTGCTCTGCCTGCGCACCCCGGACGGCGTGCGGGTCGAGGTGGGCGACCGCTATCCCGAGCGGGAGATCCCGATCCAGGGCGGTGGCAGAGCCGTCGCCCACCCGGATCGCGAGAACGGCCGCGGTCTGCTGCTCTGCGCCGCACTCGCGACACGGTGGGGCGTCGAGTACTCGGCTTCGAGCAAGCAGGTCTGGTTCCAGCTCGATCTGCCACAGCGCCCCGTGGGCACCCGTTCAGCCGGCCCCGTGCTCCCCGTCGACCTCCTCCCGGTCGCCGACGAGCGGGTCAGGGTGGCCGTCGTACAGATCGACCGCGTCGGCGCCATCAGTTCCTGGAACGACGACGCCGAGCACCTTTTCGGATACCTGGCCGACCAGGTGATCGGCAAGCCCCTCGGCGACCTCGCGGCCTGGCCCCACACCCCCGGCATCGGCACCGGAATCGCCGAGGCACTCCAACTGTCACGCTGGGAAGGCAGCTACGGCATCCGCGACACCGACGGCCGGGTCATCGCGGTGTACGCCTCCCACCTCCGGGTCCGCGACACCCATGGCGAGGCCTCCACCGTCTGCCTCCTCGTCCGCGACTACGAACGCGCGGTGATCCAGTCACCGGCGCGCGTGTCCCCCAACGACGGCACGGGCACGGAGACCCGCAACGCCGACCCCTTCGAGGTGTTCATCGGCTCTCCCGCCCCCGACGACCTCGACGGGCTCCTCCAGCGCACGGTCGAGCGCGCCCGCGACATGCTCGATGGCGACTCCGCCTTCCTGCTGCTGGCCACTGACGACGAGACAGAACTCGAAGTACGGGCCACCACCGGCCTTCCCTCCGCCCGCCAGCGCTTCGCCCGCGTCCCCGTCGAAGCGGGCACCGGCCGCTACGGCTCCGCCAGGATGCCCGCCGTCCACGAGGACCTGAGCGCCGTCCCCGGCGCCGTGCCCCTCCTCGACGGCACCGGAATGCGCTCCGTGGTCACCGTCCCGCTGAAGGTCGAAGGCCGGCTCACCGGATCCCTCGGAGTCGCCACGGAAGCCGAGAGCCGCTACTCCAACGAAGAAGCCCTGCGGCTCCAGTTCGCCGCCGACCGCATCGCACTCGCCGTCGAGTCAGCCCGGCTCGGCGAGCTGGAGAGGCTGCGCCGGGGCTCACTCAGCTTCCTGGTCGAGGCATCCGACCTGCTGGCCGGCACGCTCGACCGCGATCAGACGCTGGCACTCATGGCACAGATGACGGTGCCCACGCTGGCCACCTGGTGCGCCGTCTACACCATCGCGGACCAGTCCTCGGAGGCGTACCTCTCCTACGTGCTCCACGAGGACGAGGAACGTATCGACGGCCTCAAGGCCCTCCTCTCCAAGCTTCCCCCGCCGCTTCCGGAACTCACTCCCGGTGCCCGCGTCTGGAACGCTCCGGCCGACGCCGCCCACCAGGCCGCGCTGCGCACCTCAATGCGCGAACTGAGCATGGAGACAGCCTCCTTGTCGTCGAGCACCGGAATCGGTGCGACCCTGGCCACGGCCTCTGCGGTCGGCGGCGAAACGGTCGTCCTGCCCCTGGTCGCACGCAACCGCGTCATCGGCATGCTGACCCTCGGCAAGCCGTCCGACGACCACTTCCGCCAGGAGATCCTTGAACTGGCCGAAGACCTCTCGCGCCGTGCGGCACTGGCACTCGACAACGCCCGGCTCTACTCCGAGCGCACGGCGATCAGCCAGTCGCTCCAGCGCAGTCTCCTTCCTCCGACCCGCCCCGAGGTGCCCGGCGTCGAGGTCGAGGTCATCTACCGCGCCGCGGGCGAAGGCAACGAAGTGGGCGGCGACTTCTACGACCTCTTCCCCATCCGCGACGGTCTCTACGGCTTCGCGATCGGCGACGTCTGCGGTACGGGTCCGGAGGCCGCGGCCGTCACCGGCCTGGCCCGCCACGCCCTGCGTCTCCTGGCCCGCGAGGGCTTCGGCGGCCCCGCGGTACTCGAACGACTGAACGCGGCGATCCTCGACGAAGGCGCCCGCAGTCGCTTCCTCACCCTGCTGTACGGCGAGCTCCGGCCTCAGGAGGACGGCTCGGCCACCCTCAAGGTCGTCTGTGCCGGCCATCCCCTCCCGCTCCGGCTACGCCAGGACGGCACCGTGGAGCCCGCTGCGGAACCGCAGCCGCTGCTGGGTGTGATGGATGATCTGGAGCTGTACGAGCAGACCGTCACCCTGGAGCCGGGCGATGTCCTGCTGTGCGTGACCGACGGTGTCACGGAACGGCGGGAAGGCACCCGTATGCTCGGCGACGACGGCCTCATGGATGTGCTCACGACGTGTACCGGCCTCACGGCCGGAGCGGTGGCGGCGCGCATCCTGCGTGCTGTCGAACGTTTCGCCGCGGAACCAGCGTCGGACGACATGGCGATCCTCGTGATGCGCGTCCCCGAGCCGCAGAAGAACTGAGCGCGGCCGGCTGCAAAGCCGGGGTTACGCAGAAGGCCCCCCCCCTCCACCCCGGGGGCCCGGAATTTGTTTGGTGCCCCCCAACCACTAACACCCTTGAACAACAGAGAAACAAGTAGACACTGAA
>NZ_JBHWIW010000002.1:0-248625 GCF_042731955.1 Streptomyces sp. NPDC059828 | reverse complement strand
CCGGCCAGGCAAGCCGTCAACGTGAGCTGAATCGTCGCCGCCGACGCATTCAACGCCCCCGTCACCTGAGGCAGCGCCGGAAGGTACATGTCCATGGAGAGCGGGGGAAGCGCGGTGAGCCCGCCGAGCACAAGGGTGACGAGGAAGCCCGTACGCCGCGTGGCGACGGCACTGCTCTCACTCTCCGACATCAACAGCTCCTGTCCGGCTTGTCCGTGGTGCGAAGTCGCCCCCCATGTTCTCAGTTCATACGGAGATATGAACCACCCGGATATCAACCAGGCAGGCCGAGTGCTCAGGCGGGCTTGACTCCGGGATCGCCCGCCTCGGTGACGAAGGACGCCGCCGTGGTGATGGGAGCACCCGGGGTGGTCACGGCGGACACCGTCCTGAAGTCGGCGCGGGCGTGCCCGGTGCCGAGGGTGACCGCCAGATAGCCGCGGCGGCCGTTGTAGAACCTCATGTGCGGGTTGGCCTGGGTGAGGTTGCCCCAGTTCGCGGGCTTCTCGGCGCCGTCCTTGCCGCTGCTGACGGAAGTGGTGACGAATTCGGCGCCGACGGTCCGGGAGGCCGGGTCGTCGAAGTCCTCCTTGAGGTCGAGCGCGTAGGACACATGGACATCGCCGGTGAGGACGACGAGATTCCCGGTTCCCGCGGCCCTGGCCCCGTCCAGGATCCGCTGCCGGGAAGCCGGATAGCCGTCCCAGGAGTCCATGGACAGCTTGAAGTCCGGGCGGGGTACGTCGCGCCGCTGGGCGAAGGTGACCTGCTGCGGCACGACGTTCCAGAGCGCGCGCGAGCCGCGCCAGCCGTCGAGCAGCCAGCGCTCCTGCGCCGCGCCGGTCATGGTGCGCGACGGGTCCTCGGACTCGGGCCCGGGCCGCTGCCAGCCGTCGCCGTACGCCTGGTCGGACCGGTACTGGCGGGTGTCGAGTATGTCGAACTGGGCGAGCCGGCCGAACCGCAGACGGCGGTAGAGCCGCATGTCCGGGCCGACCGGCTGCTGAGGTCTGCGCAGGGGCTGGTTCTCCCAGTAGGCGCGGTACGCGGCGGCCCGGCGCAGCAGGAACTCCTTGGGCGGCACGTCGTTCTCGGGGATGTCACCGGCGTAGTTGTTCTCGGTCTCGTGGTCGTCCCACGTGACGGCGAAGGGGTGCGCCGCGTGCGCGGCGGCCAGGTCCGGATCGCTGCGGTAGAGCGCGTACCGGAGCCGGTAGTCGTCGAGGCTGACCGTCTCCCGGTTGAAGTGCGCGGGCAGGCTACGGTCGGTGTAGGCCCGCGCTCCCCCGGCGGCGTTGACCGGGTACTCGTAGAGGTAGTCACCGAGGTGGAGGACGAGGTCGAGGTCCTCGTCGGCGAGGTGCCGGTGGGCGGTGTAGTAGCCGTCGTGGTACGCCTGGCAGGAGACGGCGGCGAGCCTCAGCTCGGAGATCCGCGCGCCGGCGAGCGGCGCGGTGCGGGTCCGGCCGGTGGGGCTGGTCCAGTTCCCGGCGCGAAAGCGGTAGTAGTACACGCGGTCCGGGGCGAGCCCGCTGACCTCGGCATGGACGGTGTGGCCGAACTCAGGATGGGCGGTCGCCCGTCCGCGTCTCGCGACACGGCTGAAGCGGTCGTCGTGGGCGAGCTCCCACGTCACCCGGATCCGGGTGGCGGGCAGCCCGCCGCCCGGCTCGTACGGGCTGGGCGCCAGCCGGGTCCACAGCAGTACGGAGCCGGGCATCGGGTCGCCGGACGCGACCCCGAGGGTGAACGGGTCGTCCGCCAGTCTCGCCGTGTCGAGTTCCGCGGCGCTCGCGGTGCCCGTGGCGGGCAGGTTGACGGCGAAGGCCCAGGGCGCTGGCGGCGGCGGTGACGGTGAGGAAGCGGCGGCGGCCCAGGTGGTGGTGGAAGTGGCGGGCGGCGGCGCGGAGTTCTGCCGAATGCTGGTGTACGGGTGTCATCGACCCCTCCCAAGACGGCTGTTGTCCGTCGCATTGGAGCGAGCAGCGCTGACCCTGGGTTGTCGGGTACACCACATCCACATGTCGGTCGGATGAGATCCGATCGCGCGCCCCTGCCGTACGCTGCGGGCTCATGGAGGCAAGGCGGAAGAGTGCCGTGGTCACCGGCGCCGGTTCGGGTATCGGCCGCGGTGTCGCGCTCGCCCTCGCGGCCGCGGGCTGGTCCGTCGCGCTGGCGGGGCGGCGAGTGGAGCCACTGGAGGAGACGGCCGCGATGGCCGCGTCCCGGTCCGACGCGGTGGACTTGCTGTGCGTGCCGACCGACGTCACCTCACCGGAGGCCGTCACGGGCCTGTTCACGGCGGCCCGGGCGAGTTTCGGCGGGGTGGATCTGCTCTTCAACAACGCGGGCACCTTCGGCGCGCGCGGGGTGCCGGTCGACGAACTCCCGTACGAGGCGTGGCGGTCGGTCGTGGACACCAACCTGAACGGAGCGTTCCTGTGCGCGCAGGCCGCGTTCCGCGCCATGAAGGAGCAGGACCCGCAGGGCGGCCGGATCATCAACAACGGCTCCATCTCCGCCCATGTGCCACGGCCCCTGTCGACCGCGTACACGGCGACCAAGCACGCGATCACGGGCCTGACGAAGTCCCTTGCCCTGGACGGGCGCCCCTACCGGATCGCCTGCGGTCAGATCGACATCGGCAATGCGGCCACCGACATGACCGAGGGCATGCGGACCGGGATCCTCCAGGCCGACGGCCGTACCGCGGTCGAGCCGGTGATGGACGTGGCCGACGTGGCACGGACCGTGCTGCACATGGCGGAGCTGCCGCTGGAGGCGAATGTGCAGTTCGCGACGGTCCTGGCGACGAACATGCCGTACATCGGCCGCGGCTGAGGGCTGCCCCGTAGGCGCTCCGCCGCGTATCCGGTGCGGCACCCGTGGGTAAGGGCCATGGGTCCGACCCGTGGGTAAGGGCCATGGGTAAGGGCCGTGGGTAAGGGCCGTGGATCCGGCGCGGCGATCCGGGAACATCCGTTGATCATGTGGGGTTCCCCCCACATGACAACGACGCATGACCAAGCCGTACTTCGCTACACCGCGTTCTCCACCGACCCCGAGGGCGGCAACCCCGCGGGCGTGGTGCTGGACGCCACCGGCCTCGACGACGCCGAGATGCTGCGGATCGCCGCCGAGCTCGGTTACTCGGAGTCCGCGTTCCTGACCCCGCCGCCCGCGGAGCTCGCCGGGGAGGGAGGACGAGCGTACACGATCCGCTATTTCAGCCCCAAGGCCGAGGTGCCGTTCTGCGGACACGCCACCGTGGCCACCGCCATCGCGCTGGCAGAGCACACCGGTCCGGGTGAGCTGGTGTTCGCGACCAGGTCCGGGACCGTCCCGGTGACGGTGACCGAGGAGGGCGGCGCGCTGCGCGCCACGCTCACCAGCGTCGAGCCGCGGGTGGAGGACGTCGCCGACGCCGATCTGGCCGAGGCGCTGGCCGCGCTCGACTGGCCGTCCGCCGACCTCGACCCGGCCATGCCGCCCCGTATCGCCTATGCCGGTGCCCGCCACCTGGTCATCGCCGCCGCGACCCGCGCCCGGCTCGCCGACCTCGACTACGACTTCGACCGCCTCACCGCCCTGATGCGGCGCCTGGACCTGACCACGTTGCAGCTCGTGTGGCGGGAGTCCGGCACCGTGTTCCATGTCCGCGACCCCTTCCCGGTCGGCGGCGTGGTCGAGGACCCGGCGACGGGCGCGGCCGCGGCCGCGTTCGGCGCCTACGCCCGTGAGCTGGGCCTGGTCACCGAGGACGCCGTCGAGGATGCCGTGCTCACCCTCCACCAGGGCGAAGACCTGGGGCGCCCCGGCGTGCTCACGGTGACACTGCGTCCCGGGGAAACCCGGATCCGTGTCGGGGGCACGGGAGCACGCATCGGCTGATCGTCGGGGCTCACCAGAGGCGCGCGCCGCAGCCCGGCCTACTATGAAATGCGGGGGTACGGGGGTGTATGCCGCCAGGCGGAGGAGGACCCGTGACTGAAGCACGCAAAGGTGCACCGGCCCGACTGGATTCCCCCCGCTATCTGCCGATCTCCGAGCACGGCCTGATCGGCGACCTGCGCAGCGCCGCCCTGGTGGGCACCAACGGCACCATCGACTGGTACTGCTGCGGCCGCTTCGACGCGCCCAGTGTGTTCGCATCCATCCTGGACGCCGAGCGGGGCGGCTGCTTCGAGCTCGCCCCGGACGTAGCGGCCAGGACCAAGCAGTTCTACTTCCCCGACACCAATGTGCTGATCACCCGCTTCTTCGCGGAGGACGGGGTCGGGGAGGTCCAGGACTTCATGCCGGTCACCGATGACGGCATCGAGGCCGACCGCCACCGGCTGATCCGCCGGGTGATCTGTGTACGCGGGACCCTGCCGTTCCGCGCGCTCGTGGCGCCCCGCTTCGGCTACGGGGCCCAGCAGCACACCGTACGCACGGACGGCGGCTGCCCGGTCTTCGAGTCTCCCGCCTTCAGCCTCGCCCTCACGGCCAGCGTGCCGGTGGAGACCGACGGCCGGGACGTGTGGTCGCTGTTCAAGCTGAGCGAGGGCGAGACCGCCGTCTTCGCCCTCGACCGGGTCGGCGGCCCGGTCGAGCCCCGCGGCTGCGCCGTAGCCGAGGCGGAGCAGCTCTTCGATGCCACGGTCCGCTACTGGCGGCAGTGGCTGTCGAAGTCCCGCTACCGCGGACGCTGGCGCGAGATGGTGCACCGCTCGGCCCTGACCCTCAAGCTGCTCACCTACGCCCCGACCGGTGCCATCGTGGCCGCCCCGACCACCAGCCTGCCGGAGCAGATCGGCGGCGAGCGCAACTGGGACTACCGCTACGTCTGGATCCGCGACGCCGCCTTCTGCGTGTACGCGATGATGCGGCTGGGCTTCACGGACGAGGCACGGGCCTTCATGGGCTTCCTCAACGACCACGTCTGCGTCTCGTGCTCCGCCGCGGGCCCCCTCCAGATCATGTACGGGGTCGACGGCCGCAAGGAACTGCCCGAGCTGGAGGTCCCCCACCTCGAGGGCTATCTGTGCTCGGCCCCCGTGCGGATCGGCAACAGCGCCGTCGACCAGCTCCAGCTCGATATCTACGGTGCCCTCGTCGACTCGATCTACCTCTACGACAAGTGGGGCGAACCCATCTCCAGCGCCCACTGGGACACCGTCTGCGAGCTGGTCGACTGGGTCTGCGAGCACTGGGACCAGCCCGACGAGGGCGTCTGGGAGACCCGCGGCGGACGCAAGAACTTCCTCTACTCGCGCCTGATGTGCTGGGTGGCGATCGAACGCGCCATGCGCATCGCCCGCCGCCGCGGCCTGCCCGCCGACATGGCACGCTGGGGCACCCAGCGCGACCGTATCTACCGCCGGATCATGGCTCGCGGCTGGTCCCCCGAACGCAAGGCGTTCGTCCAGCACGAGGATGGCGACGTACTGGACGCCTCGGTCCTGATGATGCCGCTCAGCAAGTTCATCTCCCCGACCGACCCGAAGTGGCTCTCCACCCTGGACGCCCTGGGCGACGAGCTGGTCTCCGACTCCCTGGTCTACCGCTACGACCCCCAGGCCAGCCCCGACGGCCTGCGCGGCGAGGAGGGCACCTTCTCGATCTGCTCGTTCTGGTACGTCGAGGCGCTCACCCGCGCCGGACGGCTGGACGACGCCCGGCTGGCCTTCGAGAAGATGCTCACGTACGCCAACCACCTGGGCCTGTACGCCGAGGAGATCGGCCGCACGGGCGAGCAGAACGGCAACTTCCCGCAGGCGTTCACCCATCTCGCGCTGATCAGCGCGGCGTTCAACCTGGACAAGGCACTGGGGTGAGCACGCCCGGCGGACAGCACCGCCCACCCGGGAGCGCCCCTGTGCCTGGAGCTCAGGAGCGAACGGCGGCCACCAGCTCGCCGGTCGTCACCACCCGGGCGAAGCCGCCGCCGTGCAGCGAGACGGCACTGGCACGGGTCAGTTCGTCGGCCGTCAGTTGCCAGCCGTCCGGGCCCGTCAGGTCAAAGGTGTGGGTGGCGTCGAGGGCGACCAGCACGTCGTAGCCCAGATTGCCGCCCATGCGGGCGGTGGTCTCCACACACATGTTGGTCTGGATACCGGCCAGCACGAGCTGGGTGACGCCCGCAGCTCTGAGCCAGTCGGCGAGGTCGGGTGTGCCGTAGAACGCCGAGTTCACGGACTTGGTGACGAGCAGTTCGGGCCCGCGACCCTTGCCGCGCCTCTCCTCGACGTACTCCTTGAAGTCGTTGCCTCCGTATCCGGCCCGCAGTGGTGAGCCGGGCTGCTCCGAGTCGTGCCGTACGAAGACGACCGGCCGGTCCGTGTCCTGCCAGGCTGCGATCAGCGAGCCGATGTTCTCATCAGCGGCCGGGTTGTTGCGTGCTCCCCAGAACTCCGACTCATCGAAGCCCTTCTGCACGTCCACCACTACCAGCGCCGTGTTCTGCGTGATCTCCATGACCACGATCCTGCCGCCCCGCCGTACTCGCTCACAGAAGGCAAGAAGACAGCGATCGATGATTTACTGCCAGGGTGACCCGACCGGCACCGACCCATCGCATCGCCCTGCTCGCCTTCGCCGGCATCCGCGCCTTCGACGTCTCGGTGATCACCGAGGTGTGGGGCGCGGACCGCACCGACCGCGGGGTACCCGCCTTCGAGCTGCGCCGGGTAGCCGCAGGCCCTGAGCCCGTACCGATGCACGGCGGGCTGACGCTCACTCCGGACCGCACCCTCGCCTGGCTGCCCCGCGCCGAGCTGATCCTGGTGCCGGGCCTGGACGAGCAGGCCGGCCCGGCACCCGAGCCGGTCCTCGCGGCGCTGCGTCGCGCCCATGCCCGGGGCACCACCATCGCCGCGCTGTGCGGCGGCGCCTTCACACTCGCCCAGGCGGGGCTGCTCGACGGCCGCCAGGCGCTGACCCACTGGGCACTGACCGACCTGCTGCAGGCACGCCACCCGCGGGTGCACGTCGAGCCGGGCGCCCTGTTCATCGAGGACGGGAATCTGTGGACCTCCGCCGGCACCGCCGCCGGCATCGATCTGTGCCTGCATCTGGTGCGCGTCACGCACGGCGCGGAGGCAGCCGCGACCATCGCCCGCTCCATGGTCACGGCACCGTTCAGGACCGGCACACAAGCCCAGTTCATCGAGCACCCGACCCCGCACACCCATCGCGACGCGGACGCGCTTGCCGAGGTACGCGCCTATGCCCTGGCACATCTCGACGAGCCGCTCACCGTTTCCTCGCTCGCCGCGCGCGCCGGGATGTCGCCGCGCTCCTTCGCCCGGCACTTCGCCGCAGTCACCGGAACCACCCCCATGCACTGGCTTCTGGACCACCGCATCGCGGCAGCCCAGAAACTCCTCGAACGCACCGACCTGCCCATGCCTGAGGTCGCCCGCCGGTCCGGCTTCGGCAGCGAGGTCACCATGCGCCAGCACTTCACATCCCGCCTGGCGACCAGCCCACGCGCCTACCGCACCTCATTCGCCGAGCAACCGCCCCCTGCACAGCGACCTTGACCGCCTCCCAGGCCGGCCGCGACCCCTCCGCCGACCAACCCGATCCATGCGGCTCGGGCTTCCCGCCGCCCTGCCGAGGTGCGCCGACGCATCGGGGTCGGCGGCAGCGTTTCGCTCACGCCGGAGTGGCGCCCGCGAGCTCGCGCGGGTGGGGGCGTGTCCTTCGAGGCTCCACCGAAGTGGAACGGAAGCCCGTCAGGCCGCATCCACGATGTGTACCGAAGGTACCTGGCAGTACCGACAGTCTTACCGGTGGTCGCAGTGGGTGGCCGCACCAGATGCCACGCTCCCGGTCTCTACTGCCAGCGCTCAGCTATCCGCCGTCGTCCATCAGTGCAGTGGTTTCACCAACCCCTGCCGACTCGCCTTTTCGGGACGTCCGGTTCTGCGTAGATCTCTGACCTACGAAAATGAAGAGCGGCAGACGAGTCGGGCTGTACGCCGGGTTCTGTCGCCCGGAGACCTCGGACCTGGGGGCCTGATCCCGGAGTCGCCTGACATTCGCCTGAGCTGCGTTCTTATCCGTTCCGATCGGTTCCGATGGTGAGTCGATCCTGGGTCGATGGGGGGAATTCCGGGCCTCCCCCGATCCTCCCCACCCCCCAATTCTCCCCAGCCACTCCCCCAGAATCGGCCCTCCCACCAGGTCGTCTACAACAGAAAGCCGCCCCCCAGCATCTGGGGGGCGGCCTCGCGTCCGGTGTCTACGAGCCGAGGGATCCTGGCGCGTACTCCCGGCCCTTGCGGGATGCCCACCTCTGGCGCTCACTCTCCATGTTGAGGATGCAGGCGCCGCACGCGTCGAGCTTGTACTCGTCGCCCGACGGGGTCGTGACGCTTCCGAGGTAGGTGACGAACAGGCTCGACTGCGCGCAACGGAAGCAGGAGCCCACATGCCAGGCGTACAGGGCGAGGATTGCGTCAGGTGTCATGGCCCTCTCCGCTGGGGGTGGAGTGTGGCAGCACACAGATGCGCCGGGGCGCTTACCGGGGGCGCGCGGGTGCACCCGCGATTCACCCTGTCCAACGGCCCCTGCTGACACGCGGTTATTCATCCCTTCGGGTGAACACATGTTCGAGACTCGCAAACTACCCGTAGCCCTGCGGCATATGCCACGCCACCGCAGGGCTGACCTCCAGATACCCACTCAACCCGTGATCAAGTAATGCCTCAAATTTGCTGCTGACTTATGATCTTGGTCAGTCGAGCGTTTCAGGGTGCCCGCCGATCACGAGCAGTGGGTCCTCGATGCCCGCCGACAGATCGGTCTACGCATCCGGGACGCCCGCATGTACGCCGACCTCACCCAGGAAGAGCTGGCTCACCGCACGGGCATCGACCGCTCCACCGTGCAGCGCATGGAGTGGGGCCAAGAGATGAAGATCAGCCATCTCCTGATCATTGCGCGTGACCTGCGCGTCCATGTGTCCGACCTCCTCGGGTAGCGGGCGTTAACGGTCGCTCACAACGCTTGCTTAGTGCAAGGTTTGACAACGCTGTTTCGTAAGGGGTTACTGACCTGTTATCTACTGTTCGACGGGTCAGTAAGACCGACCTGGTTTGTCGCTACCTGCGTACAGGTGTGCAGGTCAGACCGATTTTCCCCGCCCGCCACGGTCCGCCGAACGCGACGGGCGGGTGCTAGTGGGCCGCAGGGCCGCGGCGGCAGGAACGCGGGTACCAGCGGGTGCGCTGGTCCAGGCGCCAGTACGAGTGCTCACCGGGGATGTCGACTGCGGTCTCGGCGGTGAGGACGATGCCGCACCACACGCAGTCCACGCCCCGCTGCTGCCGCTGGGTCAACGTGCGCATGGCCGGTAAGGGGCGCGCGGCCGGCCCGCTGTCTGGGTTCTTGGTGCTGGCGCCTTTATGCTCCGCCATGGCGACTCCTGCTAGTCGTCCGCACCCCGGGGCCGTGTCGGCGGTCGCCGGGGCATCTCTCTGTAGCGGGTATACCGCAGTACACCGCAGCTTACTGCGGTCGCGCGGTATACGGCAGTTACCTAGCGTCAACCGCATGAGCGTGGATCTTGACCGGACGCGGCCTGTGTGGCGACAGATCGCCGCGATCATCGTGGGCCGGATCGAAGACGGCACCTACCCGGCCAGCACGCGGGTCCCCTCCGTGGTCGAGCTGTCCGCCGAGTTCGAGGTCGCCTCGTCGACCGCGCAGAAGGTCATGGCGCACCTGAAGACGGAGGGTCTGGTCCGGTCCGAGGTCGGGCTCGGCACGTTCGTCGCGGACCGACCCGAGGGCTGATACGCCGAAGCCCCGCGCGGCGGCGGGGCTGGTGGCAGTTCAGGCGGGGAGGTGTACGTCCCGAGTGCCCCGCAGTCCGGGCCGCCTCGTTCGTGGGGACGGGATGGGCGCCGCTTCAGGCTCCTCCGGCACGTCAACCAGCAGCACCTCCATGCCCTCCAGGAGGCTCTTGACCTCGGCGAGGCTGGCGGGCTGCCATGTCTTGGCGTCGGCGTCCCACGTCCTGGCGTAGGAGAGGGTGAAGCGGCCGTCATCCTCTTTGCTGCTGATCCAGGAGACGATCGCGTCGCAGGCGGCGCCGTGGATGTGGATGGTGAACGCGTCACGGTTGATCCGACCCAGGTCGCGCCTGCCGCCTTGCACGGCCTGTCCGCGCGCCAGGGCCAGGCGGATCAGTTCCTTTGATTCCCCGGGGATGTTCGCGTGGATCTCGGTGATCTGCATTGTCGCTCCTGTTTGCCGCTTCCTTATGCCCTTAAGTTTGGCCTAGCAGCTTGGCATTGTCAAGCGGTTGGGCCTAGCGTCTTGGCCAAGACGATGGCATGATGCGCGGCATGGACACCGCGAAACTTGAACTTGCAGCTCAGCGCTACCGCGAAGCCGAAGCCGCACTCGACGCAGCCAGAGTGGACCTCCGGTCCGAAGCGGTTGCCGCCATGCGTCAGGATCCTCAGCGCGGTGACCAAGCCGTGGTTTCGCGGATCACCGGCTGGTCGCGCGAGCAGATCCGCCTCCTCATGAAGGCTGCCGATGAGGACCGCCCGTCAAAGCCGTGACCTTGTCAGTCCCTCGCCGTAGCCTGATCGCATGACAGGGGCGGGGATGCGGTCTGCTGCGGTGGTGAATGCGGAGATCCGGGCGCTGTGGGCGTCCGGCAGTCTGTCGCCGGAGGATGAGCGGCAGTATCAGCGGCTGGTGGTCGAGTGGGCCGCGGCAGATCAGGCCGAGCGGCGGGTGCGCGCCAGGCAGCAGCTCGCCGCGTAGGATCCCGCTGTGGCGATCGAACTGAGTGACGAGCTGATCGGGCTCGAGCAGCAGGCGTGGCAGGAGATGCAGGCCGGGGCGCTGACCGTCGAGGCGGCGTGGGCCGTGCAGTCCGCGGTTACCGCACACGCCGAGGCGACCGGGGCCAACCGGTACGAGCTAGAGATGGCGCTGAAGAAGCGCGTCAGGCAACCCCAGTAGTCCGTGCCCGCCCATCGGTCGCTGTGCCCGTAGGCCCGACGGGCGGGTCCGAGTGTGCGCCGCAGCCATGGGCGCGAATGGGATGGCCCGATTATCTCAGGCCGCACTGACAGTCGGGCGGCTACGGCCACGCGGCCAACTGCTCCCCCGTCGCCGTGTCGGTGAGGGTGACGCGCGCCCCGCTGCGGCTGCCGTAGTCGCCGATCCATCCCCGGTATTTACGGTCAGCGGTCGCCTGATCCGACCACCAGCCGTGCACGACTGGCCGGCCGTCGATGGTGACGGTCAGGTGGTAACGCTGCTGGTCGGCGTCATGCATGCCCCCAAGGATGGCAGTCTACTCGGACACCCGTAGACTCGAACACATGTACGACATGCCACCGGAAGAGCGCCTCGAGAAACAGCGCACCCTCCGGGACTGGCTGGCCTACCAGCTACGGCAGGCAGAGCAGGCCATCGAGCAACTCGAACGCGAGATCGCCGAAGAGAGGCGGCGCCGGGAGGTCGCCCGCGTCGAGCAATCCTGGAAACTCCAGCCCGGCCGCGGCGACAAGATGCAGCCCATGCTCCACCGCGGGAACTGCGGCCTGTATAAGACCGAGCTCGGGTACCTCGACAAGGCACACGTCGTCATCGCCCTCGAGGAATTCCCCCAGCTCGAGATGTGCGACATCTGCAAGCCATGGGGGCTGCTCGGGATCCCGAAGCCACAGACTCGACCGGCCGTCGACTAGGCGCTCTTCCGCTTCTTGCCAGCCGCCTTCTTCGCCGGGGCCTTTTTCGCGGCGGTCTTCTTCTTCGGCTTCGCCATCTCGTGCACCGTCGCGGGCTCCCCGCGGCGCTCCTTGGCCTGCTCCATGGAGGCGGTCAGCGCTGCCATCAGGTCGACCACCTGACCGGTCGGCGCCTCCTCGCGCTCCGGCATCTCTGGCCGTCTCCCCTCCACCTTCGCGGCGATGACCTGCTCGAGGGACTCGCGGTACTCGTCATGCAACTCCGGTGGCAGGGCCTCGGCGCTCATCGTCTCCATGAGCGCCAGCGCGCCCTCGATCTCCTGCTCATCCAGGTCGATCGCCTCGGGTGCCAGCTGCGCCGGGTCCCGAATCTCGTCGGGCCAGCGCATCATGTGGATCAGGATCGCGTCCTCGACTACCCGCAGCAGGCCGAGCCGCTCGCGGCCGTGGAACGCCATCTTGGCCACGGCCACCTTCTCGCTGCGTTCGAGGGCCTTCCTCAGGAGCACGTAGGGCTTCGCTGCGACGGGCCCGTCCGCGGCGAGGTAGTAGCCGTCACCGATGCGGATCTGGTCGATGGTGTCCGCTGACACGAACGTGACGATGTCGATGGCCTTCGCCGTGGGCAGTGGGATGTCGTCGAGCTCCTGGTCGGTGATCTGGATCGTGTCGCCGCTCGGCAGCTCGTAGCCCTTGCTGATCTCGGCGGCGGAGACCTCCTGGCCGTCGATCTCGCAAATCTTCTTGTACCGGATCTGGCCCATGTCGGCGGTGTGGACCTGCCGGAAACGGATGCTACGGTCCTCGGTCGCAGGCAGCATCTTGATCGGAATGGTCACTAGTCCGAAGCTGATCGCTCCACCCCATACGGGCCGCGGCATGACAAACCTCCACGTCAGCCCCGAGCACCGCCAGCATACGACCGGTACGAGGGGATGCACGAGCGCCCACCCTCAGGCGCCGGGTGGGCAGTCGTGAAAGAAAAAGCCATCCGGGACCGGCCCCCCACACCGCGGGCACGTCAGCTTGACGCTGATCGCCCTCAGGTAGAAGTCGAGATCGTCCAGTGGGTGCTCTTCGCAGTACAGGCTCCCTGTCGCCGCCTCGCTCGCGCATTCGCCGTCCGCGTCGTACTTGCACTTCATGCCGTCACTCCTTCGACTGCCGGGTGGGCGGGCATGTGTACATCCGTCGACTCGGAAGCGCAACCATGCAGGCAGGGAGCGCATAACGTTCCCTTACGAGGTCAACGCCGCTTTCCAAGGGTTGGAAGACCACCCGAGACTGTCCGCACGCTGGTACTCACCTTCACCACCCGCGGCTGTTCCTTGGGCGTCCTGGCAGCCCGTGCGGCCTTCGCTTCAGCCTTCTTGGCCGCCCGCTCCTGGCGCCTCTTCTCTACAGATGCCCTCAGCTCGGCCGCCGCCGCTCTCTTTCGCTCCTCAATGATGTCGCGCTCAGGGGGCCGCACCCAGACGAGCGGATGATTCTGCGCTGGCGCCTCGCGTCGACGGTTTCGCCTCGCCTGCTCCTCGCCCGCAAGGAGGAGCAGCTTGTACTTGCCCAGTTTCTGCCGTTCATCCCTCGTCAGATGCTCGGCCAGCTTGTTCACCTCGCCCCACGCGGCGGCGCGCACACCCCTGGCGACGGGCCAGTCGTGACGGGATATTGCCGCCTTCAAGTCCGCCATGTACTGGTCCAGTTTCTGCTTCGCCGCCTTCTCCCTCCTCGACAGGCCTGGGGGCTGCTTCGCCTTGGCCTGTCGAGCCTCCCAGTCAGGGCCGCCGGTGAGGAGACGTGCGCGGGGGCGAGCTCTGTGCGTCACTGGCTACTCCTGGGTCTGGAGCGTTTCGACGAGCTGGGCATCGTGATCCCGCAGAGCTTGGGAGATGGCGCCGATGCTGGGGTTCTTCCCCTTGCTCGCGCCCTCGGCGATCCGGAGGTGCGGTTGGATCTGTCGGAGGGTGAAGCCCTTCTCCTTCAGTGCGACGGCCTGGATGGTCAGGGCTTCGGTCATGACGGGTCTGCGTCCGCCGACCCGTCCGCGCGCTCGTGCCGCTGCGAGTCCGTCATTGGTCTTCTTGACGATGTCGCGTCGCCGCTCGGTGGCGAGCACCAGGGCGAGTTCGAGGAGGAGGTTGCTCTCCTTGTGCTCGCCGGCGCCGACGCCTTCGAGGACCTTGACGGCGATGCCGCGCTTGAAGAGCTCAGCGAGGGTCATGAGGCCGGTGAGGGTGTCGCGGCCGAGGCGGTCGACTTCCTGTACGCAGAGCATGTCGCCCTCGCGGACGTAGTCCAGTGCGGCGCTGAGGCCGGGGCGCTCGTCGACGGCGAGCTTGCCGGACACCTTCTCTTCGAAGACCTTGATGCAGATCGGGTCTAGGGCGTCATGCTGCCGGTCGACGTTCTGTTTGTCGGTTGATACGCGGACGAGCCCAACTAGTGCCATGCGGCCTCCGGTTCATCTAAGGGGTGCGGGTGAATTCTTGAACGGTACCCGTTGTTGAACCCTTTGATGAACGGTTTGGTCCAAGTGGTGGCCGCGTCAACGCCTCCCGTTCATCCATCGCGGATAACGACCGATAGATGAACGCATGGGTGCAGTCGGTTGACGGCGCATTGGCGCACGGCCGACGACGTCGTCAAGCTGCTCGCCATGGTCGACGAGACAGGCAAGGGCGCTTGGATGTGGCGCATCACCGTGCGGGAGGGCCACGCCACCGAACGGGAGAGGTGCTGGGACCCGGATGCGACTCCCATGAGCGAGGCGGACTACAGAGAGGTGCTCAGCATTCTCTTCGACCCGGATCCGAACGACCCCTGATGTGTGTGGGCTATCGAGAGTGGCGTCCTGTCGGAGGACAGCAAGAAGCCCCCAGCCCGAAGGCTGGGGGCTCTGTCATTCCTCGGGCACCGGGTCCGGCTCGGGCGACGGCGGTGGTTCGGGCTGTTCCTCGACGACGCCCATGTCGACGAGGGTGCCCATGTCTGCGGCGGTCTCGTCGATCCGTGGCTGCACGGGACGCTCCGTTGGCAGTTCCGACACTCGCACTCCAGTTCTCACACGTCGATGTGGATGTACTTGCGTGCCCGCTCCGGGATCGGCTCCCCAACAGGCGGCTGTATGCTCGCCCGCCGCAGAGAGGAAGCGAAGTCGCGGAGCCTGCCGTGAAGCCAGCTCAGAGCTAGGGCCTGATCGGTGATGTGCTCGGCCTGGCGCTCCGACTCGGCCTTCTGCTCCGCGAGTTCCTTCCTCACGTCACGCAGCGAAGTTCGGATCTCCTTCGTGACAGCAGTGAAGTCGTCCCGCTTCTCCTGCCGCCGCGTTCGGCGCGCAGATCGTGCCGTCAGTGCGGCACCAGCCGTCGTAAGAGCAGTGAGGCCCGCCTGAACCCACATCTCGATGGTCATGGAATCGTCTCGATTCTCTTGGGCCGCGGGGGTTCCCTCCATCCGGCCACGACTAGCACCGGGACCGCGATCGCGCCCCAGACCAGTGCGGCAATCCACCCCCGATCAAAGATGCCCAGCGCCCAGCTCGCGAGGTACGACAGCATCCACGGCAGCACGATCGCGGGAAGCGACAGGAAGCCGAGCCAGTCGACGCCTTGCGGAAGGAACGCTGACACGACGGCGATGAGTCCGGCGGTGACCCAAAGCCATCCCCACACTGCAAGCGGGGCGAGATCCAGGAGGAGCTTCAGCCCTCGCTGGTCAGGCTGCGGGAACGCGATCTGACCGTAGCCGATCGCGCTCCACACGAATCCATAGCAGAGGAGGATCGTCCCGCGGCGGCCGAGCTGGCGCTTCAGCCGCCGCAGCAGAGCGCACCGCACCTACACCCCAGAGGCGGTGGAGGCGCTGTTCTTCGAGCCGACGAACCGCGCGATGAGGCCCTTCACGAGGGATCCGGCGGCGGCTATGCCTGCGACGCCGACGGTCTCCCAGAACGTGGCGGAGAACATGTCGCCGGGTCCGGCGGCGAGGGCGACACCGGCGGACGCGGTGAGGGCGGTCCAGATGACGCGTTCGGCGAGGTCCTTGGCGTAGGTGGTGGCGGTCTTGACGACGGTCTCGACGTCGCCGGCGTTGGGGAGGTTGGTGGCCATGGTGTGTCTCTTCTCTGCGAGAGGTCAGGCGGTCCAGTAGGGGCCGGAGATGGCGCGGTGGAGGAGGGTGACGGGCTTGCTGTCGGGGCTGATGGCCCGGACCTGGAACCACAGCTTCTTGCCGGTCGGGACGGGGATGGAGTGGACGAACTGGTGCCCGCCTCCGCCCCGCTTGTCGATCGCCAGGTAGCTGGACGCTCCGCTGCCGTCGGCGTTCGTCAGATAGAACTGGCCCTGGACCTTCGCGTCGGGGCTGGTGGCCGTGTCGAGGTACAGGTGCGCGGTGATGTCGATCGCCGGGATGGGCCCGGCGAGGACGGCGCCCTCATCCTCGAAGGCGAGCGGAGTCCACACGCCGGATTCGAGGTGCACGTCGATCGGGTTGGACTCGTTGAGGGCGTGGGGCACGTCAGCCTCCTCGGCAGGCGCGGGAGTCGGGGTGGTGGGCGCGGGTGCGACGGGAAACGCGGGCCAGCTGCCCGGGTCCTGGTGGTCGTTCTCGGGCACGTGCTGGTGCCCGTACCAACCGCCCTTCGACTCCCACACGGACTCGGAGCGCTTCGGGGTGAAGTCGGTCGGTCGGCCCATCGGCCACACGTCCGGGACACCCCACGACTTGATCCAGGCGTGGAGTCGTTCCCAGCCCAGGCAGGGGGTGTCGACCAGGCGGGCGTAGACCTTCCCGCCGACACGGCAGTAGGGGAAGAACACGGCCTCGATCTGGATGACGACGCTGCCAGCACGGTTCGTCCGCGTGCCCCCGGAGCTATCGGCGAGGGACTTGGAGCGCGAGTTCGCCGGGTGGAACTGGGTGAAGCGGCCGGTGAACGGGTCCCACAGGATGTGCGGTGCGGCTGCCATACCTGCGGTGTTCCGCCCGAAGTAGCTGACTAGGTTCTCGTAGGGCACCAGGTCGGCGGGCTTGATCGCTGTGGCGTTCCGGTCCCAGGTGATGTGCGGGATTGCCTTGGCTGGCCCGCCATCGGTCGGGGCGTGGTCGCCTATGTCGAGCCGGGTCGCCCCTGGCATCCACAGGTCGGGCATGGGTTCTCCTCGGGGCGTGACGAAGGGCGCCCTCGGGAGGCGCTGCGGGTGGTGCGGGGTGGAAGCAGGGACAGGTCAGGTGGCCTGATCCAGGAGGTCGGCCCCGGCGAGGAGCCGGATGATGGCCTGGGTCTGCCGTGTGAGGGCTGCGGTCTGCGCGACGTGGTCGGCGTTGACCGCCGTCCCGGCCTGGACCTTGTCGAGGTATGCCGCGTTGGTGGCCAGGGCAAGCCGCACGCGGCCCATGAGGGATGCTCGGTTCGCCGCACGGGCGTCATCACGTGCTTGGGCATCTACCGACGCCGTCTCGGCTTCAGTGAAGGGGCGCTCGTCAACGAGTGAGCCATCTACCCAACGTCGGTAGATCCGCGCGGTGGTGTCCCATTCCTCGCGGACGGCCGCGTCCAGACGTTCGATCGTGGCCATGGTCAGGCCTTGTAGGTGGTGACGATGACGATTCCGGGCGCACCTGCGGCGCCGAGGGTGCCCACTGCGACGCCGGAACCGTTCGATGAGCCGGAGGCGCCGCCGCCGTAGGAGTAGCCGACGTTGCCGACCTGGGCGCCGGAGGTGGACGGGTTGGCGCGGGCCTGTCCAGACATCGTTGACGCGCCGCCGAGGTTGCTTTTCACGGGCAGGCCGGAGATGACGAGGCCGGTCGATCCGGCGCCGCCTTGCATGCGGAATGAGCCGCCAGTGCCGCCGGTGCCGCCGTCGCCGCTGCCGGCGAACAGGTTGCCGGAGGTGCCCGTACAGGCAAGACCGCCGGTGCCACCGATGGCGGTGACCGAGGCGCCGAAGGACGAGGTTCCGCCAGCTCCTCCGTTGCCGGGGCCGGCGCCGCCTGCGGTACCGCCTGCGCCGACTGTGACGGCGACGGAGCTGCCGAGGGACGCTGCGGAGAAGGTCCCGCGCGCGGACTCGCCGCCGCCGCCTCCGCCTGAGCAGGAACCCTGGCCGGAGCTGGTGGAGCCCACGCCGCCGGAGCCGCCTCCTCCGGCGACGACCTCGACAACTACCCAGAGGGCTCCGGCCGGTTTGTTCCAGGTGCCTGAGGAGGTGAAGACCTGGACGTCGGGCGTGCCGAGCAGTAGCCCGTCGACGTTCCCCGCCAGTGTCTGTATGTGCTCCCAGATGCGGGAGTGGTCGGTCGACTCGGGGTAGGTGATGCCCTTGCTGGTCTGCTGGGTCATCCGCGCCTCCAGTTGATCGTCAGGGTCCAGGCGGCGGACCAGGAGCCGCGTCCGGCCCAGCGGATGTAGGGGTCGTCGGAACTGATCGAGATGGCGAGTCCGCCGCGGGTCCCGTTGACCATGGCTTGTGCCCACGAGTTGGGTACGACGAAGCCGCTGGTTGTGGCGTTCACGGCCAGGGAAGGGCCACTGGTCGTCTCATTGAGCGTGGGTGCCCCTGCTGGGCGGGTGGACTGGCTGACGAGGCGGAGGGTTGCTGTGCGGGCTGCGAAGTCGCCGCTGGTGAGTCGTCGCACGCGCAGGGTGGCCCGGGTGACGGTCGCGCCGGCGATCGTGCGGGGTTTGCTGCCGTAGAAGGCGCATCCGGTCATGCGTCCGTAGGAGCTGCCGGAGTAGCGGCCTTGGTAGGTGTCGGCGCTGCCGACCGGCCCGATGTCGGTGCGCCACTTTCCGTCTCGGTAGGTGGCGGTGGACACGGGGGTGCAGGTCAGGGTGCCGGTGGTGACGGTCGGCTTGGGGATGGGCGCGGGGTCCCCGGCGTCGGGCGGTGTGGCGTCGGGGATTGCCGGTGGGGGTGGGGGTACGGCTGGCGCCGCGGCAGCCACGCCGACTGCCCAGTAGACCGAGCCGACCCGGTGGATGAGCAGCGTGTCGTTGACCGCGACGGTCAGCCCGTTGACCGTGCGCACGGTGATCTGGATGCCGCCCACGGTCGCGGTGCATGCGGCACCGGATACGGCCGAGTCGGCCCGCCCGAGGAACGTGCCCGTTCCGGCGAGGGAGACTTTGACGTCGCTCCAGTCGGCCATCTACAGCACCCTTACGGTCAGGCGCATCTCGCCGGGCGAGTACGGAAGCGACAGGGTTTCGATCATGCAGGGGGTGGCGTTCAGCCCGGCACCTGTCAGGGCCACGACGTCCCCGGTCATCAGGCCTGGGTGGGGCAGCAGCGTTACTGTCAGGCGACGTCCTGCTCCGCGGCGAAGTCGCTCCAGGGTGTTGGCGGCTGCCGCCCGGCATTGGGCGACTGTGGCCAGCAGCGGTGACGTGAAGAAGTACGGCACAGGCAGCGGAGAGAACGGGCCGCCGGAGCGCAGTGGTGAGGAGAAGTCGGTGTCGTAGGCGACGCCCTGTATCTGCGTCCCGGAAGATCCCTCGCCGCGGGCGACGACCACGGTAGCTGCGCCGGCACGGCTTGAGGACGCCTGCCACTTGATCACCGTGCCACCGGTGCCGTCGGTCAGGGACAGCACAGCCGTGCCCGTGTCAGTGAGCGGCTCGATGCGCAGCACCCCGTCTTCCGTGACGCGCGGCACCGCGGGCCAGGCGTCGAGGACTTCATGCAGGGCGCCGAGCCGGTCGTCGTCCCACTGCATGCCCACCGGTACCGATCTGTCGACCAGGGCAGCATCCACCTCGACGGTCAGCGCGGGCTCGACGAGGGCCTGCACGGTGGACTGAAGAGTGCCCGAGGGCTGGAAGGGTGCAGCGAATTTGGCCTCGTCGATCAGCGTGAGTAGCCCTTCGGCCTGGACGCTGACCGTGTCGTCATCGGTCGCCGTTTCGGTGACGACGAACCAGCCCCTGTTGATCCACTCGTAGCTACCGCCGACGTCGACTCCGTAGGAGACGCGGACTTGCTGTCCGTAGGCGGCGAGCGGGTGATCTGGGTCGATGGGGCTCCAGTCGGTGCCGCGGTCGCGGCGAGGTACGGACAGGGTGATTCGCTCCGGTACGGCCAGAGAGCGGTCTCGTTCCTCGCTGCCATCGGATACCGGGACGTCGTCGGAGAGGAGTTCTCCGTCGCGCCAGGACTCGACGCGCACCCGCATGGTGTGGGAGCGCTGGACGACGGCCAGCGCGGCCGTGGACATGTCCAGCATGTCTCACACCCCCAGGTCTGCCTGCGCGATGGCCAGGAGCGTGGCGTAGGCGTTGGAGAGGTCGAGCAGGGTCGCGTAGTTGTCCGCGATGTCCTGGAGCGTGAAGCCGGCCGCCTCCAGTACGTCGGGCCATGGCTCGGTCTCGAAGATGTCCAGCGCCCATTCTCGGCGCGGGTTGTACCAGGCGCGGTCCTCGGAGTCAGACAGTGCGGCCAGGTGGCCGTCGACGCCGGCGAGGGTCGTCTGGCCTCGGATGAGGATGACTCCCTCGGTGGCGCCGTCCAGGACTTCCTGTAGGGCGTCGCCGTCGGCCTCGCTCGCGGTGGACACGCCCACGGTCGCCTGGGCGCTGGAACGGGGCCGGGCCACCGATACCAGGCGCCCGCCCACGTTGAAGACCGCTGCTTCCCGGGTTCGCTTCTTGTCCGGCCACGACCTGATCGTCACGGCGGCGCCCACGCCGCGGACTGCGTCGCTGATGACGTCGGCGGACACGGTGGAAGTGATGGACCCGGAGGTGACTGTCCAGGATCCGCCGGCCGAGTCGGTCAAGTCTGCGGCGTAGGACGTGGATACGCCGAACGGCTGCTCGGCGTCGACACGGAGCAGCGCGGCTTGGCCGGTCACGTCGACATCGCTGGCTGCCCGGACGGGCGTGCGCGTGGTGCCGACCACCCGGTAGATGGTGGCTTCCACAATGTCCTCGGCGAGCATGCCGGTGACCGAGCACAGGATCCGCGGTGGGAAGACTGTCTGCGCGGTCGCGCTGATGGCTGCGGTGGCCTCGCGGATCCGCAGCACTCCGGCAACGCCGGCCGCCGCCGCACCGAGTGTCGCCGTGACGGTGGGCGCCTGGGTGCCGGAGCCGGACGACACGGTGCCTGTTGCATCAACCAGACGTCCGGCGTTGCCGGTGGTGAGCGAGTCGTCGGCCTGCTCGGTCACCGTGCCGAACGTGATTCCTGAGGCCGTCACGGCTTCGGCGGTCGCAGAGGCCGTGGACGCGGACAACGCGTATCCGAGCAGCGCGAAGTCACCCGCCGCCCAGGTCAAGGGCGACGCGGATGCGCCGGAGAACCCGGTGCCGCTCGTGGTGTCCTCTCCGAAGGCTGTCGCCCACCGCCAGCCCGTCCCGGCGCTACGCGAGAGGACGTGGATCCGGCCCGCGATCAGCGAGCCGGTACCTGTCGGGAGCTGCGTCGTCGGGGCCGTGTCCGAACCGAGCAGGACGCGGGTGAACAGCGACAGGCGGCGCGGTCCCGTACCGGACCCGAACGATCCCGTGCCGCCGGAGAACGATCCTGCCGACGACCATCCCGACGGGGTCGTAGGGATGGATTCGGTCGGGTGGCCGGAGACCACGACCAGGATGGCGAGCCGCCCGGTCGTGGCCCCGGCCGGAAAGGCAGGAGTGATGCTCGTGGCTGCCTGCGAGAGGGCCCCAACACCGATGTGGGAGATGGTCATTCAGTGCCTCCCCACCCGTGCCCGGTATGCGGCCCGCTCTTCGGAGGCACGGACGATCGGCGTGGCCTCCACGCGCACGATGTCCCGGATCTCCCGATCGCCAACGAACACCTGCACAGCGATCGCGCTCGGTGCTGCGGCGGCGACGGCTGATCCGCTGCTGCCGTATCGGCCAGCGGGGACGAGCTGGTAGCCCATGGCGGCGGCAGTCGCAGACAGCAGGGTCCGAGAGCGGGTGCTCCCGTCGTGCGGGATCCACGACTCCGGCACCCCGGCCTCGCCGCCCAGGACGAGAGACGGCCGGGTGAGGATGCCGCCGCGGGCCATCGCCACCGTGCCACCGGAGTTCCACTGGGCAAGGAAGCGCGCCTTGTTGAGTGCCGGGAGCAGGGCGATCTGCCCGAGCATGTGAGGCACGATGCGCCGCAGCACATCAGCCGACAGCCCGGCCGCGATCAGATCCTCCCAGCCGCGATTCGGAGCAGCCCGCAGCGTCGACAGCAGGATCACAGCACTGGTGAGGTCGTCCCCGGTGAGGGCCGCGTTCGCCTTGCCGACTGCGGCGTTGGCGGCCGTTGCACTCTTGGAGTTGCCCACGGCCTGGTGGGCGAGCGCCATCGCCGACGAGTCGCCTTGTGCTGCTAGGGCCTGGGCCAGATCGCCGAAACCCCGCGACGCGAGCGTCTGGATGTCCTTCGCGAACTGCGCGCTCTGATTGGTGCTGGTAGTGAGCTGCTTGGTGAAGTCCGCCAGGGTGGCCTGCGCCAGTCCGGCGGTTGCCTTGAGCTGGGCCACGATCGCCGTGAACTGCTTCGCGGAAGCGCCGGCCAGCTTGTTGACCAGCGCGACACCCTCCTCGCCCATTCCTTCGAGGAGATCCGCGACTTCCTGTCCGCCGCGGGTGGCGATCCTGGCGAGGTTGGTGCGCCAGATCTGTGTTGCCCGCAGAGAGTTGTACAGCTGCTTCTGGTACGCGTTCAGGTTGAACACCGCGGGTGCCTGCGCGCCGCGGGCGAGGCCCAGCTTGGCGTCCAGGTTGAACACCGTGCCGCGGGTCGCCGTGACCCGCTGGGCTGCTTCGCGACGCTCGGCCGCCGTGGACTTGCCTTTGCGGACCTTGTTCAGCTCGGCGACCGCGGCCTTGTACTCCTTCCACGCCTCCCGCAGTTGCCCGACGAGCTCGTTGTAGCGCGACAGGCCCGCGCCGGCGCCGCCGAGGACGGCGAGCTCCGTCGGGTCGTAGGTGCCGACCGAGCCACCGGACGCGTAGCGCATGGCGTTGAGCCGGTTGAACATGGCGACGCCGTACTTGCGGACCGCGTCAGCCTTGATCACGTACTCGCCGTTGCTGACGAGCGCCGGGATCGAGTCCGATGTGCCCGTGCCCGGCCCGTAGATGGGTCCGCCCCCGGGCCATGTGCGAATGGCGCCGCCTCGCGCGTACTTCCCCGGCGTCAGCTCCCGGCGGGTGGCCTCACCGGTCTCGACCTTCACGTGCCGGGTCACGACGGTCACGGTCTTGCCCTGGATGGCATCCAGGGCCCGCTTCAGGGCCATCGCGTTCGCGACCGCGGTCCCGGTGGGCGCGGTGATGGTGACCTTCTTGCTGCCGGGGATCTTCTTGACGCTGTACCCGGCGGCCTCGAGCGCCTTGACCACGGCCGCGGTCGGCGCCTTCACCGTGATGGTCTTGCCCGGCGGGACAGCCATGAGCTTCTGACGCAGGTCCGCGATAGCGGCTGCCGCCCTAGCTGCCCCGGGGGTGGTGAACGTAGTCGACGCCGACTCGGGCAGTCGGAGGTAGGCCTTCGTCAGCTGGTCGATCGCGGCCTTGGACAGCCCCGCCGCACCCATGGATGCGCGCAGCAGGGCGATGTCTTGCTCGAGGACCGCGTTGCCTGCGTCGATAGACCCCGACTGCTCCGCAACTGCCTGGCCGTGGTCCATGGCGGCCTTGGCGGCATCCAGGAACGCCGTCTTCGTCTCGCGGCCCTTCTTCGTCGTGACGTCCAGCGAGACGCCGTTCTCCTTCACGACCTCTGACAGTTTCGACATGGAGTCGCGGAAGCCGATCTCGCCCTCGGCCGCGCTGATGGCGAACCCGTTGAGAGCCTTGAGTGCGTCGCTGAGCTTCTCGGCCTCGGTGCGCTGGTCAGCCATCTGGTCTGCGGTCAGCTGGGTGGCGTCCCCCAGCTCGCCCTGCGTATCGGCGGTGGTCTTCTGCTGCACCGCGGCACCTGCCAGGGCCTCGGTGTACTGAGGCAGCAGGGTGCGGAACTTCGCTGTGGAGGTGCCGCCCGCGTTCGCTTCCTTGGCGAAGCTGGCGAACGCCGTGGCCGCTTCCCTCGTGGCTCCGCTCTGCACGAGCGTGGCGAGAGCCTGGTCGAGAGCGGTGACCTTCTGCTTGGCGCGGTCCAGCCCCGGGCCACCGAACTCGGTACCCGGATCGAACGTGCCGAAGAAGTCCTCGACTCGGTCCAGGGCGCCCGGGTGGGCGATGCGTGCGACGGCCTCGCCGAGGCCGTCCATGTCCTCGCCGAACGTCTTGGACAGCTCGCCAGCGACCTTGCCCTTCTGGGCGAGGTCGACGAGCGCCTCGGCCAGCTTCGCCGCACTGGGCGGGGCCTTCTGGAGCCCGGCGGTGAGCTTGTCGACGCTCCACGTCATGGCGGCCATGCCGACGAGGACGATCGACATCCGACCGAGGCCCATCATCGCTGCCCGGGTACGGGCGGCCGTGACCCCCATGGACACCAATGCTGCCCTGGTGGCGGCGATGCGGGGAAGGAGCAGCAGCAGAGCCGCACCGGCCAGACCCGCGGTGCCCGCGAACCCGGAGGTCAGCGTGACGGCGTGCTGCACGCTGGGCGGAAGGTCGTTGTAGGCGTTGACCAGCCGTGTGACGAACTGGGTCATGTCGCGGAGCATGCCGTTGGCCGACGAGCCGCCCTCGATCAGCGCGACCTCAATGGCGGACTTGAGCCGGTCGAAGTCGCCGATGAGGTTGTCGGTCTGGACGGCGGCAGTGCGTGCGGCGGCACCCTGGTCGTTGACGGCGTTCACGTACTCCTTGATGCCGTCGGCGCCGAGCTCGTACAGGATGGTCGCCGAGCGGACCGCGTCCGCGCCGAAGATGGTCGCCATGGCCGCATTGCGGGCCTCGGGCGTCAGCTTGCTGAAGCTGGTCTTCATGCGGGCCGACAGCTCGGTCAGCCCGACGAACTTGCCGGTGGAGTCGTAGGCCGAGAAGCCGATCGCGTCCATCGCGGCCTGGGCCTCTTTGGACTGCGGCACCAGCCGCTGCAACATGACCTTCAGCGACGTACCAGCGTCCGAGCCGATCAGGGCATGGTCGGCGAACGCCGCCAGCACACCCACCGTGTCCTCGATGGACAGGCCCGTCTGATGCGCCAGCAGGCCGCCCATGCGCAGCGACATGCCGAGGCCGTGGACATCCGCCGCGGACTTGTTCGCGCCCGCCGACAGGAGGTCGGCGACGTGCTCAACATCCCTGCCCGCGAGACCGAATGTGTTCATCGCCTGGGCGGCGACAGTGGCCGACTCGGACAGGTCGATCTGCCCGGACGCGGCCAGCGACAGGGCACCCTTCAGCGCGCCGCCGATGATGTCCGCCGTGTCGACACCGGCACGCGCCAGCTCCGCCTCAGCGTCCGCAGCCTCGCCCGCCGAATACTTCGTCGTCTTAGCCGCCTCGAGCGCCGCAGCCCGCAGCTTGCCCATGTCCCCTGAGCTGGCCTGCGTGACGGCCCGCACATTCGACATGGCCTTGTCGAACTTCGCCGCGCTTGCAGCAGCCACAGCGAACCCTGCCACGAGCGCGGTCGACACCGCAGCGCCCGCCCCGGCGATCTGTGATGTGCTCCGGGCCGCATCGCGCATGCCGCGGGTGTAGTTGGAGATGTCGGCGCGCAGCCGGACGGTGACGGTACGGACAGCCATGGGTCACCCCCGTCCGCGCTTCTCGATATGGACGTGCAGTCCGTCGGTGCTGCCGCGCCCGTCCTGGTGTGCGCGGACGGTCTTTGCCGAGGTGGCGCAGGCGTGGCACATGATCAGCTTGGCTGAGTAGGCGAACTCGTGGTCAGGGTTGGTGGCCTCATGCCACGGCTGCCCGCACTCCGGGCACTGGTCCGCCTCCACTTCGGCCAGAGCCAGCGCCCAGCCGCGGTCCTCCTCGGTCCACAGCGGCTCACCGGCCGCCGGCCAGGGACGCCCGAGGAAGATGGACCGCGGGACACCCCAGGCCCGTGCGGTCTCTACTTCTCGCCGCCAAGGCCCGCCAGGAGCGCGGAGGCGGCCAACGAGAAAGGGACGATGCCGCTGCTGTTGTGGACGTCCCACGCAGCGTCGAACAGGTCCTTGATCTGCCCCTGCGTGATGACCTCGAACAGCTCCTTGGCCTGCTCCTCGGTCATCACCGGGTCGACACAGCAGGCCGCGATCAGCGCACGCGGGAACGTGTCCGAGTCGAACAGCTCCTTCGGATCCTCCGACGGGTGCGCGGCGACCAGCGACGAATACTTCTCGTCCCCGATGTACCGCAGGAGGAAGGGCACCTCGCTCTCGCGCATCTGCGCCCGCAGGGCGGCGATCCGCTCGGAGATCTCCCGGCCCGGATGCGCTTCGGCAAGGTTCTGCGGCTGCCAGTCCTCCGCCACCTGGGCGAGTTCCTCCTCGAGGCGCTCGACCTCGCCGGCCAGGTCCCCCGCGATGCACACCTTGACGGTGCGCTCGCGGGGCTTGGCGCGCTTGAGGATGTCCTCGATGTTGCTGCCCATCAGGCCACCGTGGCGGCAGTCGCGGGCGGGCTGGTCACCTTCATCGGGCTCACGAACTTCATGACCTCGTTGGCAGCCGGGGAGCTGTTCTGCGGCTCACCGCACGTGATCGGGTAGACCTCGCACTTCTGGGACGACGCCCAGGCTGTCGCGTAGGCGACGCCGCGGCGGACGACGAGGTAGCCGGACACGCCGTACTTCAGTGTCGTGAACGGGAGGTCTTCGCCGCCGGTGGTGCCCCGCTTGAAGGTGAGCTCGGTGTCGTAGCCGACCCTGCCGACAGTCTTGGTGTCGAACGTCGAGGCCAGGCTGGACGTGTCGACGTCCGCCGTCGACGGGTCGATCTTCAGCCCGTCCGGGGTGATACGGGTCGTGAAGTCACTGCCCGCGTTCAGCTCGGACGTGGTCGGCGCGTTGATGTTGCTGATTGTCGACGCCCAGACCACCTTGGTCATTCCGTCGCTGATCAGGTCAGACATGAACCCTCCTCAGGGCATGAAAAAAGCCCCGGGCGACGGGGCAGGCGGGACTAGGGGGCGTCAGATCACGATGTTCGCGACGGTGACGCTGGTCGTGGACGAGTAGGTGATCGACGCGCTCACGCCGTCCGCAGCCGAAGCGAAGAGGTCTGCGGTGAGTGGGCCAATCAGCTTGTCGCCTGTCGTCGCGGGCACCGTCACCACGATGTCGGCGACGCCCTGGCCGCGCACCTTGGCTGTCGCCGTGATGGTGACGGTCATGCTGGAGCCGTTGGTGTTCTTGACGTGGAGGAAGCTGCGCTCGCCGCACGTGACGGTGGTCGACGCGGCAGCCGCCGAGTATGTGGGTGTGGTGCCGGCCAGTGAGATGACCTGCTGGGCCAGAAGGGCCATGGGGTGCTCCTAGGAGGTGGACTTCAGCCGGTACTGCACCGGCAGGAACCAGAGGGGTGGGGTGACGTCGTCGTCGCGAGCGACCGGCGGCCCGCCCAGATCCTCCGGACGCCAGCTGGCACGCCCAGCCACCGTGAGCTGCACGGACAGGGCCTGTCGGACCTTGTCCGCGACCCACAGCGCGCGCTCGACCGAGCCCCCGACACATGTGACCTGGAACGTCACGTCGAAGTCGGTGCGCCTGTCGGCCAGCGACTCCCGCACAGCCATGCCTGGGTCGAAATACAGCACGGCGAACTTGTCCGGCGGCACCCAGCCGCTCGAGGTGGGGGTGCCGCCCAGGTACACAGTCAGGCCCGTGGCTGTGAGGGCCGCCTGTACCGCATCCATATGCGGCAGCACTGTGGGAGTCGTCATCGGCTCACCACCATGCCAAGCCGCGGCGCGCGATCAGCTCCATCTGCGCCTCGAAGCGGGGCAGTTCAGCCGCCAGGGCCCGGCCGCCGTCGTTGTGCGGCGGGTTCTTCACTGAGCCGTACTCGAGCAGGTTGCCGAGAGCGCCCTGCGGTCCGCCCTTGTCCGGGCCAATGACCGCCACGGTGACGTCCCGGGTGAAGGGCCAGATGTCGTAGCCGATGGACCGCGGGTAGTGCTTGCCGTGACTGCCGGCGGTCGCGCGCGCGTTGGCCCGCCAGTCGTTTTTGATGTTCAGCGCGCCTCGAACCAGCACGCTGTGGGCGTCGCGCTGTGCCCGCGGTACGACCCGGGCCAGATGACGTTCCAGGCGTCGCACGTCAGACGTGTCGAACCGGATACCGCTCATGACCTGTCCTCCACGCTGATTCGCCATGCTGTTGCCTGAGAGCCGAACTCGGCGCCCGTCACCCACAGCACCGTGTCAACCAGGCGGGTGTCTGTGGAGCTGATGACCCCGACACGGTCGCCGGGCAGCACGCGCACGCCGTCGGGCAGGGGCGTGCCCCACGGGACGTGGACCTCATATCGGCGACCTGCGACTTCGCGTTCCCCGGCGACAGTCTCCTCGCCGGCCGAAACGTGGACCGGTTTCACCCGGGCCTTGCCCGTGTAGAGCGTCGTCTGCGCCCCGGGGACCGTGGTGCCGGTTGTGCGGTCGAACGTGTCCGCAGTCTGCCGATACAGGCGAACCTGGTCCGTCATGCGCGCCTCAGCCTCCGCCCTGCCCGCAGCCAGGGCGGCGTCGAGGGCGCTCACCGCAGCCCGACCGTGCCGAACCGGCGCCGGTACGGCGTCAGCATGCTCCGGTGGGCATCCGACAGAGTGCCCGAGCCGAGAGTCTCGGACGCGAACACCCGCCGGTAGTCATCGATGGCCACCTCACGCAGCCCTGTCGGGTTGGTGACAGTCATCGACGCCAGATCCAGGCATACGGCCCGCACGTCGTCCGGGACTTCCTCCCAGCCGTGCGTGTAGGTGACTTCGACCAGTCCCGGGTCGGGGTACGTCGTGGTGCCCGGAAGCCGCCGCCACCCGCCGGTACGCAGCAGTCGCTCGCCGGATAGCACCCAGTCCTGGAGGACCAGGCTGTTCACGCGGACCTGCGACACCGACACCACGGGCCGCTGAGGCAGGACGAGCTCGGACTCGTTCAATACCCGCAGCATGACCATGTCGTCGGATACCCGGGTGATGTCCTGGCGCGTCCAGCCCCGGATGATCGCCGAGGCTGAAGCGAGCGCCAGGTCTGCTGTGGCCTCGGGAATGTCCGCCTGAGTAGCCGCGGCCAGTTCGGCCGCCGTGGCAAACGGGGGTAGCGCCATGGTGACCTCCTCAATCGGCGGCTTCCACGGCTCGACGCTGGCCGCGCTCGTTCAGGCCCATGTCCGCCAGCATGCGGCTGAGCATCATGGGCGCGATTCGTTCTGGGTGTCGCCGCCGGATCCGCCTGATTTTGAACAGGCGGATCCGGTAGCCGACCTTCGAGGCAAGCCCCATGGTCAGGCCAGTCCGGCGGCCTTGCGGGCTTCGGCCGCCGCGTCCTTGTCCGTCTCGGGGGTCGGCTTCCCCTCGACGACGCCGGCAACGGTGTAGTGCTCGTTCGGAGTCGGGTCCGTCTCTACGCCGTAGAAGCCCTGCTCCTGCGCCTTGTCGGTGCGGCGCTGGACTTCCTTGGCAACGTCGTCGTCCGCCGGGATGGGCTGGTTCTCCGGCTCTCCGGCCGGCTTGCTCGATCGGGTCGTAGCCACGACGGGCCTCCTAGTTCCGGGAGATGGTGATCCGGACGATGCCGCCCGGGTCGGCGATGCCGGTCGCGACGTGAATCGACCGCCACTGCAGGGTGTCGCCAGCGGCCAGCACGAGGTTCGCTGCGGTACCGGACAGCGTGATGGCCCGCTCGTTGTTCGCTGTGGCGTTGACGCCGTTGTCGAACTGGAGCGACGCCACGGTGGTGGTCCCCGATCCGGCCTGCCCCTTGTTGACCAGGGACACGGTCCGGTTGTTGGTGGCGGCGCCGGTGATGGCGGCCTCCGGGACGTACTCCACCGCAGTCACGGTGCAGTCGAACGGGGCCTGCGCGACCACAGTGTCGTCGTCGTTTCCAGCCGTCGAAACGGCCGGTACGTCGACCTCGATGACCCGCACGAGGGGCGCGGTGTCTCCCATGTCAGTCTCCTTGGGGCATACAGAAGGGCGCCTGAGGAGTTGCCTCCAGGCGCCCTTGGGTTGATGGTCTACACGGCGAGTTCGTTGCCGTCGTCGGCGGAATCGCTGGCGAGGCGGTCAGCAGTCCGTATGCGATGGCAGTTGGCGCAGACGACTTCGCACTTGGCGATCTCGGCGTCGATCAATGCTCGGCTCATGCCCGCCATGCAGGCAATCCGGTAGAGCTTCACCTGGCCAGGCAGGTGATCGAAGTCGAGAGCAACGGGGTTCGCCCTGTAGCCGCAATCCGTGCAGCCCCGCTCCAGCTTGATCTGCTGAAAATAGAGTCGATCCCTCTTGGCTCGCTCGGACCTACCGCTGCCGTACCGGGTGCGATTGCATTCCCTGCACCAGTTGAGGTACCCGTCGCGCACGTTCTGATTCTTGTAGAACTCCGAGTAGGGCAGCTCTTTCCCGCAGTCTCTGCAGGTTTTCAATTCTCGCTCCCTGAAGGCGAGGCCCTGAAGGACACAGGGCGGAGGCAGGCGCTCAGGGAACGCTTTTCGGGAGCTACCCTAGCCTCCGCCTGCCAGCATTCTAGCTGGTCAGGCGCCGACGGTCTTGAGAACGCCGACGGGGTAGCGGGATCCCTCGGTGGGCTGCTCGTTGTTGATGCGGTTCGAGACCTGCCACCCGACGCGGAACGTGAGCCTGACCGCAGTCATATCTTGCTGGGCCAAGTTGTAGATGATCGCGCCCGTGTTGTCCTGGATGACGGCCTGGTCGAGGATCTTCATGGTGATGTCCGATCGGACGCCGATCACGAATTCGTCCCAGTCGCCGCCGAACAGCCGAACGCCGTCGACGCCGACTCCGCCGGCGAGCGGGAACAGGCCCTTCATGGCGTACTCGATCGGGTAGCCGTCCAGGGTACGGAGGTCACCGGAAGCGCGGGCCTCGTCCAGCTTGCGGCCCTGGGTGTCGCGGGCGCGGCGGAGCTTGCTCTTCGCGGAGGTCGCCGCGACCCAGCCGTTGACCTCGAAGCCGTCAGCTTCGACCTTCTCGTAGACGTTGTCTACGTCGCCGTAGAAGCCACCCTGGGCGGCGGTGGAACCCTCGTTCACGGAGTTCCCGGCCGCCGTGGCCGCGGAGAGGATGTTCGTCGGGAATGAGCTGGGCGCGTTCGTCCCGAAGAAGATGGTGGAGTCGAGGAGACGCCCGAACGCTTCGCGCACCAGCGGCTCGGCCTCATCCCACAGGTCCGCGTCGGTGTCGGCGAGGACGTTGTCGGGGAACGGGACGATCGTCGCCATTTCCTCGATGTTGAGGAACTTGTTCGCCCAGTTCACCTCAGTGGTCTGCTTCAGACCGGTGTCGCCCGACACCCAGTAGGCGACCGGCAGAGCCGACAGCACCGGCAGCCGAAGCTGGCCGCGTGCCACCGGGATTCGCTTGAACAGCTTCAGAGCCGCAGAGTCCTCTACGGCCTTGCCGAGCATCTCCTTGGAGACCTCTTCGGGGATGAGAGCCGCGGCGTCGGTGCGGCTCGTCAGGTTGTTGTAGGCCACGGCTTGTGCCTGCCTTTCCTGGGAATGGCCGGCCGGGTCTCGCCGGGCCGGACAGAGTTACTTCGCCGCCTTCTGGCGGATCAGGTCATTCATGGACGTCGGCTTGTCCGCCGTCCGACGCGCCCCGCCGTCGAACGACGGGGATGCCGCCACCTTGGCCAGGTGCGGCTTGGTCTTGAGCAGGTCGGCGAGCGCCTTCTCGATGCCCTTGGTGTCGATGTCGCCGTCGTCGTCGACGAAGTCGCCGAGACGCAGGAACGCGGCAGCATCGGACGGGTCAGCGAAGGTGGCGGAGGCCAGGGCCTTCACTTCGGCGCGGGCGGCGCGTTCCACCATTGCGGTGGCCCGCTGCTCGGCCTTCGTGGCCCGTTCGCCTGCCTTCTGGACTTCGGACTTGTCGCGGTCCTCGATCTCCTGGAGGCGTGCGGCGTGCTCCTTGTTGGTCTTCTCGGCCGCCCTGGCGCGCTGCTTCCACTCCGCGAGGGCCTTCTCGCCCGCGGCCCCCAGAGGGACGTCGCCAGCGTGCTCGGCCTGCGCGGCGGCCTCGGGCGTCTGCCCTGCGGGGTCTCCACCTTCGGGCACGGATGGTTCGGTTGCAGTTTCGGACATGGTGCTCTCCCGTTGCGGGATAAGGCCGCGCATTGCGCGCGGTCAGGTCAGGTAGCCGAAGCGCCGCAGCATGGCGATCGCCTCGTCGCGGGATTCCGCGAGCTCGAAGATCTCCTCAGGGAGGAGACGAGGTGTGGTGAGCCGGTACCCACGGCCGATGTCCCCGGGGACTCTGCCGCGGGCGATATCGCGGGCTCGCTCGGAGCGATAGAACGACCCGCGACGCGTAGTGCCCTCGCGGGTCGCGCGCACCGTGCGACCGTAGGTCGTCGTGGTGTACATGCCGCGGCGGGCATTGACGATGGCGTAGATGTCGCCGCCTTCGCGGATCGCCCTGGCCCCGGCCGCCGTGAACACGCGGTCCTGTTCGGCCCGGGAGAGCCGGTTGAAGTACGCGTGCGGGTCGATAAAACCCCGCCTGCCGGAACCCGGCCGGGTGGTCGGCGAGAACTCGTCCGCACCGATTGATGTCCGGCGTCCCGCGCCCTGGTTCCGGGCGATCAGCGTCGTCGGCAGGTGGATGCAGTCACACTTGGGGTGCCGCTGAAAGCCCTTGTTCCAGCCCCACTCAGTGCCGGCGAGGATGATGCACCTGCCGCAAGCGGGAGGCTGCACGACCCGCACGTAGCCCTGGATCGTTCGCTTGCCCGCCATGGATACGCCGGTCGCGCCGCGACCCGCCTGTGTGACCTCCGATGAGGACAGCCGCAGCGCCTGCCGCAGACCCGTCATGAGCGCGTCGTCGACCGACATGCCCCCGGCAATGCCCTGCTTGGTCGAGATGACCGACAGGTACATCAGCGACTCCAGCGGACGGCCATCTGCGGCAGCCCCTGCGAACGCCGCAGCGCGAGCCCTTCCCGACCGGATCGGGTCGGCGCCTTCGGCCTCCACCACCTCGTCCACGTAGTCGTTAGCCAACTCGGCGGATGCGAGTTGCGCCGCGGCCACCGTGGCGGCCATGCGGCTGCCGATGCCCGCATCCCAAGAGCCCGATAGGTCGGCGAGGTCCAGGAGCCGCCACAGCTCCTGCACGCGGTCGGAGGAGCGCCGCACGATCCGTTGCTGCCGCCGGTACTGCTGCAACGCGATCTGCCGCGCCGTCGGCGCCACCGTCTACCCCTGCTCTGCGAGAGACGCCTCGGCCGGGGGCTTGGGCCCGTACTCGGCTGCCACATCCCCCGCTATGACCCGGTCGAGGGCATCCTGACTGAGCTGCCGCCAGCGTTCGATCTCCTGCGGCGTGGCACCCCAGCGCTCCCACAGCACCTCACGCGGCACACCGAGAGTCGCCATCTTCACCAAGGCATCCACCAGCTCACCCTCAGTGCGCCACTCCGGGGACTTCCACACGATCCGGGCCTGCGACGACGCGATCCCCGCCAGCCGCATCGTCCGCTCCAGCCCCTCCTCGAGGAACCGGCGCCGCTGGTAGATCTTGTGGATGAGGCCCGCTTCCGCAGCCTTCAGAGCCTCTGCCGACAGGTTGACCATGCTGCCGAGGAGGTAGTGCGGCGGGGTCGAGGTGATGGCGGCGATGTCGTGGACATCCGCTTCCTTGGCTTTCAGGTAGCCCGTCAGGTCCGCCGCGGCGAACTGGCCGAACTTGGCGCCAGCCTCCTCCGCCATGAGGATCTTGTCCTGGCCGATGTTGAACGGCTCAATGTCCTGACCGTTCTCGTCGACAGGGATCTCCATCCCGGTCACCCAGCGCTGCGGAAACGCCGCATACTCCTGAGTCATCATCCGGTCCGTGATCGTCTTGTTGATCCGATCCTGGATCCCCACCACCGAGCGCAGTTCCGAAGCGCCCGGCTTCAGCATCCGCGGCCGGTTCGCCAACTCCCCGAACGGCACCTCGCCCAGGACGTTCTTGCCGCCCCACTCCTCGCCCTTGACTTCGCGGCGCACCCACACGGGGTTGCCGCCTGTCTTCGGCTCCGGAGCGTCGAACTTGTAGATGTTGCTCGGCAGGTAGAGCGTGCAGCACATCCGCCCAGTCCAGTCATCCAGCCACAGCTTCAGCGCCGCGGCCGGAACGCCCGGCGCATCCGGCCGATAGACGACGATGACCTGTGTCGGATGCTCCGGAGTGATGCGGAAGCCGCCGCGGGCATCGGGCTCCACCATGAGGTAGGCGTTACCGCGAATGGCCGCCTCGAGAAAGGCCAGCTGCGAGCCGCCGTCGAGGTTGTTCTCCTGCCAGAGCTGCCACGCCTTCTCATCCGAGTCGCCCTCGGCGTCCGACTGGAAGCCGGCCACCTCCAGCCGTCCGACGAACGCGTCCACCACGAGCTCGCAGTAGTTCGCCCGAGACATTCGCAGAAGCCGCTTGAACGGCTCCCTGGCCTTCTCGTGCAGGTGCGGCAGCCGGTGGTCGCACTCGTAGTAGCTGTCGAAGACGCTCGTGTCCTGAGTCCGCTTGCACAACGCGACATACAGGCGATCCCGCCACCACTCCGGGGACTGGACAGCATGCTGAGTCGTCATCCGGCCCCCTCTCGATCAGAATCCGCGCGCCCTGCGCTTCTTGGGCTTGGCGTCGCCGGCTGCGACGGCGTCGCCTGCAGCCTCGTGGGCGAGAATGCTCGGGATAGCGGCGTCGATCTTCTGCGCCGGGCTGGCCTTGCTCAGGACATAGCGCCCTCCGGTACGTGCCGTCTTGCGGGCGTTCCTCACGTGAGCAGCCGTGATGATGCAGCCGTCGTGACGGAACACTGAATCGGCCTTGTTCACGTCCGTCAGCAGTCGCTCGGCAGCGGCGTGCATCTGCACGGTGCGGTACGTGTACCAGCGGACGACCCGCTTCTCTCCATGCCGCTCCGCCCAGGCGTCCACCTCGGACTCCCAGTACGGCGGATCCGCATAGAAGCGCAGCACGTTGTACCGCTTGAATACCTCGTCCACCGCGGCGTCCACCTCGAGCCGCGGCACCTGCCCGCCGTAGTCGGCTGGATTCCAGATGGTCGGCAACTCATCGGGCCCGAACACCGGAGTGAACTGGTAGCCATCCAGCGTCTCCAGCCGCAGCGCCGTGTGGTCGTCGACGTCGGAACCATCGAAGCCGGCCACGACCGTCGTACCGTCCGGCACCTCCCGGGGTGCCGCGAGAGCGTCCCAAGCGTCACCGTTCATCCACGAGCCGGAGCCGTACACGATGCGGTTCCCAAAGAACCGCTCTGCCTGCTCCGGGTCCTTCTCCATCAACTCCGCGGCCTCGGCCTCGATCGCGTCGAGATCCACGTGCGTCGAACCGGCGTAGACGAACCGGTGAATCCTGCGGCGCTCGGCCTTGTTCTTGTACGACAGAGACGCTGGCGGAACGCGATGGAACCGGAAGATGTCCTTGACCTTCGCCTCGGCTGTGCGCTGCGCGACGCTGTCCTCCGACGGGTTCCACGCGTTCGTTGTCTCCATCGTCCGACCGCCCATACCGGCAGCACCTCGGCGCTGTGTCGTAGCCACCCGGTCCATCTTGTTGGCGACCGTCCACAGCTGCGTCTCGTCCTGCAGAACGAACGTCACCGGGTTACCCAGCCGGGACTGCGCGCTCGAGGTGACGACGTCGATACGGCCGTCGTTCGGCAGCCGGATGAACTGCTCGCCCACGCGCATCAGCTCGCCAAGCGGCCCATTGCGGATCATCGACTGCAGCGGGCGGTAGACGTTGTCGGTCTGCTCCTCGGAGAACGCCGTGATCTGCACGAGCGGCGTCGGCCACGGTCGGGCCATGGGCTCGCCGGGTTCGTACTCGTATCCCCAGCCGCAGCCGCATCCCCAGTCGCGGCAGTCGTAGGCTTCCCCTCCCTTGGACCAGCCGTCGAAAACCACCGGCCCTACACCCTCGGCGGCGCACATCGCCGCAGTCCATGGCCCCTTGCCGGTCTTCTGTGGGGCGACGCACTGCGACCTTCGGTAGTGAAATGCCGGCGCCAGCTGCCCGACCGTCGCCCGCGGCTTGATCCGGTAGAAGTTCGCCGTGCACCACAGCTGCCAGTCGTACATCTGGAACGGGTCGCCCTTGCGGAAACCGTCCGGCACGACGCAGTGACGCTCAATCCAGTCCGCGGCGACCCACAGCGTGGGGAAGTCGACGACGAACTCAGTCTCCATCGCTCTTGACGACCTTCAGCCGAGATCGCGACGTCGACCTCGCGGGAGCTGCACGCCGCGTAGCCGGCTTCGGAACATCGTCAACGGGGTTGATCCGCCACCGGTTCGACCGCATCCCAGGGGTCGTCAGCCCCAGCGAGTCCGCCATCTGACGGACGAGGGTCGACAAGTTGACGAAGGAACCGGGCTCCTCTGCCTCGACCAGCCGCCTTACGTACAGCGCTACCTCAAGCTGCTGTCCGTACCGCTCCCACATCAGAGCCTGCGGCTTGCGCCACAGTGACTCCCACAGCTCAGCTTCCCGTTCCTTCTGCTCCGTCAGTGGCCAGTCTGGCGTTGCGCCCTGGCGGCCCTCGGCGGGCAGGTTGGTCCACTCGCCTACGTCCCGCTCGCGCCGTAGCGCGTTTGGGTCAGGCGCCGGCCCGGAACGGGCGCGTGCTCCACCTTTCGGCATCAGCTTCTCCTCCGGTCGCGCCATTGCGGCGCAAAGCGCGGCCGGGCGTTGCGCTCAGCCGGTCAAGAGCAGTTGCTCTCCACCGCCCCTGTTGCCACGCGCGGTGTTGCAGCGCACGTGGGAGAGGCGGACGTTTCTGGGCTCATGTGGACCGCCCTTGGACAACGGAACTACGTGGTCAAGGCTCGGGCTCATCGAATGCGGCCACACCAGTCCCGGGTCTACGGCCTTCTGGCAAATGTGGCAGCGCCACCCGTCTCGTTCGGCGATCTCGGCAAGCAGCACTGCCTCGCCGGTAGAGGTCTCCTTCTTCTGGGCTCGACGCCGGTGGTACCGATCTCGCCGCTCGTCTGTCCACCGCGGCGGCTTTTGTCGGCCGTCGGCGCGAGACTCCCGGTTGTACAGCTGCTTGCCGTGCTTCTCGCTGCAGCAGCGCTCCATCTCGCGGCGAGGCTGGAACTGGGCACCGCACTCAGGAAGAGCGCACTCCCTCAGAGGAAGGGGTGCAATCAGGCGTTGCCCGCGGGCGACTTCGCCGCAGCGTCGCGAACAAAAGCGAGCAGTCACCGACTGGGCTGCGAGGGCAGCGCCGCATTGGGCGCACGTCGTATTGCCGGTACGGGGCAGCCCGGGGTGCGATCGCGCCCACTGTCGGCACGCCTCGCTGCACCACTTTCGGGGATTGCGCTCACGAGGGCTCGGAGTGATCGACGCATGGCAACCGGGGCAGATGCGGGCGGAGTTGGCGGTCACAAACCGTAGCGTAGCGACCCGCGCGTTGATCAACTTGAAAGCTCTGGACCTGCCCGACGTCGGACGCCCCTCCCCGGCGGTCCTTTGGATGATCTTGGAAGGGGCCCCTCCCCAGGTGATCATGACCCAGAGTGACGAATCCGGTTGATCTTCCAAGGGGTTCCGAAGATCGAAGACGCAAAGGTGCAGGTCAGAGCCTTGATCAACGACAGAGGGGCCCTCCGATCAAGGACTGCGCCTGGCCTGCCGCTCCCCATCGATCACCACTCAGCGGCATAGCCGCAGGTCAGGGGCATGGCTCGACGAACGACCATGCCAAGCCCTCTCGATCAACACCCCGAGTGCGCCGAGTCGATCAACGCCACGTGTAGACCGTGTCCCCGTCCTCGTGCCGGTGCTCGTGCCCCGCGGCTCCAGGCTCCAGCTCCTCGGCATCCAACTGGCACGTGACGTGGGCCAGCAACGGCAGCTGATGCGGTGCGCCACAGCGGGTCGCCTCATCCTCGACCGGTCGCTCCGCCTGCTCCTCTGCCGAACCCTGATCGTCGACGGTCTGCGCCTTGGTCCTACTGCTCATCGGTTCCACCCTCCGGGCTGATCACGTGCGGTACGGCGTGAGTGATGCGCGTGCGTCAACGCTCGCAGGTTCGTAGAGTCGTGGCCGCGCGGGCCCTTCGGCCCAAGCCCGTCGATGTGGTCAACGTCCGTGGCCGCAGGCCGGCGAGAGACGGGCAGAGCCTGGCAGTCCTCGCACTCACACAGCGGGTGAGCCGCAAGGTAGGCGGCCCGCGTCTGCGCCCACGTCTTGTCGTAGCCGCGCTGCCGTGCAGATCCGCGCTCCCGTTCTGCCTGCTGCCTGTGATCCGGGCAGCGACCGCCCTGGTCCGTGTACTCCGGGCATCCCGGCTTGCTGCACACGCGCCATCCGGTTCGTCTGCTCACGCCGCCTCCGTCCCGGTACGGTGTGCGCACTCGATCGAGGGGGATCCGATGCGATCTGGTGCGCCTGCCGGGGTGTTCGTGGCCGCGCTGCTTGTCCTGCTGTACAGCGCCGCCAAAGGATGGGGCCTGCTTGTCCTGCTCTCAACTGCGGTGCTGATCGGCGTGCTGGTTGCTGCTGCAGCCCAGCGGCAGATGAGTGCTGACCCGGACGCCCGTCGCTTCCCTGCCGATCGGGACCGACCGTGGCGCCGCGGCTCAGATGACGTGGAACAGCCTGAGCAGTAGCAGAAGGACGGCGATGACGAGGATGAAGGCCAAGGCTGAGCGCCACGGTTCCTGCATGACGGTCCCCTCTGGTTCTAGGCGGGCATGAGCTGCCGGATGGCGGCCGTGATGCGGCGGGATAGGTAGATGTGACCGGAGTCGGTGGGGTGGACGCTGTCGCCGCCGATGTAGGTGGACGCGTTGGCGGCGGTGATGAATGCGCCGTGGGTGGCGACGAGCGTGCCTGCCGCGTTGTAGCAGCCTCCTGTGAGGGGGCTGATGAACGGGAACCCGGCCGCCGCCGCCGCGGCTTGCAGCGTCGCATCGGTGTTCGTGATCGATGACGCCGGGCTGCCAGACGGTGACCAGCAGCCGATCACGTACACCTCGCACTGAGGCAGCCCCGTCTTGATGGTCGTGTACAGGGAGGCCGCGGCTGTGGCAATGCTGGGCTGGCTGCCACCGTTGTCGTTGTAGCCCGCCCACACGACGAGACGGCTGGGCGCCCACGCGACGACATCGGCCGCCACGCGGTTCGCGAGAGTCGCGAAGGAGCCTGCGGTGATGTAACCGGTGCCGCCCCGGGCCTCGTCCCAAACGTCGTTGGAGCCCAGCAGCCGGCCGGTGCGGTGCAGCCACGTTCCCGCGCCGCCGCCGGTGTTGATGCTGCTCCCGTCGGTGAGGCTGTCGCCGAATCCCATGAACCGGCCGCCGCTCGGGACGGTCGACCACATGGTCGCGGTGGGGGGAAGGAACACCCCACCGAAGGGCACGGTGTAGAAGTCGAACCTGATCGTGCGCGAGGCCGCGCTGCCAAGGTCGACGGTCATGAGGTGCGTGGAACCGGCCGTGGTGCCGCCGACTGCCGTCATCAGGTCAGCGACCTTGCGGCCGTCGACGCTCAACCTGTACATCCCGGCGGTCTGGTAGTTGAACCGGAGCTGGAACGTCTGCGCGTCGGTGCCGAACTCCACGCTCCACACGGATTGGCTGGAGGTCAGATTGCCGCGAGTGTTCGGGTAACGGGACGTCGGCAGCACGTAGGTAGAGTCCGGTGTGCCGGTGCCGACCGTGACGTTGCCCGCGCCCAGATAGGTGAACGGACCGGTCACGTCCGAGCCGGACAAGGTCACGCCGGAAGGGGCGTACTTGATGTAGCCGGACGTCGGCGTACCGGTCTGCGCGACGCTGATGGACGGGGCAGCCCCGGCGTACAGACTGTCCGCGACGACGGGGTCGGGCAGGTGGCGCCGCCGCCAGGCGACGACCGCGGTCTCCAGGGCTGTCGCCCGGTTCTCTAGGCCGAAGGTGCCGCCGACACGGTTCTGGAGGTCGGTGACGAAGGTGTTCAGGTTGTTGCCGAACGCCAGCGGATAGAACGTCGAATCGCCATAGGCCCGGTCGCCGTGGGGGTCTGTGGCGGCCGTGTGGGCGGTGACTTTCGCCGTGGCGCCGCTGGTGGTCTCGAGGGCCGCAGTGTCGGTGATGCCGTGGACCGCGGTGGTGTCGGCCGCATGCGCGGCTACGGCAGCGTCGGTGTAGGCCTCGGCTTCGGCCTCTGATCCGTCCGCGCCGGGAGGACCTTGCTCGCCTTGCGGACCGGTCTCGCCCTGCGGTCCTGCGGGGCCGGTCGCCCCGGTGGCGCCTGTAGAGCCTGCGGGCCCGGTGGCTCCAGTGGCTCCGGTAGGGCCGGTCGCTCCCGTTGATCCTGTCGCGCCGGTGGGCCCGGCTGGACCGGTGGCGCCAGTCGCCCCCGCGGGACCGGTAGCGCCTGTGGCTCCGGCTGGTCCGACGAGGGACGCCAGCCACTGGCCGACGGTCCCGGAGTAGCCCTCGTCGACGGCGATCTCATACGCGCTCTTGCCCGGCGTGCCGGTCGTGCCACCACCAGGCGCCTGCGCGGGGATCAGGTCTTCGAGGCGGATCGTGTCGCCGCTGTTGCCGTGGATGTCCGTCCAGAACGCGAACCGCTGCCCCTGCGAGGGCTGCACGTCGACGCGCCAGCGCCAGCCAGCCGGTGCAACACCGGCCGCGTTGTTCGGGATGACCTGCACAGTGAAGGCGCCGTCGGTGATGGTGGCTTTGCCTCCGCCGGCGTAGACCGCGTTCCGGCCGGTGTCGGTGAGGATCGCTGACGGGGTGAGAACGACCTGGCCGCCATATCCAGTACCAGCGACAGCGGACGGCAGCGTGCCGACGAGAGTGACGACTGGGGTGCCATTCGGAAAAGCCATCAGACTCGCTCCCGCTCCATGACCAGCGCAGCAACCTGCAGCCAGGAGGCGGCAAGTTCGTCGAGGCGTTCCATGAGCGGCAGGTTGGTGAGCTCGATTTCCGCACGGTCGAGGAGACGAGCGGCGTTCTCGATGGCTTGGTCGGCGGTTACGCTCACGGCTACCTCCTCGGCTCCTTGACGCTTGGATTGGTCATCGCCCGGATTCGAACCGGGGCTACCGCGACGGGTGCCATTCCTGCCCGAGGGCAGGTTCGAGAGGGAGCGCGCGATCTCTCTGGGGCCTCGATCCCCACGCGGCACGGTGTCTTAGGCCGCTGGACTACTGATGACCAAGCCCCGCCCCGGTTGCGCTTCCGGGGCGGGGTGCCCCTGTCGGCCTGGGGGTCAGACACGGGGCAAGGGGCCCGACCGGAGGCCTCGTCCGGGGGTTAGGCGGCCTTGGGCGCGCGCTGCGGCATGGGCCGGTAGCGGCTTGCCTGCGCCTTCACTTCGGGGAGCGCGTACATGGTCTTGTACTCGTGCCCGTGGCCGGAGTACTGCGTCGGGTCGCCTTGATAGCGGCGGATCTTGCCGCGCCTGGCCCACTGCCGGATCGTGGGGCCGGGGACGCCGGTGGCCGCGGAGGCTTCGTGCTCGTACACGAGGTCGTCGGGGTACAGCTCGGTCGGATGCATCGCACCTCCCCGGGAATGCAGAAAGCCCCCGGCGGAAGCTGGGGGCTTGAGAGTCTGCGGACACACGTGTGTTCCGATGAACGCACTGTGACATACGCGAGATCATGCGGTCAAGCAATGGTGGTTTCAGCCTCGATAGGCCCTGCCTATGGGCCAGACTGCGCGTATGGATCTGGTGGTTACGGTGCAGACGAATTCGCGGGAGTCGTGTGCCGCGCAGCTACGGCGCCTGTGCGTGCTGGCCAGCCTCACCCCGATCCTGATGCCGACCCGCTCCCTCGGCACCGAGCGCTGGATGGCCCGCGCAACACCAGCAGCCCCCGCCGAGGGTGGCGAGGGCCGCGGGTAGGTGGGTTCAAGCGTCGACGGCTTCGCGTTCGACGTTGGCGTAGCAGCGGTCGCACAGGTCGCCGGTTTCCTCCGTCGGCCCGATGTTGAGGTGCTTGCCGCAGTAGTAGCCGCCGCAGCCGTGCTCGTCACCGCCGGGGGTCTTGCCGCAGAGGCAGCCCAGGCCGCGGTCGATCTTCTCGTCGCAGCCTTCTTCTTCGCAGACGGTCGCAACGCCGTATCCGGCTTCGATCTTCTCGCCGTTCCGAGTGATCTCGTAGTGGGCGTATCCCATGGCCGGTCTCCTTACAGGTTGTTGGTGGTCTTACCCAGCCACCGACTGTGGCTGTTCACGTTCTGGGTGTGCTGGTTGACGGTGCCGGTGTAGTGCTGGTGGATCGTCGGCGGCACGGCCTTGCCCGCGGACCGGACGAGGCGGGCGATGGCGAGGGCGAGCACGGCCGGGGCGGCGCAGATCATGCCGATCACCGTGGCGTCAGCGTGCTCGGAGGCAACGAGGATGCCGATGGCGATCAGGCCCGGAGGCACGGTCGCCACGCTGACGTACATGACCGCCCGCAGAGTGTCGGTGGTGCGCTGCGACATCGGCGGGACACCAGGTTGGGCCACAGGCAGGGCATCGCCGGTCGCAGGTAGCGGGGTGGTGTCGCGGTACGAGGTCGGCGTCTCCATGACGTCATCAACGGCGGCCATAAGCCGGGAGACGAGCTCGCGGTCTGCCGCGGTGGGCGGGTTGCGGGGGTGGACGGTCACGGGGGGCTCCTATGCGGCTTGGGTGAGGTCGGTGTCGGTGAGGGCGTCTGCGTGGTCGGGGTGGGCCCAGATGCCGCGATCAACATCGACGGCTCGCCCGGTCTTCTTGAGGCGGCTGAGGGCGTTCTTGACGGCGGAGACGGTGAGGCGGGTCTCTTGGGCGATGGTGTTGCGGCCGACGGGGCGCGCGCAGTCGAGGAGGAACGCGTAGACGCGGTCGTCGCTGCCGGCCGGGGCCTCAAGCTCGATGGCGGCGGCGGCTTGGGCGATCGGGTCGCTGTTGGGGGTGCGCTGCGCGGGGGCCGTGGTGTCCGTGAAGGCGTCGTCGGGCAGGACCGGAGTCTCGCCGCGGAGTCGGGCCGCGAGCCGCTCGAGGCGCTGGCTGTACGCCTTGCCGGTGCAGGCTGCTGCGGAGGCTTCGAGCGTGGGCGTGGTGGCTGTGGTGGCCCAGTGGGCGGGGTCGCGGTCGAAGTGGGCGCGGAACTGGGCCTGCCGATTGTCGGGGCCCTTGATGTAGCCCAGCCCGGCAGTGGACGTCTTGTCGGGCCAGTACATGGGCAGCCGACTGGGGTTGACCTCCCACCCGGGCAGACCGATCGAGTCCGTGAGCGCCGACGCGGTACGGAACATGATCGTGTTGCCGGACTGGAGCTGCTCGCGAATGTCCGTCGACTCGGGCCCGCTCCCGTACATGTTCGCCTTCGGGCCCTGGAAGACGAGTCGGAGCTTGATACCGCACTTGCGGGCCATCAGCACGATCTCCAGGACCAGGGCAGGCGCCCCGGGCAACGCGAGGACGCGGTGAGCCTCGTCGATCGTCATGACGATCAGCGGGTCAGGGTCGCCGACAACGAAGTGGTCCCGCCCGCGAAGTGTGCGGCCCTTGGCGTCGGTGAACTTCATCATCGAGTAGCGGCCGGACCGCTCATACATGATCTTGCGGACTTCGTAGAGCATGGCGAGGCCACCCTGGGCGGTGTCCTCGTACCAGTCGACAGCCTCGCGCCAGCGGGGCAGGGACTGGCCGCCCTGGGGGTCGCACACCCAGGAGACGATCCCGTTGTGCCGTTCGGTGCCGAGGAGCATGTCGAGGAAGCGGGACTTTCCGCCGTCGGTGGCCCCGTACACGACGGTGTGCACGGGCCCGGAGGGCTTCCAGAAGGCGTACCGGGCGGGCTCACCGTCGTAGAAGATGCCGACCTCGGCCTGACCTGTGGCCGTGTCCAGGATCTGCGGGCCTGGGTAGTCCGTGCCGTCTTGGAGTGGGTTGCAGTTGAAGACGGCGATGCGGGCACGCTTGGCGGACTGCCCGACGGCCTCCTCGATCTGCACCATGCCCTCGGGCAGGTCGAGGGCGGCGGCGATATCCGCAGCAGCGGCGAGGGCCTTCCGCCAGTTGCCCTTGCGGACAATGATGATCGCGGTCCAGCCGTAGTCGGTGGTGTTGACGTCGACGAGCTCGGAGCGGGGCAGGGGGCCGTCGGTGCAGGCGACTTCGTCCTGCCAGAGCAGCAGCTGCTCGGACAGTGCGGGAGCGGGGGCAGCGGTCTTCTTGCCGCGGCGCCACCAGTAGATGCCGTGACCGAGGCCCCAGGCGACGAGGAGCCCCGGGAAGGGACCGTGGCCCGCCTGGAGCCCGCCGGTGGCGGCCATGGCGGTGACGAGTCCGCCGCCGGTGGTGACCGCAGAGGCGGTGGCGATGAAGTCCGCCCGGCTGGGGAGCCGCTTGCGGAGTCGCTTCTTGCCGAGGCGGGCGTCCCAGCGGCCCCAGGCGACGGTGGTGACGGCCCCGGCGGCGGTGGCGACGAGCGCGGTTTTCCATCCGTCGACGGGCACGGCAAGGACGGTTCCGGCGACGGCCTGGGCGGCGGTGGCATAGAGGGGGGCTGCGGCGCGGCGGGTGCGGTAGGCGACACGCATCGCACGCCGGGCGGCCTTGGTTGAGGGCTTGCGGGAGGAGCCGGCCTTGCGGGTCGTCGGGCGGTCGTCGGTGCCGGTGGTCTTCTCGACGGTGGTCTGCATGGCGGCTGCTACTCCTGCGGCTCGTGGTCTGGGGAGGGGGCGGCCCCAGCTGGTCGGCTGGGGCCGCAAGGTGGGTTAGACGTCGGCGGTGTACGCCTGCTTGGAGGCCATGCGCCCGCCGGTCGCGGCGACCGCTTCCTGGATGCCGCCGTGCCGGGTGTGGATGTTGCGGGACGACTGGGCGGCGATGGCCGCGTTGTCGACGGCCGCCTTCTGCATCGCCTGGGCGGCGGCCAGGGCTGCGGCGTACTGGTCACGCAGAGCGGCGAGCTCCTCGAGCGTGCCGCCGTCGTCACCGAATTCCAGGGCGGATGCCTGCTCGATGGCGGCTTCAATGGCGGCCAGCTGCTCGGCCGCACGCTGGGCGATGGCTCCAGCCTCTTCGGCGGTGACGCCAGCCTCTGAGGCGAAGCGGGCGACGGCCTGCTTGAGGGTGTTGACGCCGGTGATCTCGGGGATGGTCGCGAGGGCCATGGGGTTGTCTCCTGTCGTGTCGGGGGTCTTGATGAGCGTGAGCGTGGGCGTGGTGCCCGGGGTGGGCTTGGCCTTGGGGGTGTCGACGGCCTTGTCGGTCTTCGGCTTGGCCGCGGGCTTCTCGGTCGGGGTCTTGGGTGTGCCGTCGGTGGCGATGTCGTCGCCGATCTCGGCCGGCTTGGTCTTGTCGAAGCGGGCCGTAGCGCGCTCCTTGGCCTTGGGCCACTCGCGCTTCCATCCACGGCCGAACGCCTGGGCGAACGTGGCCGCGCAGGTGGCGCCGGTCGCGGACCAGGCGGCGAGCTTGGCCCCGTAGCGGCGGCCCTTCTTCTTCGACGCCTTGGCCATGCGCTTCTTGTGCTTGTCGGTCACGTCACCGAGTGCGGTTTCGAGGCCGCGGGCGGCGCAGTAGGCGATGGCGAACAGGAGGATCAGCGCGAGCACGTCAGCCCCCCATCAGCCACATGACCAGGGACCCGACTTGGGTGGCGATGAACCCGAGGGCGCTGGATGCTCCTTCACCGAGCGAGCCGGGGATCATGACGGCGAGCGGCGGGGTGAAGGCAGCGAGCAGCAGGGTCCGGGGCTTCACGCCGGTCATGAAGTCCGAGATGAGCCACAGCAGGGCAGTCATGGCGGCGGCGAACATGATCCCGAAGCCGGTCCACTCGCCCGCCAGTCCGTCGACGAAGCCGTCCACGAAGGTGGTGGCTTTGTTGATCCACTGGCCGAGCGGGGTGGAGACGAGGCCGATGCTGGCGGTGAGGACGAGCACGACCTGGATCTGCGGACTTTTGATCTTCGAGGCGAGTTTGTTGATCCATGGGAGCCGGTCGGCGACGTACAGCACGCCGGCTGCTCCCAGGCAGGTGCCGCCGGTGGCGGCGGAGATCCCTGCATCGATGACGGGCATTTCGAGTGTCCCCCTTGCGGTGACGGTGAGTTAGTGGTTTCCTCGCGTGCGCGCGGGCGCGCTGGGGCGCGTTGGAGTCTTCGGGCTCGGCCCGGACGGCTTGAGCCGAGCCGTTGAGCCATTACGGACGGTCAGGATTCGGCGATGGCCTGCCGGAGCTGGTCCAGCAGTTCGGTGGCTCTCGCGGCGGCAGCGGGCCGCTGGTTCTCGGGGAGCCGGGCGATGGTGGCTCGAAGCTGATCTACGGCGACGGGCAGGACGGTCAGGGGGCCTTGGGCTTCCGCAGCCCGGCGCCGGTCACCCAGGTGCTGGGCGGAGCGGGCCTGTCGATCGGCCTGCCTCGGGCGCCGGGTGCGGGTGACCATGGGTTCCTCCTGTCGAGTGGGGCGGGTGGTGGGCTGCCGGGGTCTGCTTGCCGGGTCTGCGAGGGTTCCGCTCACCGGCTCACTCACCTGGCTTGACCTGCTGTTTCTTGTTCGGCAGTTGCAGCAAGGTCCAGAACCTGCGGGGTGCTGGGCCTCACTGGTGGTGTCGGACTAGCTGACGGGGAGGACTTCCTTCGTCTCGATCTCGCCCCAGATGCGGCGGACTCGTTCCTCGCGGGCGGTGAAGCCGGCAGCGCGGAACTCCTTCTGTGCCTGCCGGTAGGAGCGGGGCGGCTCCATGCCGTACCGCAGCCATCGGAGGACCACTTCGAGCTGCTCGTCCGTCAGCGTCATGCCGGGCTGAGGCAGCTCGACCCCGGCCACGCCAGCGAGCTCTTCGAGGGTCATGGACCCTTCGGCGGGCGTTTGGACCATGTCCGTTTCGACCCCGGTCACGGGCGGGGTGGTCACGGGCTCGATTTCCGCCTTGGCCTGTGTGACCACGGTGTGACCACCCTGCTCGGCCGGGGTGTGTCCACCGGCCGTGACCGCGGGCCGGGACACGGCCAGGACGAGGTCGCGCTCGGTGAAGGCTCGGGCCTTCGTGCCGTGCTCTTTCTCCGACTTCACCAGCCGCGCCTCGGCTTCGGAACGCGCCTTGTTGATGCGCGCCTGGGCTTTGGTGAGCGTCTCGGCGCGAGCGATCTGCCGGTGCGTCTCAGCGAGGTGCCCGGCGGTCTCACCGAGCACGTCGGTCGTGGCTTCGGATCGCAGATGCCGGGCGCCAGCCGCGGCGAGGGCGCGCTCGTTCCGGTCGGCTGCGGACTGATCGGCGATCGCCGCCGCGGTCTCACCGTCGGCGAGGACGTTCCCGGCGAAGAGCCGGAGCCCCATGAACAGCGCGGCAGCGACCGGGACGAACGCGAACACCTGCGCATGGCCGAGGAACAGCAGCGTCGTCGTGGACACCCCGACCGCTACAGCCGACAGACCCAGCATGACGGCCATGCCGACGGTGGACCGCTGCCGGATCGCGACCTCCGACATGCGCAGAGCACCGATCCACAGAGCGTCGTACACGAGGGCGATCGACCAGGCGACTACCGTGCCGAGCTTGCCGTGAACGCCGAGGATGTTCCCCAGCTGCCCGCCCACGGTCACGGCAACCAGGACCAGCGAGGCCAGAGTCAGGAGCTTCTCGACGACGGCGAACACGTCCAGCCGCCGACGAAGCGCGAGGAGCCGATTCATGGCGCGTTCTCCGTTCACGCTGCGGCGGGCTGGTGGAGGCCGCGGATCTCGTCGAGAAGCCGGGCGGTGGGATTGGTGGTGGCCTGCTCGATGGCGTCGAACACGATCGAGATCGCGCGGTCGTAGTCGCCGGTGGCGCGGGCATCGCGGTACTCGGCGAGGTAGGCGATGACGGTCTGCTCGGGCATGGCGTTCTCCTGTTCGGGTGGTCAAACGGACGGGTGTGAGTGCTTAGGCGGTGTGGCCAGCGATGTGATCGGCCATCTGCTGGCGAAGCCACCCGGCCTCGGCGGCACTGACGCCGCGGAAGCGGATCACCAACGTGCAGTGAGGGCAGGACAGCCGCTCGAAGCCACCAACCGCATCGGAGACACGGGCAAGCAGCGCGCGGAAGTGATCGGCTTGAGACATGGCTGTGCCTTCCGTCGGTCAAGCGGATGGGATGGAGTGCCGGTCCGGGCGGGGCCGCGGGGGATGTGGGATCACCCGTCCGGACCGGCGGTCTAGAGGCGGCGTGCGCTGCGGGCGCAGTCCGCGAGATACCGGGCCCGCTCGGCAGCTTCACCAGCAGCCCGCGCGGACTCCTGCTTGCTGCGAGTCAGGGCGGCCAGCTGGGCGTGAGCCGCAGCCTTCGCCTCACGCCGGGTCACGACACGACCCGCAGGCGAGGGCGCGGGATGGACGGTCGACCTTCCAGCCGGGCCACGATCTCCACGACACGGGCGACGGTGATGTCGACGGCCAGGTCGAACGTCCCGTCCTTCGTCTGCACGATCACCCGCAGCTCGCGCGGACCGTCTTCGTAGCCACGGAGCGCGGCAGCCAGAACCACGCCAGCACTGGACGGGGTGTCGAAACGGCCGGCCATCACGCGGCCTTCGCGGGGCGACGGACGTAGGAGCTGGCCTCGTGGGCGGCGCGGTCGGCGTCGGACATCGGCGCCGCGATCAGCAGCGGGCCGGAGCCGCGCTTCATGCCGACGGCGATCAGGCGGCGAGAGGGGATGGGGGTCGGGGTGGACATCACGCGGCCTCCTTCTGAGACGGGGTGACCGCGCGGGCGGTCTTGAACTTGTCGATGGACTCGGCGGCGACCCGGAAGCGGGGACGGTCGCCAGTGCCGATGTCGATGGCGTCGAGGTGTCCGGCGTGGATGAGCTCGCGGACGTAGTTGGAGGTGGAGCCGATGAGGCTCGCGGCCTGTCCGGTGGTGAGGTAGCCGCTCGCGGGAGCAGCAGAAGTTGGCGTCATGTGGCGCTCCCATGCGGTCGGCTGGGCTGACCACTCCATAGAAGCAGATTGCTTTGATGCAATCAATCGCTCTATATCGATTGGCGCGGGATTCGGACACCAAAAAAGCCCCCGCCGTGACGGCGGGGGCTCAGATGTCGCAGGTCAGGCGGTGAACTGATGCCGGAAGATGTACCGCGTTGCGTCCAGAATCATTCGGTTGACGCTCACTACCCGGCCGGAGGCGTCCGACGCATACCGCACCACCTCGACCACTGGCGCGCCGACCGCGAGGCTGAGCTTCTTCGCCTCGGGCGGCAGCGCCGGGCGGAACTGAAAGTCTTCCTGGAAGTCGACAGGCTTGTGGCCGACCTCCTCGAGGCGCTTGTAGACGCCGCCGGGGCCGGTGTCCTCCTGAGTGATCCGCGTCCCGCGTGCAAGGTCTTCCGGGAAGTGCTCCGTCGAGTGCAGCACCAGCACTCCGTCGAGCCGGTAGCGCCGATCGCGCCGATAGACCAAGTCCCCCTCTTCCAGCTCCAGCGCGGCAGCGACGGCCGCGTCGGCCGGCAGGTGCTCAATGCTGACGTGCTCTGGCGTCAGGTCCCGGTCCTCGACGTCCACCTGCCAGATGGACTTACCCGCCCCCCACTGCTCAGCCTTCAGACGCTTTAGGCCGTTCCGGACGATTGGGCGCCACTCCTGCACTCGCCAGCCGGACCCGACCCGTGAGGCCAAGATGCCTTCATTCCTTAGCACCGCGAGGGCTTGGCGCATCGTGCCCTGCGCGATGCCATAGGACTCGGCAAGGTCCCTCTCGGAGGGGAGGCGCTCCCCGGGTGAATACTCTCCGCCGTCGATGCGCCTGCGCAGATCGTCGGCGATCTCCTTGTACTTCAGCGGTTCGCCGGACTTGCGCGGCACGTGACCTCCCTAGATGACTGACCTCTCCATAGCAAAGCTACCCGCTGTAGTGCACTGGCCGGGAGTCTGGTCCGCGCGGGTTACCGCAAGCGACTAGCCATGGATTGCTCTAGAGAGCTACGGTGCTCCGTAGTCGACGCATCACAGCGAGCGAATCGACAGCAGCACCGGCATGCCTGAAGGGAGAACCGCATGCCTGCTCACACGGGTCGTACCGCGCTCTACCGCATCCGCAACATCGAAGGGGACCTCCTCTACATCGGGATCAGCGAGCGCCCTGAGTATCGCTGGTTCAGCCACCGACGGCAGCACGCCTGGTGGTCGGAGGCGGCGAACTACTCGCTGGAGTGGCACGACGACCGCACGTCGGCTGAGGTTGCGGAAGCGGAGGCGATCAGAGATGAACGACCGCGCCACAACAGCACATACAACTACGCCGTGCCATTCGACCGCACGGCTTGGCAGCCCGTCGCAGGAGGCGTGAAGTATCGGCTTCTCGCGGAACGCATCCGTGCCGAGATTCGAAGCGGCCGGTGGTCAGTCGGGCACCGCATCCCGTCATTCGAGGTTCTCATGGAGGCCGCATCCGTCAGCAGAACCGTGGTTCAGACGGCCGTGGGCAACCTGCGCTCGGAGGGCGTTCTCGATTGGCGTCCCGGCGACGGCACCTACGTCACGAGCATCCCCCAGTAACGCGAACGGCCGGGCGCTGGAACGCCCGGCCTGTTCTACCAGCGGATTGCCGTCCGCTGATCAGTGATCCATCTAGAGTGAAGGAATCAGCATGACCACTGTACTTCCTGAGCGCCCGGTCGTCTCTACTGAGGTCGGCGCCGACGCATCCCGGACGTGGTCGTTCATCGCGTACCCGTCGGGCGAGCTGTTGACCGTCACCTGCATGGAGGGCTGCACGTCGGACCACAGTCAGGACATCGAGACGCCGACGCACCCGGATGACATCTGGTGCCAGACGACGAGCCGTGACGTGACTCTGCCGGTCAACGAGCACGGCACTCCGGAGGAGGTCAACGTCTTGTCGTGGACGCTGAACGTCAGGCCTTTTGACAAGAACGTGGCTGCCCGCCTGCCGCACGTCTGTGTGGAGCTGATGCAGGACTGCTGGATCGAGGACCTCGACCCGGACGCGTTCGAGCATGTCATCGGCGTACTGGAGGCTCGGGTGACGGCGATGCGGAAGGCGCACGCCCAGCTGGTGCGTACTCGCCAGGCGTACCGCACCGCGCGCTGACCCACACGCAAAGAGACCGCCCCACCCAGATCGGGTGGGGCGGCTTTGTCTATGCGGCGTGCTTGTTTGGGTTGGGACCGTATTGGCTGTCGAGGAATCCGATCTCGGTCTTGCCGTACTCGGTGTCGCAGTCGGGGCAGGTGGCACGTTCCGTGTTGATGGTGACGCGCATGACGCCGCCGCAGTCCGTGGTGTCGCAGTAGACCTCGAAGCGCTTGGGTGGCGGGGTGCCGGTGTCGATGCTGGAGAGTTGCCCGTGGAGGCTGCCGATCTTCTTGAGATCGTCGGCGATCTCGTCGTAGTTCTCGCAGGCCCAGCGCACGTTGTTACTCAGGAATGTGGTGGCGCCGTCGATGTCTGACGGGTGGCGGGATGCGCCCATGGACCAGGCGAGGGCGGCGCGCCAGGAGTCTTCGATGGCCTGGAGTTGGGTGACGACGCCGCCGTTCACGGTCAGGCTCAGCACGCCGATCTTCACTGGTGCGGGGGCATCTCGGTTCGGACTGCCTATGACGCCAATGCCGCTGCCCTTGATGAGGGCGCTGGTCTGGTCGATGCGGCGGAAGAGTGCGGGGAGCGCGCGGAGTTGATCGAAGGCGGTGCGCTCGCAGCGGCAGCAGGCGCGGCGGCCGGCTGCGATCTCGTCGTCCCAGAGGTTGGCTCGGCACTTGGCGCAGGCGGTGGTCACGGCGTTCTCCGTTCGGGCGGTGCGGGCGGGGCAGGGTTAGGCGGAGGGCGGCCAGGCGCCGAGTTCGTCGCGGAGTCGGTGGAGTCGCTCCTGTGTCCAGCAGCGGCCTTCGAAGGGCTTGACGGCTGCTCGCACGATTTCGTCGTGGGACTGGTAGGCGGCCACGAGGAGGCGGAGTACGTCGGACTGTGCCCACACGGTGTCTCCGTGGCGGCAGGTGAGCTTGGCGGGCTGGTGTCGGGAGGCGGGGCAGCCTGCTTCGACGAGGGGGTATGAGTAGCGGCCGATGAGGAGGTCGCAGGCTGGGTGTCCCTCGACGCCTTCGGTGATGTGCTGGGTGGCGTCTTCGGGGGTGCGGTATTCGCCGTGGAGTACGGCTGGGTCGTGGGAGAGGCAGAGGATTCGGTAGGTGCTGCTCACGACGGCTCCTTGTCGGCGCGCGGCTGTACGGCCCGCTGGTGGGCTTCGGCACAGGCCGAGCGGCTCAGGTGCCAGACGGTGTGGACGGTGCTACCGGGCACGGCTCCGGGCCGGATTTCGGCGATGGAGTTGGCGTCCCGCATGCGTTTCCGGCAGTGGTGGCAGCGGGTGTTCCAGTAGTCGCGGGGCCCGGCGAGGGCCCGGAGGTAGCGGATGTGCCGGTCCTGACGCTGAACGGTTCCGATGTACATGCCGACGAGGGCGGCGACGAGGAGACCGTGGACGAGGTCGGTCACGGCTGCTCCTGCGGGTTGAGGGCGCGGCGGATGTGTCCGATGGCGGCGAGGTAGGCGCCGTCGAAGTCCGGGCTGGTCGGGTTAGCGCGGACCGCCGCTTCGATCCGGTCGCACTCAGCGCGCACGCGTTCGAGTCGGCGGTGGCCTGTTTCGGCGCGGCGGTACAGCAGTCCGTACAGTTCGAGCGCGGCTTCGGCTTCCTCCGCCCGTTCGAAAGCTTCGGCGATGGCGGGCACCCGCAGGACAGCGTCGGCGAGGGCGTGGGCTTCGTCGTCGTCGACGGGTCCTTGGCCTGCGCCCATGACGAGGTTGCTGTAGTCGATGTCGACGGTCCGGACCGCCGTCGCGATCTGGTCGCGGACGTCGGCCGGGGGCGGGGCTGGGGTATCGCCGCAGTGCTCGGCGGGTTGGGTCATTTCGGTTCCTTTCGAGTGACGTTGGTGTCGACGGGCGCTGTCGAGGCTCTGAGCGCCCCGTAGAGGGCCCGGCGGGGCTGGGGCCGCTTCGGGCATTTGCGGGCCGCAGACGGGCGCACAGCCACGCCCACGGCCCTGTTGCGGGCTCACGCGGCTGCGGCTTTCGCTTCGCGGCGGGCTCGGCGTCTCTCCGCCCGGTACGCCCGCTCGCCCTCGGGGCAGCCCTTCGTGCACGCCCAAGGGTCTTCGCCGCGGCGGACGTGGGCCATGTAGCCGGGGTGGTCGCCGTGGCGTTGCGGCTGGCCGTCGAGGATCCCGGCCCGGCAGGCGAGGAACACCGCGTGTGCAATCGACTTGGCGCCGAGCTTGTCGAGGAGCCTGTGGGCGTACACGCGGACGGTGACCTCGGCGATCCCCCACTCGCTGGCAAGCTTCCGGTAGGCGATGCCGTCAGCAGCAGCGCGGAGGATGTCCCGCTCACGGGCGGACAGCGGCACGGTCACAGCTCCTCCAGGACGTCGTTGATGGGCTGGTAGGGGTCGAAGCGGCGGGCCGATGCTGTGGCGGGTCGGGCGTAGCCGTGCCACGGGTCCGACTCGAATCCGGACGGGCGCCGGGTGGGCGGGCCGTGGAGGTCGAGGTGCGCGCGCTCGGCCTCCATCGCCGCGAGTTGCCTGTCGAGCTCGGCGTCATCCGGCCACAAACACGGGCCCGCATCCCACAGGGCGGTCACGGGGCGGCCTCCCAGAGAGTCCGCGGTATGTGCTCGGCGCCGTGCTGCTCACGCGGCCGTGAGGGGCAGCTCCAGCCGGACCGCGGCGGGCGCTGGGCGAGCACGCGCCAGCCAGCTGCGCGGAGGCTCGCGCCGGGCTCGCCGCCCTGCGTGTAGGTGATCAGCCGCGTGTACCCGAGGGCCTTAGCTGCCCTCCACGCTGCGCCGTACAGCAGGCTGTTCGCGTTCCGGGTGCCGTCGGTGGCGGTGCGCGTGACTTCGAGGGTCCGGCCGTCGTCGAGGTGGCGGGCGACGGGCCGGCCGACGATCGCAACTCCGCGAAGGGTCCCCTCGTCGTCGGCGGCGCCAACCGCGAAGATCATGCCGACGGGCGGCGGGTTGTGCCGGTGCCACATCGCAACGAAGGCAGCAGCGTCGCGGAATCGGACCGGCACGAGGTGGAGCGGCATCAGGGCTGCCCCCCTTCGCCCATGGCCAGCGCGTCGGCGACGGTGTAGCCGTTGACGGTGACGTGGGGTGCCTGTTCCTTCGCGAGCTTCAGTGCGGTCTCGAGGTCGAAGCGGTGGGCGTTGAGCCAGTCGTCGCCGCGGTCGTACTCCTTGACGCCGAAGTCCCATGTGCCGTCGTCGCCGAGGCATGAGCCGTGGCGGATGACGGCGTACCTGCCGGCGCCCCGGTACTGGACCCGGATCTCGAAGCCGTGGGCGTTGATGTCGCCCTCGGGGATGCAGTTGACGGTGTACTCGACGGCCTGGACGGCGGGCTCGGGTGTGTGGGTCATGGTCGTCTCCTCTACGGTGGTGGTGCGGCCACGCCCCGACTGAGCCTCGGGACGTGGCCGTCCGGCGGTTACGGGGCAGGGGTGGCGAAGTGGGCCCGCCAACATGACTTGCAGTTGCGGTCCCCGCAGGGCTCGTTGTTCGCGTGAGCGGTCACGATCCGCTCCAGCTCCTCGCGGATCTCGGAGTTGTTCATGAGGCCCGTTGCCAGCCAGAAGGCGAACTTCCAGCTGTCGACGTGCGGGTTGAGCTCTTGGGCGATGAGATGCCGGAGACGGTCATCAGCGGGCGGGTACGACATCGGGTCTCCTTCGGGTTGGGGCGGGAGGGGCTAGGCGGCGGCACCGGATCGGCAGGCCCACGGCCCGCAGCCGTCGGGATTGCCCAGCTCAAGCTCGGCGTCGGCGATCTGCCCAAAGATGTCGGTCTGCCGGGACTTCCACTCGTGGCTGGTGACGCGGCCGATGGGGGCCTCATCGAGCGGGACGCGGGAGGCATGGAGGTATTCGCGAATCCCGTCGGCGCGCGGTATGGCGCGCAGGGCGTGGTCGAAGGCGACGGCGTCAGCCCACTCGGCGGGCCGCTCGTCGCGCATCTCGCGCCACTCGCGGTTGCCGCGGAAAGGGCAGCCGACGCATGCGGACCTGGGGGTCGACTCCCAGCCGTGGGCCTTCAGGTAGCGGCGGCAGTCGGCCCGGGTCCAGCCCTGCCGTCCGTCGGCGGCGCCCTCGAGGCTGAGGAGCGGGAAGACGGACCGCAGGTAGCGCAGGCCAGAGTCTTTGACCCGCCCGAGCTCGTCGCGGGAGAACCCGACCTGCTGCTCGGCGTGCACGTCGGCGGGGATGCTCATGGGGTGCGGGTAGCCGAGGAGTTCCCGCACCTTCTTCTTGATGGGCCGGATCTTGTACTCGGGGGTGCACTGCCGCTGCCCCATGCCGTGCTGGGTGCCGCGGCCCTTACAGCGTGGGCAGACGCCGGTGTAGTCGGTGTACTCCTTGCCGTCGATCTCGGCGGTCAGGTTGAACACTGACCCGAGGGTTCCGCGTGGGATGCAGACCTGGCAGGGGCCGATGGTGAAGGTCGGCATGGACACGAACTTGTGTGCCGGGTCGAGGGCGTCGGCGCGGATGTCGCCGACCGTGACGCGCAGGATCGGAATCCCGGCCGGCTGGGCAATCTCCCGCTCGATCCGGTCGAGATGGGCGTAGACGGCAGCAGGCTCCCAGCCGGTGTCCGCGAAGATCGCGACATCGGGCCTGGGGATACGACCCTCAGCGGCGAGGAAGAACAGGGTGGTGGACTGTACCCCCGCTCCAAGGCTCAGGGTGCGGAAGGCGGGCTGGGCACTCACTGCGTCTCCTTCTGGCACTCGTTGCACGGCGGCGGGTGTGGGGCTGGTCGTGGCGGTGCCGCACGGGCGGGCGGGGCCGGTCACGCGGCTTCCTTGAGCGCGGCGAGGAGCCGGGCTTGGTTGGCGGCTTGCTGTGCGGGTGAGGTGGGCATCCGGTCGGGCCGGTAGTCGTGGACTTGTCCGGTGGGGAAGGCTTCGGCGAGCTGCCGGCCGATGAAGCGGGACGGCGGGAGGCTGAGGGCTCGGCGCGTCTCCCACGCGGTGGAGCGTCCGCAGCCGAGGCGGCGGGCGATGGACGCGTCGGTGTGGCCCTCGTGGATCAGGGCGGCGATGTCGGCACGGAACTTCATGACCCGGCCTCCGCCCGCTTGGTCGCCTCAGCGATTCCGTCGAGGGCGACCTTGTCGGCTTCCTGCCGGGCGATGTGCCGGGCGTTGTTCTGCACCATCTGTGCAAACGCGGCGCCCGCTGCGTTGTCCTGCGGGTCGCCGGGGTCGCTCTCCTCGCGCTGTTTCTCGGCGCTCCAGCAGCGGGTGCAGAGCAGCGGCTGCCTATCGCGGGCGCACCATTCGCAGGTGATTCCGGTGAGGTGGAAGTCGTGGTCCGGCTCGTACAGGAACAGCGGGCGCTGCTGCTTGCAGTGGTCGCAGCGGGCTTCGAGCGGCTGAGTGTTCATGCGGCGACTTCCTCGGCTTCCTGGTAGCGGCGGGCGTGGACGGTGGTGCGGGCGCGGCCTTCGTCGTGGCAGGCGATGGTGGGTTCGACTTGGCACTGGGGGCAGCAGGCCGTGGCGCGGGCCCAGTCGGAGATCCGCTGCGGGTGCGGCTGGGCCAGGTCGACCCCGCGGGACGGGACGACGCACGGCTTGTGCGCGGCAGCCCCGCAGTGCGGGCAAGGCACGGACCGGGCCGGGTGCTGGCCAGCGCGCACGAAGTGGCGGATGGAGTCGGGCATCGGGGCACCGGAATGGCGGGTCATGAGGCTTCCTCCTGGTCGGATTCGGTGAGGGCGTTGAGCCGGGCGGCAGATGCGGCTCGGCGGCGCTCGATCTCTTCGGGGGACTCGAGCTCGGCCGGGCCGCCAGTAGCCACCCGAGCTCGGGCAGCGTGGGGTTTGCGGAGTTCACGTCGCTTGCCGCCGATTTCCACCCGGCACGGCCGGCCTATGGCCGCCCGGCAGACCGGGCACTCGACGCCGAGCGGGCCAGGGCGGCGAACCTCGACGACTTCCGGCGGCTCTTCCTCGCCGGGCTCCTTGGGAACTCGGCGCCCAACCCCTTCGAGGACACGGGCCAGGTCTTCGCTCGGTCCGCCAGCAATCGCCGGGCGCTCGGTCAGGGCGGGCCGGTCTCCGCTGGCGACTTCGCCGATCTGGCCGCGGAGCCGGGCGAGGTAGTTCGGGTCTCGCTCGCCAGGCGGGGGTTCGTACACGAAGTTCGCCAGCCGCTCGTTGCGGATCTTGCGGGCGATGCTGATGACGTCGGGGGTGGTGACACGTCGCCGGGCCTCGGGCTCGAGGCCGGCCATCTCAACGGCGTAGAAGCGGGTAAGGGCAGCGGTGGCGTCCTGGAAGGCAATGCCTGCAGCGTTCAGGTCGGCATGCCAGGCAAGGACGTCGGCGTCTCCGACGGTGCGCTGGTCGCGGGCTGCGGCCAGACCGAGGAGTCGGCCGGCTTCTTCGTAGCTGATCACTGGGTCTCCTGGTTCTGGGCGTCGGCAAGGGCCTGGAGGCGGCGGCCGGTCTCGATGGCCTGCTGGGTGCGGAGGTCGGATGTGGCGGGGCGCTGGAGTCCTGGTTGCAGCCGGACGACGTTGCTGCCGAGAGCGGCTGGCGACAGGTCGTCGCCTGCCTGCTGTGGTGCTTCGGGCTCGAGGGACTCCCAGTCGGCTAGCCAGGCGCTGGCCTTGCCGGGGGCGCCGCGGTACCTGGCGTTGCTGAGGGCCATGGCGACCATGGCGTCGACGCCGACGCGCTCCCGGACTTGGCGGGCGCGTTCGATCTGGGAGGCCTGGAGGTTCCAGCTGACGCCGGCGATGCCGGCTGCTGCGATGGCCCGCTTCAGGTCGCCGAGGGTGTCCCAGGAACGGATGTCCGATTCGGCCTCGCGCGCTGCTGCAGCAGAGGAAGTTCCGAAGGAACTTCCTGGCAAAGGCGTGGTAGTGGCATGGGTATGTGTGACACCGTCAGCAGGCGTGCGGTGTGACAGACCCCCCTGACCTGCGTTGGAGCCTGAAAAATGGGGGTCTTTTCGAGGAGGATTCGTCTTCGATTCGTCTTCGAATCGATCCGCTTTCGCAGAGGATTCGTCGGCCATTCCGGAGCCTTTTCTTGCGGCGCGGCTCTTCGCGGCCCGCTCTGCGGCGGCCGTCTTGTTCGCCTCGTGCTGGGAGCGGGTGGTGTTCCGGCCGCCCTCGAAGAAGTCATGGATGACGTAGTCGCCAGGGTTCGGCTGAGGGCAGCGGACGCATTCGTGGCCGTGCTCGTGCCAGAGGCCCGTCTTCACGAGCTTGGCGGCCTGCGGGGCGGTGCCGTACAGCTGGGCGACGACGCCGGACACGATGCCCTCGGTGAGGTGCTGGGCGGAGTAGGAGCCGCACCGGAGCCAGAGACCGAGCGCAGCGTTCCCGGCCCGCATGAACTTCGGGTGGGAGTGCGCCTTGTCGTCGATCTTGAACCAGGGCATCGGGGCTTCCTTCTGGCGGTACGGATGAGGCTGGCTAGTTCGCGTCGTCAGCGAACCGAGCTGGCGGTGGCGGTGCTGGCTGCGGGAAGCGATCGGGCTGCGCGAGGAGCTGCGCGAGTTCGTGGATGAACTCGCGTGACGCGTCCCGGAAGAGCCGGGCCGCCGCCGCTTCTGCTGACCCATGCAGCGGGAGTGACGTGTTGGCCGGCCCGCGAACGAACTGCTTGTTGTAGCGAGGCTTTTCGTTGCGGATGGCGGCCTTCTCCGCGACCTGGATGTCCTTGTAGGACGGGTAGAAGGACACGGCCACGTATTTGGCGAGCGGCCACCACTCGGACTGCTTGCGGTGCTGGTCCCACCGTGAGGCGCAGCCGCTGGTGAGGCCTATGTACAACGGCTGCAGGTCGCTGTCGTAGAAGCGGTAGACGTAGTGGAACTTGTGCGATCCAGGCCACTCTGGGCGCTTGGCCTCCGGGGCGAGGAAGCGCTTCGTCGGCGCAGCGCGGTCGAGTGCCCGGAGCGGAAAGTGTGTGACTCTCAGGGTCATGAGTGTGAGAATACCGTTCGCGGTTGAGATTCGCGACCACGCTGCGCGTACACGTGGCGCGACCACAGAGAGTTGTGCAACCATGTGCTGCATGGACACCCTCGACATGGAGATTCAGGCCGCAGCGAAGAAGCGCACCAAGGCCGAAGAAGCCTTCAAGCGTGCCGACGAAGAGCTGCGTGTCCTCCTGGTGAAGGGGCGCGCCGAGGGCAAGGGCCCGTCGCATATGGCGAAGCTGACCGGCTTCACCCGCGAGTGGGTTGCGAAGATCGCGCCCCAGCCGAAGTCCTGACATCTCCCCTCCTCCTGCCCCGCCTTGTGGCGGGGCTTTGTCGTGCGTTCAGGCGGCGGTGTCGAGCTGTTCGGGGTGGCGGATGAGCGCTTGCTGTAGGTGCTGGCGCGTGACGCGGAGGCGCTCGGCGGTCTGTTCGTAGTCGGCGCCGAGTCGCATGAGTTCGCGGGCGTCGGTGGCGAGGTCGGCTTCTCGGGCGCTGGCTGTGGCGCGGGCGGCGAAGAGGGCTTTGCTGCGGTCGCGGCCGGGGAGGTGTGCGTGGTCGGCGAGCCAGTCGTCGTGGGCTTGCTGGCAGCGCCCGCACATGGGGAGCTGCTGGTTGCGGTGGACCCAGTAGCCGCGGTCGGTGCCGCAGTAGCCGGTCCACTCGGGGTGCGCGTTCGGGTCGTCGATCGTGTCGTCGTCCCAGACGGGAGGGCCTTCCCAGTTGTCGGCCACTGCGGCGTTGCGGCAGCGGGCGGCGACCCATCCGGTGACGCCGTATCGTTCGGCGGTTCCTGCTGATGCCCAGGCGTAGAAGTCGCGGACGGCTCGGGCGAGGCGTGCCGTGACTTGCTGGCTGTAGCGGGCGCGCTCGAGCGTCGAGACGGTGACGATGTCGATGTGCTTGTGGATGGCCTTGACGGGCCAGCCGATGGCGGCGAGGGCGCGCAGTCGGCGGCGGGTGCCGGTGGCATCGATGACGGCTCGGTCGACGTAGTCGTCGAGGGTGGGCCAGTAGCCGAGGAGGGTTTCGGCTGTTTCGGGCCGGATCTTTTCAGCGGGTGGGAAGTTGGTGTCGCCGTAGATGAGGTAGTCGAGGGTGCCGAGGGGGACACCGGCGGCGGTGGCGAGGTTGGGGAGGCTCATGCCGGTGGTGCGGATGGCGAGGACGTGTTCGCGAACGGGGTGCGCCTGGACGAATGGCTGCCACTGGCCGTAGCTGATGAGGCGGCGCCGGCGTCGCATCCATCGGGTTTTGGCGTCGCGGAGCGCCTGGTCGGTGGTCACTTGTCCCCTCCGGTCGGGTAGAGGTTGGTGATGCGGCGGGCGTAGTCGTCGAGCTGGGCGTCGAGCTCGGGGTGCTGGGTGTGCTGTTCGAGGAACCGCTCGAGGCGGACGGCTTCGACGTCGGCCCATACCTGGTCGTGTGTGCGGGTGGGCCGGTCCCAGGTGAGGGCGGCGTACAGGGAGACGGCGGCCCACAGTGCGGCGCACACGGCGAAGAAGACGAGGACGGAGATCATGCGGCCCTCCGCTGCTTGCGTGCGGCGCGGCGCTGCTCGGCTATGACGAGGCCCTTGACACTCATCCGCCAGACCGCGATCGGATGCCCGTGGGTGGCAGGGCTGGTGGAGGGCACGTACTTGCCGGTGTGTTCGATGATTCCGGCCTGTCGGAGTCCGTTGATGACGGCGCCGAGGAAGCCGTGGGCGAGGTCTGGGAGGACTTCCCTTAGCTGGTTGCAGGACCATTCGTCGTGCTGAAGGCCGAAGTGGTAGACGGCTTGTTCGACGAGGAAGCGGTCCCAGTCGGACGTGCTGGCGATGTCGGTGAGGAGCATGTCCTTGTCGGCGGCGGCGAGACGCTCGGCCGGTGTGAGGCGACGGGTCATGACGGTCTCCGATCGGGGTGGTTCACTGAGGGGGTGGGGCCGCTCCCGATTTGGGCGAGAGCGGCCCCGAGTCGTGCGGACTATGAGGCGCGCTTGGTGCCGGGCTGGGCGACGTTCTGGCCGGCCCATGGGTCGTCGTCCGGCGGTGCCTGCTTCTTCGCCCTGTCGGCGTTGCTCTTGATCTCGGCGGCGGTGATGCGGGCTTGCGGGAACTCGTCGTCGACGGCGATCTCGCGGCGCTGGATCGACTTGTGGGTGATGAGGAGCTGGGCGATGTCGGCGCCGGTCCACTGGTCCCGCTTGCGGCCGAGCTTCTGCTCGAGTCGTTCGGCGGTGACGCCGAGCCCAGCGAAGACCTGGATGGCTCCGTCGATGCGGTCGGTCAGCGGCTTGCCGTCGCCCTTGTTCAGCGTTTCCCGGCAGAGCTCTTCGGCTTCCTCGATGAACCAGTCCGGGATCGTCGCGAAGATCGCTTCACGGAGTCGGCGGGCACCGTTGTTGGCGTTGTTCTCGTAGATGTCCCGCAGGTCTTCGAGGGCTTTGACCTTGCCGCCGGCGAACTTGGCGTGGGGGACGATGAACGTGAGGACGTGCCGGGTGTTCGCTTCGACGTCCCAGGCCCAGGCCTGCATCTCGGACTGGCGGTACTCGTCGTCGCGGCGCATCTCGGTGACGCCGTACTGGATGTTGCCCCAGGTCTGGGCGAGCATCTTGGCGAGGTGGATGGAGGATCCTTCAACGGCACCCCCAGCTCGGGGGAAGCGGTAGAAGGCCTTGTTGGCGAGGGCGAGGGATCCGCACGCGGACTGCATGGCGTTGCGGGAGCGGCTGATCTCGCGGGGGAACTGGCGGGCCACGTAGATGGCGGCCTGGACTTCGGCGACGGCGCGGGACTGTTCGACAGCAGTGCCCTGGCCGACGCGGTCGGGGCCTTGGGCGGCGGGCATCTGGGCGGGGAAGTTCACAGGTAGATCTCCTTGTCGCGGTTTTCTGCGTAGCCGGGGAGGGCGAGGTAGTTGGGCTCGTCGTCGGCGTAGCCGGGCCAGTGGCCGGTGGTGGTGCAGTCGGCGAAGGTGTTGATCGCGGCGCGGTTCTTGGCGCCGCCGATCAGGCGGGAGCCGAACTCGATGCCGATGACGTTGACGAGGTACGGCGGCTTCTTCTCTTGGGCGATGAGGAGGAGTTCGGCGTCGTCGCCGCCGAGGCCGAGCGCGCGGGCGGCGTCCTCGTACCAGTCGGCCTGCTGGTTGTAGCCGTACTTCTCGATGTCCTTCTGCATGGCGTCGTTGCTGGCGTCGGTGGTGGTCTTGTAGTCGGGGATGATCAGGCGGCCGTTCTGGATGGACGGGAGCCAGTCGAATCGGACGCGGCGCCGGATACCGGTGGGCGGATCGATCCAGAACCCGGACTGCTCGGGCGCCCCATAGGCGGGGTCGAGGAGAGCGGCAGCAAGCGGGTGCTGGCGGATCGCCGCGGCCATGGCCTGGACCATGTCCATCTCGTGCTGCTTGAGGGGGATGCCGTCGTCGGCTCGTATGGCGGCGACCTCGGCGCGGATGGCGTCGGTGTTCCACTTGTCGGCGTCGACGACGACGAGCTCGGGACCGTTGCCGAGGACGAGCTTGTGGGCGGCGTTGCCGTAGTCGAAGATCTTGGTGGCGGGCTGGGGGTGGTCCTGCTCGTACCGAAATTTGGCGGGGCAGGACGGGGGCAGGAGCTTGCGGGCACCGGACGAGGAGAGGCTCGACTTGTCGGCGTGGTACGCCTCGTTGCTGAGGTCGTCATGCATCCCGAGCGCCGGCGCCTCTACCTCGACGGCGGCGGTCATTGGCCGCCGTCCGTCTCGTCGGCGCAGTCTTCGCAGAGGCCGCTGCGCCTGTCGAAGGGCCCGTTCTCGTCGCCGCAGCGATCGCACGTCAGGGGCGCCATCAGAAGGGGACGCTCTCTGTGCGGCGGAACCAGAGCGGGATGCGAACCACGGGGGTCGGGTCCCAGCAGTGGCAGTAGTCGTACTCGGGTCCGAATGCGGTCTCCTCGGTGACCGCGCCATGGCCGTCGCAGTCGGGGCACTTCGGGTCGGGGAGGCGAGTGATGTAGAGCGCGCGCTGGTGCCACTCGAAGTGCCACCGGCGGATGCGGATGTTCATGTGCGTGTCCTTGGGTGTGATGCCTGCCGCGCGAGGCGGGCGAAGTTGGTGGCGCCGGCTGGCGGTCGCGGTTGATGCGCCAGCCGACGCGGTCTCAGGCGGCGCGCTGGCCGGGGATGCCGAGCGCTTCCCAGAGCGGCATGACGCCGATGCCCTGGGGATGGGTCGGGGCGTCGCCGGGGTCGATGTCGCGGTGCCCGGCGGGTGCGTCGACGGCGAGGACGTTGGCCTTGAAGGCGCGCAGCTGGAGGAGCTCGGCGGTCTGGGCGGCGAGTTCGACGTGCATGTCGCCCAGCTCGATGACGACCTGGTCGAGCTCGGCCTTAAGCCGGTTCCGTTCGGCCTTCAGCTCCGACACCTGGGTGGCGAGGTCCATGCCGTCGCACTTGGCGCGGTCGAGGGCCCGCTCGAGCCGGCCGATCTTCTGGATCAGCTGCCGTGGGCTGAGGCGGTGCTTGCCGACGTGCAGCCACGGGATGGTGAGGCTCATGACTCCGCCTCCTCGTCAACGTCCTCGTACTGGGAGGCGCAGCGTCCGCCGTCTTCGACGGCGACGAAGTCGAGGTCACAGCCGGTGCCGCAGTCGGGGCAGCCCCAGCCGTTGCATCCGTCGGCGTCGCATCCGGAGTCGTAGGCGGGCTGTTCGCAGTCGGGGCACCCGCGCTCGTCGGGCGTGGTGTGCGGTCGGTCGGGGGCGAGGAACACGACCTCGGTGATGATCCCTGCGGTCAGTTGGATGGGCTGGCTCACCGCTGGCCCTCCTTCCGGAGTTCAGCTGCGGTGTCCCGCAGGAGGGCGATGGCCTGCTGTTTGCCGTTGCCCTTGTAGTCGCACCAGGCGGCGACGGACGGGGCGGTGATGCGGACCTGGATCGCGGTCTCCGCGGCAGCGACGAGGGGGTCTCCGCCGACGTAGCGGGGTGTGCCGTGGACGGCGATGTTGATTGCGCCGATGACGTCGACCGAGCACTTGTTCAGCGGGAGTCCGTTCTCGGCCTGGGTGGTCGAGTACAGGTAGTGCTTGCAGTAGCCGTTTCGGGCGATCGCGTCGGCGGCGTCTTCGAGGATGTCGTGCAAGGCACGGGTGGTGGTGTGCACGGTCAGTCCTCCTTGGGGAGGTCGCGGAGCATGCGCCAGGCGGCGCGGCGGGCGGGGTCGGTTTCGGCGGCGATGCGCTCGTCGATCCAGGCGCGGTCATCGACGCGGACCGACTGGACGCGCCGCCTGGAGGGCTGGTCGGCGATGATGAGTGCGGCGATGGCGACGAGCAGCAGCACACCGATCGCTGCGATCTGAGGGTTGAGGTCGGCGGGGCTCACGCCGCCGCCTCCTCGTTGAGGCCGAGGGCGCGCTCGAGGATCGCGTTCTCTGCGGCCAGCTGGGCGACTTCGCCCTTCAGGCGCCGTACCTCGGCGAGAAGCCACGGCACGTCGGTGCGGGCGTTTCGGATGAAGGTGGCGTCGTTGTAGGCCTGGGTCTTGTCGTCGCCGTCGGGGAGTTGCCCGATCTGGCGTGTGCAGGTGGTTCCGTGGGTGGTGAGGCGGTGGTCGACGCCGAGGTGGTAGGTGGCGCCGTCGTAGTAGGTGCACCATGTGCCCTGGGTGGCGGCGGCTTCGCGGGCCGTGATCTCGGCGATGCGGTCGGTCATCGGTCCCCCTTGAGGATGTGGAGTTCGTGGCGCCCCCAGAGGTGGAGGGCGAGGCTGATTGCGGCGGCCAGGCAGGCGGCGCGCGGGGTCAGGAGGCGGGTCACGACGCACCCCGCAGGTCGTCGGGGATGTCGAGGTGGCCGGCGACGATGTCGGCACGGACCTGCGGGTCGGTGATCCAAGCGGGGGCCGGGTCGCGGGGTACGAGATCGAGGGACCGGAGCAGCGGGGCCGCAGTCGCAGCCGGCACGACCGGGTGCGCGGTCAGCAGCTCCGAGACCACGACCTCAGTGCGGGTCATGACACGGCCGCCGGGACCACGTCGACGTGGGTGAGGCAGATGCCGCCCGCGTAGCCTGCGACGGACACGACCGGCTCGCCGTGGCCGAGGATCCATGCCGGGGTGCGGGTCACCGTCTCCAGCCGCTCGAAGAAGCTGGGGTTGTTGTCCTCGGGGCGGGTGAGCGGGTAGGCGACGACTGGTGTGCCGATCGGGTAGCGGGCGTTGAACTCGTCCGCGAGGCGCTGGCCCTCCGCCCGGTCCGTCTTGAGCTTGGCCTGGTAGTCGCTCATGCGGCCACCGCCTCGTACACGGGCGTGGCCTGGATCTCGCGGCTGTACCGGTAGCGGAGGCTGGGCGCTTGGGTCTCGCGCCACGCGATCGGGCCGTGGCACTTCCGCATCGGGTCGTGGTACCAGCGGCGCTGCATGGCCTGCTTGCCACAACCAGGGCACTGGATCATCGGACCGAACGGGGAGACGTTCGCGACGAGACTGCGCTCGTAGCTGTCGGCGCGACGCACCTCGAAGCCGCCGTCGATGGGCTGCTCGTCATCGAGATCCGAGAGGTCATCGCTGCCCCAGTTCTCCAGGGCCTCGTCTTCGGTCTCGCCGGGCGCGTTGATGACGTAGACGTTGGTTACCTCGACGACGATCGGCCACCGCCGCTCGTCAAGTCCCCAGGCGCCGCGCTTCCGAGCGACCTCCTCGATCAGCGCCGTGATGCGCGGGTCCAGCTCGTCCTTCGGCACCGGGCGGGGGAACTTCTCGCCGAAGTAGTCGTGGGCGCCCGGGTGGCCGAGCTTCAGCTGGCAGTCGCGGGAGCTGTAGTCCTCGCCGTCGCGGTACAGCGGCTCGTCGCAGTTCATCGGGCGTCTCCGGTGGGCTGGTCGGTGGCGGGTGCCTGGAAGGTGGAAGCGAGGCGGGCGAAGTAGCCGTCGACGACGTCAATGTCGTGACGGTCTGGGTCGTCGACCGGCATGTGGCCGCGCAGGTGCTCGACGCGTTTCCGCTCGACCCGTTCGGCGCGGGCCTGCCGCTTCCGGCGTGCCGCCTCGGCGAGGGCTTTCACCTCGGCCACGACCACCGGCAGCGGCACATCCATGGCCGACGTCGACGACGCAGGCTTCACGCAGCGGACACAGGCCACGTCGTCGCAGTCGTCGACGTGCAGCTCCGGAATGAACTGGCGAGACGGGTCCACCAGGGACAGGAACTCGCGGGCGGTCAGAGGCTCAGACATCACTCCGCCTCCTTCGTGGAGTCGGCCATGAGGGACTTGAACTGGCAGGTGCTGCACGGCTCGCCGTAGGTGTAGCCAGAGCCGCACTTCCGGCACGTCTGGATCGCCGCGGGCGTCACGGCCTCCAGCTCCGCGATGCGGGCCCGCAGGGTCTCCTCCATCTGCGACGCGGCGCGGACCACCCGCTGGTAGTCCTCCTCCGCCAGTGCGGCGGATCGCTTCGCGTCGGCCAGCAGTTCGTCGCGGTAGGCGTCGAGCTTCCTGACGGCCATCTGGCGGTTGCCGTCCTCCTGGACCTTGCCGACCATCGCGAACAGGTACAGCTCGTCGCGAGCCCGCGGCTGCTCGACTTCGGTCTCCGGCTGCTTGTCCCCGGCGGCGGGAGACGGCGAGGCGCTGGGCGGGATGAGTCCGTCGGCCATCAGACGCAGAAGGCCAGCGCACCCCTCAGCAGTGCGGCGCGACCCCGGAATCCAGCGGCCGTCGTGCAGCAGGAAGTCGGCGGCCTCGCGCAGGACCTCGGCGCGGAAGGCGTCAATGAGGCCGTCGACCTTGCGAAACACGGGCGCTGCCTGCTCGTGGCTCATCAGGCTGTTGGTCACGCCCGCCTCGTGCAGCAGGTCGATGATGAAATCGGTCAGCTTGTCGTGGGCGCTCATCGCGAACCACCGGCCTTCACGATCAGGCCCGGGTTGTAGGCGGCGAGCAGCTTGTGGTTCCACGCCAGACGGGCGAGTGCGTCCTCGCGGTCCGACCGGTCCTCGTCCGAGGCCAGCGGGCGGAAGCGGAGCGCCTCACGCTCGGCCGACTCCGCGTCAGCGACCGCCTGCATGATCGGCATCGGCAGACACATCGCGGCCCGGGAGGCGATGGAGTCCGGCACCGGGACGGGCACCTGGGCTGGGACTAGGGAATGGGATACTCGGGACACTGGGTCCTTCTCTCTCTCGCAGTCGTGTTGCGTTGGAGGGGTTGAACTGGGAGGGCCGTCCGTCGCGGTGTGCGAACCCGGCGGCGGCCCGCATAGCCGCTAGGCGGCGATGGGGGACCTGTCGGTGTGGTGCTTGCGGTGGTGGCTGCGCGCCTCGGCCGGTCGCATGTCATGCGCGGCCTGAGCGGCAGCGGACTTAGCCGCCTCTACGGCGGCCCGGTGAAGGCCGGCGAGGTAGGCCTCGACGTCTTCGATGCGGGCGGCGACCTTCTTGCCGATCCGGAAGGTGACCGGTCCCTGGTCGCGCATACGCCACTTGCGGTAGGTGCTGTGGCTGATGCCGAGTCGGGTGGCGATACCGGGTGTGATGACGTTGCCGTCGTCGTCGCGGTAGTCCTCGATCCAGACAGTCCCGTCGGGCGGGGGCTGGATGCTGAGCTTTCGCTCCTGAGGCACGTGGGGCTCCTCTTATGTGGGGGGCGTAGTGGCCCCTTCGGTGGCCTGCTTCGGGATGGGAGCCGCTTCGTTCCATTCCGGAGACGAGGGCGGCGCAAAAAGGACGAGTATGGCGACGCCGACAGCCCCCGCGATGCGGTGGGCGAGTTCGAAGTCGCAATCCCTGCGCTCACCGGTCAGGAGATGTCCGATCAGTGCGTGATGACTGAGACCTACTGCTTCGGCGAGACCTCGGACGCTGTACGGGGTGCCACGGCCGGGGTGATCCATTACCCATCGAAGGATCTTCGGGTCACGGAGTTCATATCGAACGCTCATGGATCTCCATCGGAACGGTTCGGCTCTCGATATGAACAGTGAAGCACATTGGATCCGGATCGTCTACGAATCAGAACGGCTTGATGTGAAGTTTCCGAGGAGTAGCCATATGGCTAGCATCACTCTGTAGACGATTCGTCTTCGAGCGAGGATGGTTGTACGGCCTGGCCTGCGATTTGTAGAGTCAGTGCGGACTACATGAGAGACAGCAGGCGTGAACGAGACCCGAGGAGAAAGCGGCATGGAGGCGACAGCCCCCAAGACCAACCGCCCAAGTGCCTCGTCGGAGCCCCTCCCCGATAACCTCGTCAGGGACATGGACCGCGACGCATTGAGCCAGCTCGTCCGCGACGTCAACGATGACGGCCGCGGCATCTCCTATCAGGCCATGGCCGACAGAGCCGAGGCCGCAGGTCACCCGCTGTCCAAGCCGTACTTCCAGAAGCTGGCCACCAACGCCGTCACGCAGGCCCCCAACCCGGAGCGCCTCCGCGGGATCGCAGCCGGCCTCCAGAAGCCCCTCTCCGTCGTCCAGCGGGCCGCCGCCCAGCAGTACCTGGAGTACCAGGCCACCGAGCTCGCAGGCTATGACGAGGACATCCGCGTGATCGTCGCGCATCTCGCTGGTATGGAGAAGACGGATCGCCGCCGCTGGCAGGCGATGATCGAAGCCGACGAGCGGGCGAAACGAGAGCTGGATTAGGCCATTCGCTGACCTGCGGCTTTCTTCAATCTTGAATTAGGTCACCACAGACAGTTGTGGCTCGGACACAGGGGCGTTACGGTTCCAGATCCGAACACTTTCGCCTCAGGGGACCCCCATCACCCTGCTTGCCCCACGAGGGGGTGGATCTGTGCTGTCCGTTGTCTATGAGCTTGAAGACCTTCCCGAGGACGCTCCGGTTCGTGTGAAGGAGGGCCGGGGATGGATCAAGTACGAGCTGTCCCATGGCCTGTTCGTCCCAGAACATGCAGCCGCCCTCCAAGCCGCCACGGGCGGGCTCATCGCTGGGGGACAGTGGTTCCAGCTATGGAGGGGTGACGTGGTGTCACTCCTGTCCTCCCAGTAGGAGCTGCCGCATGCCCGGGTATATCGAGGACCGCTGGTGGAAGAAGGGGCCCGTAGATCCTGAGACGGGCAAGCGCGGACCGCGGGTCAAGACCGACCGCTTCGGATCGGGCAAGCGGTGGCGGGTCGCCGGCATCCCCGGCGTCCGCGACCGCTCCTTCGAGAACCTGGAGGGCGAGCAGGGCGCCAAAGCCTGGCTGAAGTCCTCAGGGACCGACTCCACTCGCGGCACCTTCTACGATCCGCGCGACGGAAACATGCTGTTGGACGACTACGTCCGCGAGCACTGGTGGCCGCACCTGCGCAAGGCGCCCAGCACCAAGCAGTCCATGAAGCCCCGGGTGTTCAATCACATCCTCGCGCACGCCGGGCACCTGCCGCTGAACCGCATCGGGCATGACGAGATCCGGGCCTGGCTCACCCGTGTTGAGCAGGACATCGACGTCAACACTGTGCGCACCACGTGGCGGCACTTCTCTTCGATCATGCAAGCTGCTCACAAAGCGAAGCGCATCCCCGAGAACCCGTTCCGCGACGAGGATCTGTCGCCGCCCGCGTCGCCACCATCGAAGGCCAAGGCCTGGGCCAGGGAGACCGTGGCTGCTGTCCGGCTTGGGCTCGGCGACCGCTACGGAATTCTGGTCGACCTGAGTGTGGCGGCCGGCCTGCGGCAGGGCGAGTGCTTCGGCTTCTCCCCCGACGACATCAACGGGGAGGAGATCAACGTTGTGCGGCAGGTTGTCCGCATTGACAGTCGTCTCGCCTTCGCTCCCCCGAAGGGCAACAAGACCCGCACGGCCCCGTGCCCTCCGGAGCTGGCCCGCGCCATCAAGGAGTACGCGAACGTCTTCCCGACGGTCGATGTGACCCTGCCCTGGGTTGACCCGGACAGGCCCAACCTCGAGTGGGAGAAGCGTCCGACGCGGACTGTACGGCTCCTTGTGACCACGGCCCGAACGGCTGGGAAAGCGGGCGGAGCGGTGAACCGGACCACGTTCGATGACAAGCAGTGGAAGCCGGCGCTGGCCCGCGCGGGCGTGATTCCGAAGCCGGAGGTCGAGTACGTCCAGGGCAAGGGCAAGAAGCCGTGGAAGCGCGTGAAGTGGGGCATGCCGCGGGAGGACGGCTTCCACGTTCTGCGGCACACGTTCGCTAGCGTGGTGCTGGCTGCGGGTGAGACCATTACTCAGCTGGCCGCGTGGCTGGGTCACTCGGATCCGGCGTTCACGCTGAGGACTTACGTGCACTTCATGCCGAAGTCCGGGAGGCGTGCGCTGGCCGCTCTGGGCGCTTGGATGGCGCCGCCCACGACTCTCCCGATCTCGCCTGACTCTGATTCTCCCCAGATTCTCCCCAGCGATGAACTGGATCAAGGAATCTAGGGTGAAACCCCAGGTCAGAGCCCTGAGCGGCAGACGAGTCGGGCTGTACGCCGGGTTCTGTCGCCCGGAGACCTCGCGGTCGCCGGGGAGACGGCCATCCATCTAGGGCCGGTGTTGCCACCGGCCTCGTGCGGTCTACCCGCGGACTCGGGCGGGCAGCCCTCGATCGTCCGCGCAGGAGCGCCGAGGCGCTCCCTCTTGACCTTGCTCCGGGTGGGGTTTACCTAGCTGTCCAGGTCACCCTGGACACTGGTGGTCTCTTACACCACCGTTTCACCCTTACCGGGGACCGAGGTCCCCGGCGGTCTGCTTTCTGTGGCACTGTCCCGCGGGTCACCCCGGGTGGCCGTTAGCCACCACCCTGCCCTGTGGAGCCCGGACGTTCCTCGGGAGGCTCCCCGAAGGGGCCCCACGCGGCCGTCCGCCCGGCTCGTCTGCCGTGGTGACCATGCTACCCGGCGGCGCGGGCGGCCAGGCGCACGCCGCGGAGGAGCCCTCGCAGAGTCAGAGGAAGGCAGCGGTGTCCAGCTCGAAGGCGAAGGGCTCGGGGAGGGACAGGACCTTGCCGAAGTGGACCGTGCGCCGCTGGAGGTAGTCACCGCTCTCGGGTTCCCCGAAGAGGACGAGCTCCGACCTACCCCGGTCGATCAGCAGATACAGCGGGACGGCGGCCCGGGCGTAGCCGCGTCGCTTGGCCTCGCGGTCCCTGCTCGGGCGGGTGGAGGTCACCTCCATCACCATGGCCACGCCGTCGGCGGGCATCCACGGGTCGGCGCCCCGGAACAGCCGCAGTTCGGCGGGGGCGAAGGTGCCGTCGGGGATCACATGGTCCCGTGAGCAGTCGGGCGCGCTCATCAGCTTGAGGCCCTTGTGCCCGGAGAACTGCATGTCGACGCGGGAGCGTTTGATCACCTCGCTCACGATCAAACCGATGTAGTCCTCGTGGTCCCCGTCCGGCGGCGGTGTCACGACGATCTCCCCCCCGATCAGCTCCGCGCGGAAGCCCTCCGGCGTGCCCAGCGCCAGGAAGCCCTCCAGCAGGACATCCGCCTGCGAGAGCGGTTCATGCGGCATGGCAGTCATGTCGCGCTCCTTCCCCGGTCGCCCGCCAGAATGGGACATCGCCGCACCGCCCGTCCGTGAGATGAGACATCTTCCCTCGATCGTGGCACAGGGCCGTCGGCCCCGAAGGCATTCGCCACCGCTCCGGACGCCTCGCTTGACCTTGCCGCAGCGTCAGGGTTTCTACTGGAGCCATGCGGATCGGAGAGATCGCCGCGCTCGTCGGAGTCACCCCTCGGGCGGTACGGCACTACCACCACCAGGGCCTGCTGCCCGAGCCCGTGCGCCAGCCCAACGGCTACCGGGACTACTCGGTGCGCGACGCCGTGCTGCTGGCGCGGATTCGGCGGCTGACGGAGCTGGGGCTCGGGCTCGACGAGGTGCGGGATGTCATCGCGGACGATGCGGGGCGGGAGCTGATGGAGGTGCTGAAGGAGCTGGACGAGGACCTCGCGCGGCAGCAGGAGCAGCTCGGCGAGCGGCGGCAGCGGCTCGGGGTTCTGCTCGAGCAGGCGCGGGGCGGGCGGGTGACGGCCGAGGGTCCGCTGTCGCCGGAGCTGTCGGCGCTGTTCGAGAACGTGGACGAGGCCATGGCCGGGCGGCCCGCATCCGCGATGGCCGCCAAGGACCGGGAGATCCTCGCCCTGCTGGACACCGTCGCCCCGGGCGACGGGCGCGAGCAGTTGGTCGGGGCGATGCGGCGGCTGACCGAGGGGCCCGAGGCGGTGAAGCGTGTGTACGAGGTGTACGCGCTGCTCGACGCGCTCGCCGACGCCGCACCGGACGACCCCGGCGTGGAGCGGGCGGCACAGGCGCTGGCCGCCGCCATGCCCGACGAGGTGGCGGCGGGGATGACCCACGTCCCCGAGGGCGGGTTCATGGACGCGCTGTACGCCGACTTCTCCGCGGCCCAGGCCGCGGCCGTACGCCGTGGACTGCACCTGGTCCTGGAGCGGCTCCGTTGAGGCCGCTGCTCAGGGGTGTCGCCTACACGGTGATACCCGGCGAACTCGTGCTCGTGGTCTGCCTGTTGGCCGGGGTGCGGCTGCCCGCGCCGGTGCTGGTCGCGGCCGAGGTGGTCGTACTCCTGCTGATCCTGGCCGAAGCCGCCGTCTTCCTGCGGTTGCGCCGCCAGGGCCGTACCTCCCGCCAGGCGCTCGACGAGCTGGTCCCCCGCGCCGTGCTGCGGCTCATCGGGCATGAGCTGCGGCTGATGTGGAGCCTCGTGCTGTGGACTGCGCGGCGGCGGGACGGGGTGGGCCCCGGCGACCGGGCGTTCGGCCATGCCCGTGACGGGGCCGCCCTGCTCCTCGGTTTCGCGTTCGTCTGCGTGGTCGAGACCGTCGGGATGTCGTATCTGCTCGCCGACGTGCCCGTCGTCCACGAGATCGCGCTGGTGCTCGACGTCTACACCGTCGCCTTCGTGCTCGGACTGCACACCGCGTCGGCCACCCGTCCGCATGTGCTCGGCGCGGACACGCTGCGGCTGCGCCAAGCCGCCCATGTCGACGTGCGCATCCCGCTGGAGAGCATCACCACCGTCTCGTACGAGCTGCTCTTCTCCCACGACAAGAAGGAGGAAGGCGTGCTCAACCTCGCCGTCGGCTCGCAGACCTCCCTCACCCTGGAGCTGTCCCGTCCCGTCACGGCCGTCGGGCTGCTGGGGCGGGAACGCGAGGTCCGCACGGTGCGCTGCCACGCCGACGACGCCCGCGCGCTGCTCGCGGCCCTCGCGCGGGCCCGCACCCCGGCGTGAGCGGTACGAGGCACGACTACCCTGGCCCGGGGGCCGCACCCCGCACCCCGTCGTCGCGTACGTACCCGAGGAGAACCACCGTGCTCGTGCTGTTGCCGCCGTCGGAGGGCAAGGCCGCTTCGGGCCGGGGGGCGCCGCTGAAGCCGGAGTCCCTGTCGCTGCCCGGACTGGCCGGGGCGCGGGCGGCGGTGCTCAGCGAGCTGGTGGAGCTGTGCCGGGCCGACGAGGACAAGGCCCGGGACGTACTCGGCCTCAGCGAGGGGCTGCGCGGGGAGATCGCGAAGAACACCCTGCTGGAGACGGCCGGGGCACGTCCGGCAGGGGAGATCTACACAGGCGTGCTGTACGACGCCCTCGGCCTCGCCACCCTCGACGCTGCGGGGCGCCGCAGGGCCCGCGCGTCGCTGCTGGTCTTCTCGGGGCTGTGGGGCGCGGTCCGTGTGGACGACCGCATCCCCTCGTACCGCTGCTCGATGGGCGTGAAGCTGCCGGGCCTCGGGTCGCTGGGAGCACACTGGCGGACCCCGCTCGCCTCCGTGCTGCCCGAAGCCGCCGGCGACGGACTGGTCCTGGACCTGCGGTCATCGGCGTATGCCTCGGCCTGGCGCCCCAAGGGCGAGCTCGCCGGGCGCACGGCGACGGTGCGGGTACTGCACTCCCAGGTCGACCCGTCGACCGGAGTCGAGAAACGATCCGTCGTCTCCCACTTCAACAAGGCGACGAAGGGCCGCATCGTGCGCAGCCTGCTGGAGACCGGTACGGCGCCGAAGGACCCCGCCTCGCTGGTGGAGGCGCTGCGGGACCTCGGCTACTCGGTGGAGGCGAAGGCCCCGGGGAAGGCGGGCAAGGCCTGGGAGCTCGACGTGATCGTGACCGAGATCCACTGAGGGCCTTCGCGGGGGCGCTGCGTTTCCGGTGGACCGCGCCCCTCCCCCAGGCCTGCGGCCCTGCCCGATACCCCCAGCGCCCCAGGGCAGACAGGCCACTCGAGCCTCGCCCAACCCCCGTCTGCCCGGCGCCTGACGGCGGACACCCCAGGCGCCGCAGGCGGAGCGCGGCCTGCGATCCCAGGCTCACCCAACCTCCCACAACCCAGCCCGCCCGGCGTTTGAGGGCGGACACTCCGGGTGCCGCAGCGGAGTGCGGCCCACCGTGCACCCCCGAACCCAAGGGGGTGCGGGCACAGCGGACGTCCGCCCCGCACCCCGCCGGGGCTCAGCGCAGGTGCGAGGTCTCGTTCAGGAGGCGCACCGACGCGTTCCCGTCCGCGTAGTACGACACCGCCGACAACGACGCCGCGTCCAGCTCCATCCGGAACAGCGCCTCCGGAGGCGCCCCCAGTGCCAGCCGGACGAGCTGCTTGATCGGGGTCACGTGCGTGACGAGCAGGACCGTCCGGCCCTGGTACTCCGCCACCAGCCGGTCCCTCGTCGCGGCGACTCGGCGGCCGACCGTGGCGAAGCTCTCGCCGCCGCCCGTGGGGGCCGCCTTCGGGGAGGCGAGCCAGGCGTCGAGGTCGGACGGGAACTGCTCGCGGACCTCCGCGAAGGTCAATCCCTCCCAGGCGCCGAAGTCGGCCTCGCGCAGGCCCTCGTCCACGCGGACCTCGAGTCCGAGGCGGGCGCCCACGGCCGCGGCCGTCTGACGGCAGCGCCGCATCGGGGACGAGACGATGTGCTGGATCCTGCCGCGCGCGGCGAACGCCGTCGCCGCAGCCTCGGCCTGGCGCAGTCCGGCCTCGGACAGCTCCGGGTCGGTGCCCCCACTGCCCGAGAAGCGCTTCTCGGGGGTCAGCGGCGTCTCTCCGTGCCGCAGCAGCACGAAGGTGGCCGGCGGCCCCAGGTCCGCGGGCCCCCAGCCGACGGCCGGGGCGTCCTCGTCGGCGTCGGCCGGGGCCGTACGGACGGAAGCGACAGAATCGGCAGACGCGACCGACACGCCGACAGCCGCACCGCGCCCCGTCGCCACGCCCGCCTCGGACAGTGCCGCCCTGGCCTTCGCCGCGCCTGCCGCCGCGTCACCCACGACCCGTGCCGCACCCACGTCAGTGGCTATCGCCGCCCGGGACGCGGAGGGCTCCCACTGGCGCCCCTGCTTCCCCGCGTCCATCGCCTCATTGGCCAGCCGGTCGGCGTGCTTGTTCTTCTCGCGCGGGATCCACTCGTAACGGACCTGCCCCGTCGGGAGGATCCGCGCCGCCTCGGCGGCGAGCGGCTTCATGCCGGGGTGCTTGATCTTCCAGCGGCCCGACATCTGCTCCACGACCAGCTTGGAGTCCATCCGGACCCGCACCGACGCGCCGGGAGCCAGCTCCTTCACCGCCGTGAGGCCCGCGATCAGACCGCGGTACTCCGCGACGTTGTTCGTCGCGACCCCGATGTACTCGGCGCGCTCCGCGAGCGCTTCCCCCGTCGCCGGGTCGAGCACGACCGCGCCGTAGCCGGCGGGGCCGGGGTTGCCCCGGGAGCCGCCGTCCGCCTCGACGATCAGCTCGCGCATCAGAGGCTCGCCCATCAGAGGCCGGACTCCGGGGTACGGACGAGGATGCGGCGGCAGTTCTCGCAGCGCACCACGGTGTCGGGCGCGGCGGCCCGCACCTCGTTGAGCTCGGTGATGTTGAGCTCGATGTGGCAGCCCTCGCAGCGGCGCTGGAAGAGCCGGGCCGCGCCGACCCCGCCCTGCTGCCCGCGCAGCTTCTCGTACAGCTTCATCAGGTCCGCGGGCACGGTCCCGGCGACGACCTCGCGCTCCTTGGCGACGGACGTGGCGTCGCCGTCGATCTCCTCGAAGGCGGCGTCCCGGCGGCCCGTCGCGTCGTCCGTCTTCGCCTGCACGGACGAGACCCGGCCGGTCAGCTCGGTGACCCGCTCCTGGGCGGACTCGCGGCGCTCCATGACCTCAAGGACGACGTCCTCGAGGTCGCCCTGCCGCTTGGCGAGCGAGGCGATCTCCTTCTGGAGGTTCTCCAGGTCCTTCGGGGAGGTGATCGCGCCCGAGTCGAGGCGCTGCTGGTCACGGGCGGACCGCTGGCGCACCTGGTCGACGTCCTGCTCGGCCTTGGTCTGCTCGCGGGCGCAGTCGCTCTCCTCCGTCTGCGCGGCGACGAGCAGGTCGCGCAGCTGCGAGAGGTCCTTGTTCAGCGACTCCAGCTCGGCGTGCTCGGGCAGCGACTTCCGCTTGTGGGCGAGCTGCGACAGTCGTACGTCGAGGGCCTGGACGTCGAGGAGTCGGATCTGGTCGGCGGGCGCGGCGTTCAGTTGGGGGCTCCAGAGGTGTGGTGGGAGGACCAGGGGTCGGTGACCGTCTTCGAGACACGGACCCGCAGGTCCCAACCATGGCGGTCGGAGATCTCGTCGAGCTGTGCGGCGGCCTGCTCGCACCAGGGCCATTCGGTGGCCCAGTGGGCGGCGTCGATCAGGCCGAGGTTTGACTGCGCTGACTGCGCTGACTGCTGGGTGGCTTCGGAGACCGGGTGGTGGCGCAGGTCTGCGGTGAGGTACGCGTCCACGCCCGACGCCCGTACGAGGTCGAACAGGCTGTCGCCCGAACCACCGCTGACGGCAACCCGGCGCACGGTCGCCTCGGGGTCTCCGGCGACCCGGATGCCCTGCGCGGTGGCGGGCAGCCGCTTGGCGGCGCGCGCAGCGAACTCCCGCAGGGTTTCCGGGTGGTCGAGCTCGCAGATGCGGCCGAGCCCGGTCTCGGGGTCGAGCGGTCCGGTGACCCGCAGGTCGAGCGCGCCGGCGAGGGCGTCGGAGACCCCGGGGTCGGCGGTGTCGGCGTTGGTGTGCGCGACATGCAGGGCGATGTCGTGCTTGATGAGGCTGTGCACGACCCGGCCCTTGAAGTGGGATGCGGCGACCGTCGTCGTACCGCGCAGGTAGAGCGGGTGATGGGTGACGATCAGGTCCGCGCCGAGGGCGATCGCCTCGTCGGCGATCTCCTGGACCGGGTCGACGGCGAAGAGCACGCGGGTCACATCGGCGTCGGGCTCTCCGCAGACCGTGCCGACGGCGTCCCAGTGTTCGGCCCGCTCAGGGGGCCAGAGGGCGTCGAGCGCGGCGATGACTTCAGACAGACGGGGCACGGAGGCAAGGCTACCCGCCCCCCGAGGCCGGCGGTCCTGTGCCTGCCTGCTGCGCGACCGTGGAAAGCACGCGCAGCACAAACGTCCCGCCACACTCAGGCGAACGGAAACATGGCCACACGTATGTGTGAAGAGAGCCCTCACGCATTGTTCGGCAGGAAGTCCGAAACCTAGCGTTCGGTGCCGTGGAGGTGACGAACCGATGACAGCGTGTGCCATCGAGGAGGCCGTATCCGGGGACAGCCCCGGGGGCGGTCTCGAGGACGGTTTCGAGGACGACGACGCCGTACGGGAAGCCCTGCGGCTCCCGGAGACCCGGTTCACGCTCAGCGCGGACGGCTGCTACGCGGCGCGCCTCGCGGGGACGGGAGAGGCGCGGTACGCGGAGCGGTGGACGCTCGACGGACCCGAGCCCTACACCGTCGCGCTTCCCCTCGGGCAGCCCGAGGAGCCCGACTCCGAGGTGGCGCCGATGGCCGACGGGCGCGTACTGATCCGGCGGCGGATCGCCGGACGGCAGGCGTTCTCGTTGCTGTACCCCACAGGACCGGGCACGGGAGAGCTGCTCCTGGGAGTGGTCGATGCGCCCGCGATGACCTTGGTCCCGCCGTCTCCCGACGGCAACTGCCTGTACGCCCTGGCTCCGGGCGAGCGGACGACGGCCGTATGGCGCGTGGCGGGCGGAGCGTTCGGCGCCGTGCGGGTCGCCGAGGTGCCGGGGCGCTGCTCGGGCGGGGTGTGGCTGGACCGCGGAGGCCGGATACTGGCGCTCGACAGGGAGCTGGGCGGGGTCACCAAGGCGGTGACGGTGGACCTGGAGCGCGGCGGTGAGGTGAACCCGCTGCTCCAGATCACCGAGGACAGCAACGACCGGCTGCTCCTCGCCGACCCGGAGAGTGGTCTCCTCCTGATCCGTTCGGACGCGGCGGGCCACGACCGCCTGGGCTGGGGCGTACTCGGCAGTCGACAGCCGGTGCGGTTCCCCGAGTGCCTGCGGCTGGCGGACGCGGCGGTGACCCCGTTCGCGATCCAGCCCGGCCAGGTCCTCAGCCCGGAGAACTGCGCCGTGGCCCTGCGGATCGACGCGGCGGCGGGCAGTTGGCTGGGGGTCTGGCGGCCCACGGCGCGGCGAATGGTCCAACTCAGTGCCCCGGAAGGCTGGTTGCCGGGAGCCGGGACATGGACCCGACAGGGCGAGCTGCACCTTCCCTGCACGACGACCCAGACGCCCTGCGCGGTGACCTCGGTACCGATGCCCGAGCTCCCGGACCGACCCCTCGCGCCCGCGGTCCCCATCCCGTCCACGCATGCTGAACCCGCAGGTGGGGCGGGCCGCGCAGGCGACGACACCGGTGCACACGCCGTCGCCTGCAAACCCGTACCGCTTCAGCAGGCGGCCCTCGTAGGGCGTCTGACGCCTGGTTAGACTTTTCGGCCAGGGGCTACGCAGCCTCACCGTCCGGACGCGGACGGTGAGGTTCCCCGCGACAGGACACCAGCGATGAACGACGGGGTGAACTTCCCACATGTCTGAAGCCCGAACCGACCCGACCCAGGCGCGACCGCAGGGGCCGGCCGCGGACCAGGCCGAAGCAGGCGGCGGCGCCGGAAAGCCCGGAAAGCACCGAGGGGGTGCCGCGCCATCGGAGGACTCGGCGACTCCGGCACACGGCCGCCACCGCCGTCCTTCGGGTGGCGGCGGGTCGGCGTAAGCGGGAGGTAGGGGGCCGTCACGGCGGTGGGAGACCACCGGGTGTGACGGCCCTTACTGCTGCGCGGGCGTACGCGCTTAGGGCATCACTATGAGCTCACGACTCGGGCGGCGGGGGAAGGCGCTTGAAGGGTGTCGCCTTCTCCGGGAGACCGCCGTTGTCCTTGCAGCGAAGTTCCTTGGCGACGGCCAGGGTCGCGGCATGGAGGACAAGAAGTGTGGCTTCGCTGTCGGCTTTGGAGATATCCGTCAGATTCCTCGGGTACCTGTTCTTCAGCTCGCCGGTGACAAGAATAGGCAAGGACATCGACCCGCTCAGCCTCGGACTGCTGCACTTGAATGTGATGCTGCTGCTGAATGAAGTCACTATCGCTTTTTCCTGGCCGATTTGAAACCGTACGGTCGAATACCATGAGGGTCGTTCGCGCTGCTTCCGGGTCGGTTTCACGCTGGGTGAAGGCGAGGCCGGTGAGGGAGAAGGGGATTTCCGGGGCGGCCACGCGGCGTACTGCGCCTCCAAGTACATGCCCAGCGTGATGGCGTACCGATCCCTGTCCGGGAGGGTCATATGGCAGAGATCCACCCTGTCGGTGGTCCCCTCGACGGTGGCGACGCGAGCGTCATCGATCAATGACTCCGCCAGACCGGCCACCCCACCCTTGGGCACAGACTGGAAACGCTTCTCGCCCATCAGCGCCTCCAGTCCGGTGGCCGCCCCTCCTGTGAACACACCGTCACACGCTTCCCCCGCCGTCACCATGGGACGCCCCTCGGACGAGTCCTCGGACCCACCACACCCGGCCACCACGAGACACAGCACCCACGCAGCACACCCGGAAAGCAGCCTTCTCCCTATCCCCACGACGGCTCACTCGTCCTTCTCGATCTCCGGATCATTGCCCTGCCTGTTCTCCCAGAAGCAACCGACCCCGTACCCGTGCTCAACGTCCTTCTTCAGTTCGCCGGGGAACTCATCATCATCGCCAGGGAACATGCGCTCATGCTGGTCCAGGAAATGCTTGACAGGAGACTTCGCCGTCTCCTCACCGCCTGCCCAGACCTCATTCTGCTTATCCCCCGTCTCTTTCTCGGTCGCGTCCTTGAAGTCCTCTTCCGACTTGTTGCCCCAGTCGGTGATGATGTTGCCTGCGGTCGTCTCCAGCACACCGGTTCCGGTGTCGACCGCCAGAGGCACAAGAATCGCGGCCGCCCCAGCGGCAGCGGTCGTGGCCGGAAGGAAGGCGACACCCGCGGCGATCGCGGCGGTCGTGCCGAACTCGATCCACGCGCTGCGCTTCTCGAGGGACTTCTGGTAGTCCTCCAGCTTCTTGTCGCCTTCGGCCGCGATCTGATCGGTGCGCGACTGGTCCAGCGTTCCCTGCACTTCGGCGCCCACCTTCGCGGCCAGCCGGGCGTCCGACCTGTTGATCGACCCGTCGGCGTCGACGGTCGACTCGAGCACGCTGGCCGTGTACACACCCTCCGCGATGGACAGAGTCGCGTACGCATCGGGGTGCTGCCCCAATGTGCTCAGGAACTTGCGTACGTCGTTCTTCTCGAACTCCGCGTGCCCTTCCGGGTTCTTCCCGGGAGCGAAGACACTGTCCTCGTCGCCGCCGTCCAGTCCCCAGTTGATGTCGTTGATATACCCCGCCCCCATGCGCCCGAGGCTGTCCGCCATGGGCTCCTGCTCCTTCAGCAGGCCGGCGTCCTCTCCGTAGAGAGAGACGACCTCCTCCATGATTCCCACGGAGGCTTCGTCGCGGACTGCCTTGGGGTCGGGGGCGTCCCAGGGATACCCCAGCGTTGCCGACTCCAGCGCGTGGCCGAAGGCCTTGGACACGTAGTCGGTGTCGTCGACTCCGTCCTTCGGGAGTGCCCCGAATTCGATGTCGGGGTGCGCCGTGTAGTCCTCGTTGGCGAAGTAGTCGAGGTAGTTGCCGATCTCCTCGCCGTCCGCGTTCTTCCCGAGATCGGGAGTGCCGCCTTTGACGGTGCCGTCCTCGTTGTAGCGCGTGGGTTCGGCGGAGAAGAACTGCTTTGACGCCTCCGGGCTGTGGCCGAGTGCTTCGAGGACGCTTACGACCGGGTCGAAGCCCGAGCCGTTGACCCCCGAGGGGTTGTAGGCGTACGGGCCGGTGTCGCTGAACGCGACGCTGTTCGTGTCGAACCTGGCAGGGTTCTTCGCGTGCAGCTGGACCACATGCTCGGCGATGGGGGTGAGGAACTTCGGGTCGTAGTTGCCGTAGCGGAGGATGCCGCCCAGGAGCTGATATCCGTACGCCGTCCTGGGGGTGCTGAACGCGCCGCGGTCCTCCAGCACCAGCTGCTCGGTGCCGAGTCTCCGGAAATCGGCGCTCCAGGTCTGGGCGAACCCTGCGTCGTGGCTTGCGGTAGCGAGGCTGAGGCCGAGGTTCTGCTGGAGGGCTTTCACACCGCTCAGGCGGGCCTTGTCGACCTCGTCGTCCGGGTAGACGCTGTCCGCCATCTGGCCATAGAACTCAAGCGTCTTCTGCGGGCCCAGGGCGTTGAAGAAGTTCCGCGTGAAGACCTTCGACGCGTGGTTGTCCTTGAGGAGTTCGTTGAGCTGGGCCAGCTCGGCGTTGCCGAGGTTCTTGCCCTTCGCCACCAGGGCGGCGGCGCGAGCTGCCTCCTCCATGTCCAGGCTGGTGTACTTGGGGGCGCTGAAGTCATGGACATCGGCAACATTCGCCGTGAGTGCGCGATTCAGCGACTGGTCGACGTCGTCGCAGGTCTCGACAATGGCGTTGATCCGCTTCTGCCAGGACACGACCGCCACGCGCTCTTCGTGCAGGAGCCGTTCGTAGTCCGGGTCGCGGCGTGCCGTGTCGTTGTGTTCCAGCGAGTGGCGCGGGCTGACCTCGCCTCGCGCGTTGACATGGACTCCGGCCTTCGGAGCCTCGTCGTCACGGATGCTGACGAGTTCGTCCCTCGCGCGCTTGAACGCCGCGTATCCCTCGGCGAGCAGCAGGTGGATGCCCTTCGCCTCCGCGACCGCGTCTTCGCATTCCTTCGCGGACTTCGCGATGAACTGCTTGCCGACGCCCGCGTTCACACCCTCCCAGTCCGCCTTGTCGGCCTTGGCCTTCATGCCGCGCCGGGCGTCCTCGGCGCGCTTCTTCAGCCTGGTGACCATCTCGGACCAGTCGTCGACCGCTTCCTTGAGCTGACTCACCGGCGCGTTGACGATGTCTGCGTACCTGAGCACGTGTCCGTCCCCCGCCTACTTCAGGTAGTCGTTGAGCTTGGACACGGGCGTGAGGGAACCGGCGATCTCGGCGTCGTCCTTGGCGTGGGTCGCTTTGGTGTAGTCGAGGTGGTTGGAGATCTGCGCCAGAGCGTCCCGGAGGGTGCGAAGCTGCTTCTCCCACCGGTCATGGACCTTGAGCAGCCCGGAGCCGCTGGCGAAGTGCCCGTTCGTGAGGGAGATCGCGGCGGTGAACGTGGTGGGGCGGGCGTGGTCGCCGTCGACCCCGAGCCCGCCGTACAGCTCGTAGGCGTCGTGGCCGATCGCGCCCAGGTCGTCTCGGTTCACGCTCAGGTCCCGCGGAGCCTGCGGCTGGGCAGCCGTCAACCCTTCGTCGGACATCACAGATCCCCCGTTGTCACACAGCCGACTTGATCACGGTCTCAGTTCAACTGCCGACCATAACGGAGAGTTGTCGAGCGGCTACGCGATCGCCGGTGTTTCTCCTCCAATCCTTCACTCACTGGTCCCGCTGCCGTTTGAGCCCCAGCACCTCCGCCGCCGCGAACGTCTCGCCCTCCCTGGACTCGTAGTACGGGGAGAGCAGTCCGTCCAGCTCCTCGTACGAGAACGTCTCCTTGACCGCGTCGAACTGCGCCGCCACCCTGGGCCGTTCGACCACCGCGACCATTCCTCCGTGCACCACGAGGAGCTGACCGTTGACCCGTGCCGCGGCCGGGGACGCCAGATAGCCGACGAGCGGGGCGACGTGCTCGGGGGCGAGGGGGTCGAGCCGGCCCTCGTCCGGTTCGGCGAAGCCGGCGAAGACGTCCTCCGTCATGCGGGTACGGGCGCGCGGGCAGATCGCGTTGGCCGTCACTCCGTACTTGGCCAGAGCCAGCGCGGTCGAGGTCGTCAGGCCGACGATGCCGCCCTTCGCCGCGGCGTAGTTGGGCTGGCCCGCCGAGCCGGCGAGGAACGCTTCGGAAGAGGTGTTGACGATGCGTCCGTACACCGGGGTGCCCGCCGCCTTGGAGCGTTCGCGCCAGTGGGACGCGGCGAAGTGGGTGGTGTTGAAGTGGCCCTTGAGGTGGACCCTGATCACCGAGTCCCAGTCGTCCTCGCTCATCGAGAACACCATCCGGTCGCGCAGGATGCCCGCGTTGTTGACCAGGATGTCCAGCTTTCCGTATGTGCCGATCGCCAGGCCGACCAGCTCGCGGGCCGTGTCGTGGTCCGCGATGTCGCCGAGGTGCGCCACTGCCTGTCCACCAAGCGCGCGGATCTCCTCCGCGACCGCCTCCGCGGGGGCGGACGACGCCTCGCCGGAGCCGTCCCGGCCGGGCTGACCGTAGTCGTTGACGACCACGCTCGCACCGAGCCGGGCCAGTTCCAGCGCCTCGGCGCGGCCGAGGCCGCGACCGGCGCCCGTGACGATGGCCGAGAGGCCGTTCAGGGGGTGTGACATGGGTCGGCCCCCGCTCACAGCTCGATGCAGGTACGCAGGGCCTCACCCGTGCGCATCTGGTTCAGCGCCTCGTTGATCTCCGGCAGCTGCACCCGGTGCGTGATCAGTGACTCCAGGTCGATCCGGCCCGCCCGCCAGAGGGCGATGGCGCGTTCGTACGAGCGGAGTACGTCCCCTCCCCCGTACATCGACGGCAGGATCCGCTTCTCGTCGAAGAACAGCTCGAACATGTTGAGCTGGAGGAAGTCGTCCATCGCCCCGGCGCCGACGATGCACAGGGTGCCGCCGCGCCGGGTGGTCTCGTACGCGGTCCTGGCGGTGGCCGATTTGCCGACGACCTCGAAGACGTAGTCGAAGCCCTCCCCGCCGGTGATCCGCTGCTTGGCGTCACCGAGCGCGTCCGGGGCGACCGCCTCCGTCGCACCGAAACGCAGGGCCGCCTCACGTCGTGACTCCACCGGGTCGACGGCGACGATCTGCGCCGCGCCTCGCACCCGCGCGCCCTGGATGGTGGAGATGCCGACGCCGCCGCAGCCGATCACGGCGACCGACGAACCGGCCTCCACCTGCGCGGTGTTGATGGCCGCGCCGAGTCCGGTGGTGACCCCGCAGCCGATGAGGGCGGCGATGTCATACGGCACGTCGTCGGGTATGGGCACGGCGCATCCCGCGTCGACGACGACCTCTTCGGCGAAGGTGCCGGTGCCCGCGAAACCGAAGACATCGCCGCCCGGGCGGCGGAAGTTGGGGGTTCCGGCGTTCATGAATCCGGCGAGGCACAGCTGGTTCTGGCCGCGCTTGCAGGCGGGGCAGACGCCGCAGGCGGGCAGCCAGCACATCAGCACCCGATCGCCCTGTTTGAGGCCCGTCACCCCGTCGCCGACGTCCGTGATCTCGCCCGCGCCCTCGTGGCCGGGGATGAAGGGAGCGGGCTGCGGGAGGACTCCGTTCATCGCGGAGACATCCGAGTGGCACAGCCCGGTCGCCCTGATCCGGATCTTCACCTTGCCGGGGCCGAAGCCCACCGCCTCGACGTCATCGAGGACTTCGAGTTTGTCCTGGCCGATCTCGTGCAGTACGGCTGCGCGCATGGTGCGGCTCCCTTCAGGAGGGCCGGAGATCAGGAGAGAAGACAAGAAGTGCGGAGAGACCAGAGAGATCAAGAGAGTTGGACGAGTGTGTCCGTCAGCACCGGGGCGTCGTCCCGTTCCACCGCCGTCACCGACGCCTGGACCGTCGTGGCGTCCTGTCGCCACATCCGGATGCGCAGGGTCTCCCCGGGGTAGACCACCCCGGCGAAGCGGGTGGCGTAAGAGCGGACGCGGCTGACGTCACCGTCGAGCAGTGTGTCCACGACGGCCTTGAGCGTGATGCCGTAGGTGCACAGGCCGTGCAGGATCGGCCGGTCGAAGCCGGCGAGCTTGGCGAATTCAGGGTCGGCGTGCAGGGGGTTCCAGTCGCCGGAGAGCCGGTAGAGCAGCGCCTGGTCCTCGCGCACGGACCGTTGGACCACCGTGTCAGGCTCACGCTCGGGCTGTTCCGTACGCGTGGAGGGCCCGCGTTCGCCGCCGAAGCCGCCCTCGCCGCGTACGAAGATCTGGGCGTCGCTCGTCCACAGCGGGCCGTCCGCGTCAGCGGCGTCGGTGCGCAGCACGAGGATCGCCGCCTTGCCCTTGTCGTAGACGGCGGCGACCCTCGAGGTGCTGGTGGCGTGGCCCTTGACGGGGATGGGGCGGTGCAGTGTGATCTTCTGTCCGCCGTGGAGCACGGCGGCGAGGTCCACGTCGATACCGGGGGCGGAGAGGCCGCCGACGACACCCATACCCGCGCCCGCGACGGTGGCGAAGCTGGGCAGGACGTGCAGCCGTGACTCAAGCGTGTAACGCAGCTCGTCGGGGTCGGTCGCCGCGCCCGGCCGGTCCTGGGGCGAGCCGGCGCCGAGGCCGAGGTGGTAGAGCTGGATGTCCTTGTGGTCCCAGGTGATCTCGGTGCTGCGCGGCTCTGCGGCGAGTGCCTTGGCGGGGTCGATGGGCATCGAGGTGCTGCTCCTTGGCTCCGTGTAGCGCAGTGGCTGTGGAAGACCTCGATGCGGCCGTCCGCACCGTCGGCCGCACCGAGGCCGTTACGGGTCCGGCCGCACCCCGCGTCCGTTCTAGAACGCGTTCTAGGCCGGCTGGCCCTATGTATAACGCACCCCTGACGACTTGTGAAGGCTCCTGACGGAGCATCAGATCGCGTGTCGTCGCCGCGCACCCCGGAGCACGTCCGAAGCCGAGCCGCGTGCCGACAGAGCCGGAAGGCCACGCACCGACATGATCCGTCCGACCCATCCGCATGACACGGGAGGGGGCCCAAGTCCCCGCACCACGGCCGCCCGGACCGCCGTCACGGCCGCCCGAACCACGGCAACCGCCCCAGCCCGCGTCAGTAGCAGGAGCAGGAGCAGGAGAGGAGTCACACACGGTCGAGGGGCCGAAGCCTGCCGGATGATGCTGCGTCACCGTGCCAGCTCACAGCTCCCGGGCAGGGTTCGGTCCCTCGCCGCGCCCCCGGCCCAGAAGTATTGCATGGTGCAAAGGTTCGCCTCTAGGGGGTTTGCCGGCCTTACTTGGGAGGAGCAACCGCCTTCTCCACGTCCTGCAGGGTCGCCGCGTCCACGAGGCCGGTGTCCTCAAGGACCTCCATGTGGTCGAGCACGGTCTGGTTGGCCTGCCGGGCGTGGCGGCGGATGAGGTCGTTCTGCGTGGCGGCCCTGACCTCGGCGATGGTGGCGAAGATCTTCCCGTGCGAGGCGCGAAGCAGGTTGGCGAAGAGCCGGTCGAACTCAGCGCCCTGCGTCGCCTCCAACTGCTTGACCCAGCCCTGCTGCTCCTCCGTGGCCTGGTCGGGCAGCTGCACTCCCACCATCCTCGCGTCCTCGCGCACGAGCTGGTCCAGCTTGCTGTGCCCCTCCAGCAGATGCAGGCCCGCACGCTTGACGGCCTCGCTGGAAGCCTGGGTCTGGGCGAGGCGGCCGGCCGGGATCTCCCACAGGCCCGCCTGGCGCACCTTGACCAGGAACGTCTTGTCCACCTCGGTGACCGGCTGCGGTCCGGCCTGCGCCGCCGACTGCGAACCGTCCGCCTCCGTGGCGCCGGAGCCGCCGGTATGGCCGGAGCCGGAGTGCCCGTAGCCGGAACCGGACTGGCCGTATCCGCCGTTCTGCGCGGTGACGCCGATGGGGCTCTGCGCGCCCGCCGCCTCGTTGTCACCACCGCGGGTCGTGATCAGCACGGTCGCGATCACGGCGCAGACAGCCGCGATGACGGCGATCGTCCGTATCGGGACACCGATCTCGGCGGAGTGTCGGTTCGGACGCATGGGGGCCTCCCGTTCGGCATGGAGCAGTGCTGCTGATCGTGTTGGTTCATGTCGTCGGGAGCTGTGATGTCGGTGCGGCTGGCACGGCGCGCAGCCACCAGTACGGGCGTGGCCGCCGCAGCGTTCACCGGGTCGATGCCCGGCACGGCGAACGGCACGATAGAAAGGAGGCATGACCGACATGGGGCAGTCTTCGCAGTCGCTGCCGTCTCCGCAGCTCCTCCCCGGCACCGGCGACGCCGACGGCATCGATGACGTGGAGGCGGTGACACGCTCGGTGCTGACCGCCTCCCGACTGCTGGTGGCGGTCTCCGCCCGTTCCCTGGCGGCCGTGGAGGAGCGGGTGACGCTCCCGCAGTTCCGGCTGCTCGTGGTGCTGTCCGCCCAGGGCCCCGCGAAGCTCGTGACACTCGCCGAGCGGCTCGGCGTGAACCCCTCCACAGCGATGCGCATGATCGACCGGCTGATTGCGGCGGGACTCGCGGCGCGCGAGCCCAACCCCGACAGCCGCCGCGAGACCGTGCTGCGACTCACGGACGAGGGCGGCACTCTGGTCGAGGATGTGATGGCCAGGCGGCGGCAGGAGATCGCGGGGATTGTGACGCGGATGGCCCGGCAGCAGCGGATCGCCCTGATCGACGCGCTGACCGCGTTCAACGAAGCGGGCGGCGAACCTGCGGCACCGGCCGGTCGCCTTGCCGCTGCGGCCGGTTCCTACCCATTGGGCTGGGAGGACGCCCCGCTGCCGCAGCGCGGCTGAGCGACCGCGGCAGTTCTCCGGCCGCATGGGAGCGGTGCGGATCAGGGGTTGCGCTGAACCACGCCGGGGCGGGGCTCGGTGACCTGCCGCGCGGGTCGTGCCCGCGGACCCGCGTAGGGTCGTCACCGTTGCAGGTGCCGGTGTGACGGTGTGCCTACCGGCTGTCGGCCCGCAGTACCGTCACCACCGCCGCACCACCCAACCCGATGTTGTGCGCGAGCCCCGTCCTGGCTCCCGGCACCTGCCGTGGCCCCGCATCGCCGCGCAGTTGCCAGGTGAGCTCGGCGGCCTGGGCGAGGCCGGTCGCACCGAGCGGATGGCCCTTGGAGATCAGCCCGCCGGACGGGTTGACCACCCAGCGGCCCCCGTAGGTCGTTGCTCCCGACTCGACCAGCTTCCCCGACTCGCCGACCGCGCACATGCCCAGTGCCTCGTACGTCAGCAGTTCGTTGACCGAGAAGCAGTCGTGCAGCTCGATCACGTCGATGTCCTCGATACCGAGACCCGATCCCTCGTACGCCTGCCTGGCCGCGGCCTGCGACATGGGCCGGCCCACGACATCGACGCATGAGCCGGAGGCGAAGGAGTCCTCGGTGTCGGTGGTCATGGCTTGCCCGGCGATCTCCACGGCCTTGTGGTGCAGGCCGTGTTCGACCACGAACCGCTCGGACACCACCAGCACCGCCGCCGCCCCGTCCGATGTCGGCGAGCACTGGAGCCGGGTGAGCGGCTGGTGCACCGGCTTGGCGGCGAGGATCTCGTCCACCTCGTACACCTCGCGGAACTGGGCGTACGGGTTGGCCGCCGAGTGGCGGTGGTTCTTGGCGGCAACGGCGGCGAGCTGGCGCGGTGTGGTGCCGTGGCGCTCCATGTGCTCGCGGGCGGCGTTGCCGAAGATCTGGGCGGTGGGCGGGGTCATGTCGAAGCCGTGCCGGGCGGCCATGATCCCGTAGTGGCGGGCCACCGGGGACGTCCTGAGGTCGGCGCCGCCGCCTCCCCCGCCGCCCAGCGAGCCGCGCTTCATCTTCTCGAAGCCCAGCGCGAGTACGCAGTCGGCGAGCCCGCCCGTGACGAACTGCCGCGCCGTCATCAGGGCTGTCGAGCCGGTGGCGCAGTTGTTGTTGACGTTGTAGACGGGTATCCCGGTGAGGCCCAGCTCGTAGACCGCGCGCTGTCCCGCCGTCGAGGGCTGGAAGCAGTAGCCGACGGCGGCCTGCTGGACGAGGGAGTACGGGACGGCCGCGTCGTCGAGAGCGGCGGTGCCCGCCTCCCGGGCCATGTCCCAGTAGTGCCAGTCCCGGGATTCGGGCTTCTCGAACCTGGTCATTCCGACGCCGACGATGTACGCCTTCATTTCCTTCTCCGGACCCTTCCGTTCAGTCTCGCGGCAGGCCGAGAATGCGCTCGGCTACGACATTGAGCTGCACCTGGGTGGTACCGCCCGCGATGGTCAGACAGCGGCTCATCAGCAGCCCGTGCAGGGCTCGTTCACCCGCGCCTTCCCGCACGGCTCCCGCAGGGCCGAGGAGTTCGAGGGTGAGCTCGGCGACCTTCTGCTGATGCGTGGTCTGGATGAGCTTGCGTACGGAAGCGCCCGCGCCCGGCTCAAGGCCGTCGACCTGCCGCAGGGTTGTCCGCAGCCCGATGCAGGCGAGGGCGTGGGCCTCGGCGGCGAGCGCACCGATACGGGAGACACAGCCGCCGTCGCCGCCCCCGTCGTCGTCCAGTCCCGCCACTCTGGCGATCAGCTCCTCAAGACCCGTGTCGAAGGTCAGCTGGTCCGCCATGTGCACGCGTTCGTTGCCGAGGGTGTGCCGGGCGACGCGCCACCCCCCGTTCACCTCGCCGACGACGGCGTCCGCGGGCAGCAGCACGCCGTCGAAGTACACCTCGTTGAACAGGGAGTCCCCGGTGATCTCCTTCAGCGGGCGGATGTCGATGCCGTGCGTGGCCTTCATGTCGATCAGGAAGTAGGTGAGGCCCTTGTGCTTCGGTGCTTCGGGGTCGGTGCGGGCCAGCAGGATCCCGTGGTCGGCCCACTGCGCGGCGCTCGTCCACACCTTCTGGCCGGTGACACGCCAGCGGCCGTCCGGCATGCGCTCGGCGCGGGTGCGCAGACTGGCGAGGTCGGAGCCCGCTCCGGGTTCGCTGAAGAGCTGGCACCACAGCAGCTCGCCGCGCAGTGTCGGCAGCAGATAGCGGAGCTTCTGCTCCTCGGTGCCGTACGCGATGAGGGACGGCACCACCCAGGTGGCGATGCCGAGTTCGCTCAGCTCGACCCGGGCGGCCTTCAACTCCTGTTGCACGGCGAGCTGCCGTACAGGACCGGCGCCGAGGCCGTACGGCGGCATCAGGTGCGGGGCCGCGTAGCCGGTGGGGGCGAGAGTGCGGCGGGCGGCCCGGGGGTCGAGACCACGGGCGGCGGCGATGGCGGCGCGGGCCTGTGTCCGGTACGGCGCGGCCTCGGCAGGCAGTTCGAGGCGCAGCTCGCGCCGGGCGCCGTCGGCGGCGAGCCGGGCCGCGCGCTGCCGGTGGGCGTCGCCGGGGCCGAGCAGCTGGCGGGCGACGACGGCCCGGCGCAGATGGACATGGGCGTCGTGCTCCCAGGTGAAGCCGATGCCGCCGAGGATCTGGATGCAGTCCTTGGCGCAGGTGTACGCGGCGTCGAGCGCGGTGGCGGCTGCGAGCGCGGCGGTGAGCCCACGGCTTGCGGGGTCCTCGTCGGCTGCCCGCGCCGCGTCCCAGGTCAGCGCCCTCGCCTGTTCGAGGCGGATGAGCATGTCGGCGCACAGGTGCTTGACGGCTTGGAACTGCCCGATGGGCCGCCCGAACTGCTCGCGTACGGCGGCGTATTCGGCGGCCGTGCCCAGCGCCCAGGCGGCGGTCCCGCAGGACTCGGCCGCGAACAGCACGGCGGCGAGGTCGGTCACGAGCCCGGGGTCGATGTCCAGGACGCGTCCCTCGGGGACGGTGACGCGTATGGCGGTGACCTCGGCAGTGGGCCGGGTCGGGTCGGCGCTCTCGTGCCCGCGGATCGACAGCTCGGCGGCGTCCACGACGAACCATCCGGTGTCCGTGGCCAGCAGCACCAGGTCCGCCTGTCCCGCACCCAGCACGGGAGGCGCGGTCCCGTCGAGCCGGTACCCCGCGCCGGTGCGTGCAGCGGTGAGAGTCCCCGGACCGAGGGCGACGGCCCCGGTGCGCCGCCCGCTCGCGAGGTCACGTGCGAGTCCCCGCACCGGGTCCTGCACCAGCTCACCGCGCCCCGCGCGCGCCAGCACGGCGGAGGCCAGCACGCTCGGCAGATACGGCCCGGGGAGGGCGGCTCGCCCGGTCTCCTCCAGCACCACGGCGAGATCGAGCAGCGTGCCGCCCCCGCCGCCGTACTCCTCGGGCAGATGCACCCCGAGCAGCCCCTGCCCCACGGCCGCGTCCCAGTACCCGGGCCGCCCCCCGGCACCGGAACCCGGCGTGTCCAGCAGCTTCCGTACGGCTTCGGGGGGCACCGACCGCGCCAGCCAGCGGCGCACGGAGTCGGCCAACTCCCCGTGTTCCTCCGTGATTCCGATGCTTCCGGAGCGTGGTGTGCCCATGCCCGGCAGAGTAGAACACGTTTCATTCTGACGGAAGGTCAGATGATGGTGTCAGCCCCGGAGGGAGATCGCCATTCTGCGCACACTCACTGAACTCCGCACCGACCCCGCCCGCGCCACTCGGCTCCAGCGCGCATTGATCGCCCTGACGAACCTCGAAGTCCACCGCTGACAGGCGTCCGACGGCACCCTGTGGGTCTACCCCGGCACCGGAAAGCCCGGCATGGAGGCTCTCGGCACCCGCTACCAGGCCGGCACCGGCTGGGGAACGTACCGCATCATCTGAGCGGCGGGGATGATCTCCGGTTCTTCCCCGCACCCATCTCAAGGGTGCGGGGAAGATCCCTGACACATGGCGGTACCGGCACCGACTCAGTACCCCGGCCTCGACATCACCGGCGACGACAAGGCCGACTGCCGGCGCACGGACTATTGGCGCCTGCGGGGTTCGGGTCGGTGTTCGTCATGGCATGCAGCCTCGTCGCGAGAGCCCCGCCCGCGCATCGGCGAAGCCCACCCATCTAGGCGATGACCACCGACGCGTACGCACCGCCGGCGCGGTGAAGGTTGGTCCATGAACACTGTCATGAATGACGCGGAGATCGTTTTGTGGGTACGGCATGCGGACGGTCGGTGGTCGGCCAGGACGGTCTGGGTGGTGGTGCTCGACGGGGAGGCGTACGTCCGCTCGGCCTTCGGGCCGCGCAGTGCCTGGTACCGCCGGGTGCTGCGGCATGCGGACACGGAGGTGGAGGTGGCCGGGGTCCGGCTGTCCGTCAGCCTCCAGCCGGTGGAGGACCTCGCGCTCGTCCAGCGCGTCTCCGGTGCCTACCGGGCCAAGTACGGGCTGAGCTGGCCCGGCCCCGTGGAGTCGATGAACGCGCACGAGGCCGCGGCCACCACCATGCGGCTAACGAATGTCGGGCAGGTCCCGCAGTTGCCTGCGTGAGGTGAGCCCGAGTTTGCGGAAGATGTTGCGCAGGTGCGCGTCGACCGTCCGCGGGCTGAGGAACAGCTTCGCCGCCACCTCCTTGGAGGTGGCGCCGTCGGCGACCAGGCGCGCGATGTGCACCTCCTGCATCGTCAGCTGGTCCGATGCCTTCGCCGTGCGGCTGCGGGCCTGCTCGCCCGTGGCGCGCAACTCGCCGGCGGCGCGCTCGGCGAACGCCTCCATACCGAGGTCGGACAGCGACTCGTGCGCCAGCCGCAGCGCGGACCTGGCGTCACGCCGTCGGCCCTGGCGGCGCAGCCACTCCCCGTACAGCAGACGTGCCCGGGCCCGGTAGACGGCCAGTGCGCTGCCGTCGAGCAGGCCGATCGCCTCCTGGTAGGCGGACTCGTCCTCGGTCACCAGGGCCCGCGCACAAGCCTCGACACCGAGGCCCCACGCGTGCCGGCCGGCCTGCGTCCGCTCCGTGAGGGAGGCGAGGGCCGCGGCGGCGGCCTCGGTCTCGCCGCACCGCATGGCCGCCTCGACCAGCTCGGGCAGGGCGAGGCCCGCCGTGCCGACGGCGCCGTACTCGACCGCCTGCCGCGCCGCCTTCAGCGCGGCCGGATAGTCGGCCAGGCCGTTGCTGAGCACGGCCGTCGCCCACTGCACACTGAGGCTCATCCGCTGGTCGACCGACGCGAACAGTTCGACGGCTTCCTTGCGCCGCCCGCGCAGCGCGGCCAGGTGGAGGCGTGGGTAGACCAGCGGCGCCGCGCCGGTGGCGTCGGCGATCGCCTCTTCCTCGGAGATCAGCTCCATCGCCGCGCCGAAGTCGCCCGTGTGCACGCTCGCGGTGGCCTGCATGGCCAGTCCGATGGGCAGCGCGTGGAAGGAGCCCGACTCCCGGCCGGCCGCGACGGCACGGGTGGCGATGCCGTGCAGGGCGTCGAAGTTCCACAGCTCGGTCGCCACCATGAATCCCAGTGACGGCCGCCTGGCCCACACCTCGTCGTCGGCGTCGCCGACGACCGGCCTGAGGATCTCCCCCGCCGCCGAATGCCCGTCGCTGACCAGGCTGATCAGGCCGGTCAGGACCGCTGCCGCGCCCGACGCCGGCTCGCCCGGCGGCGGGGCCTTCCTGGCGGCTTCCACCACGTGGTCGAGGCCGCCGAGCAGAAGGCCCATCTCGATGGCGTCCAGATAGCACTCCCGCGACCGGGCGGGGTCGGTGGCCGCCAGCGTGGCGGCGGCCCGCAGGAGATACGCCGTGGGGCCCTCGTCCCCCCGGCGGCGCACGAACGACAGCCTGCCGCGGAGCAGGTCGGCCCTGGCGGCCTGGCTCGGATCGCCGGTCCCGATGGTGGTGAGCAGGTCGGCCGCCGTGTCGAAGTCGCCCACCGAGAGCTTGGCCTGGACCGCGGCGAGGACCCGCTCGACGCGTTGGACGGGGCTGATCGTGAGCGCGGCCGAGCGTTCGAGGAAGGCCGCCGCCGCCGCGACACCGCCGCGTTCCTGGGCGCGGGTGGCGGAGGTTTCGAGCTCGGCGGCGACTTGCTCGTCCGGGCCGGCACTGGCCTGGGCACGATGCCAGGCCCGCCGGTCGGGGTCGGCGACCGGGTCGGTCACGGCGGCCAGCGCCTCGTGCGCCCTGCGCCGCTCGTCCGGTGCAGCGGCGCGGTAGGCGGCCGAGCGGGCGAGGGGGTGGCTGAACCGGATCCGGGTGCCGAATTCGACCAGCGCGACGGACTCAGTGGCGGCCGCCGCGTCGATGCCGAGGAGTTCGGCCGCACGCCACAGCAGACCGGGGTCGCCGATCGGGTCGGCGGCGGCGACGGTCACCAGCAGCCGGGCCGCCGGCGGCAGGAGCTCGAGCCGGGACCGGAAGCTCTGCTCGATCACGCCGGGTACCGACTCGGGCTGGGCGAATCCGCCCGCCATCCCGGCGAGCCCGGCCGTCCTGGGCAGCTCCACCAGCGCGAGGGGGTTGCCGCGCGCCTCGGCCAGGATGCGGTCGCGTACCCGCTCGTCCAGCGGGGCGCGGACCGCTGCGGCCAGCAGCGCGCGTGCTTCCGATTCGCCAAGGCCCTGGAGCGAACGGCCGGGCAGCTCGTCCAGTTCGGGCAGCCGGCTCGGCTCGCGCACCGCGAACACGAGGGCGATCGACTCGGCCGAGACCCGGCGGGCCAGGAAGGCCAGCGCCTTGGCGGACGCCTGGTCCAGCCACTGTGCGTCGTCGACGACACACAGGAGCGGGCGTTCCCGCACGGTCTCCGCCAGGAGACCCAGTGACGCGACGCCGACCAGGAACGGATCGGGTGCACCGCTGTCGAGACCGAATGCGATCTCCAGCGCCTTGCGGTGCGGCGCGGGCAGCGCGGTCAGCCGGCCGGTCACGGGCGCGAGCAACTGATGCAGCGCGGCGAACGGCAGCTCCATCTCGAACTCGGCGCCGGACGCCCGCATCACGAGGAATCCGGTCGCGGCCTCGTCCAGATGACGCAGCAGCGCGCTCTTGCCGATGCCCGGCTCACCGCGCAGCACCAGGGCGCCGCCCCGGCCCTCCCGTGCCTCTTGGAGGAGGGCGTCGAGCTGGCGTGTCTCGTCCTGACGACCGAACAGCACATCCGTATATGTCTCGGGCATGTCTGAAAATCTATGCGGTCGTGCGCCGCAGGGGAATTCCGGGACGACCGCAGGGGGTTCGGGAACGACCGCGGGCGGATCCACGGACGACCGCAGGGGGTTCACGCACGACCACGGACGCCCAGGGAACGACCGCAGTCGCCTACGGCTCTCCCGCAGGACGTCGTATAGGCGATGACTACCGACGCGAGCGGTGGCCCCCCGCTGCGAGTGTCTAGCCATGACCCGCACCGCAACGCAACGGACCACCACCAGCTGGATACCGCTGGCGGTCTTGGCCACGGCCCAGTTCCTGGTCGTGCTGAGCACGTCGATCGTGAACGTCGCCCTGCCGCAGATCCGAGCCGGACTCGATCTGACGGACACAGGCCAGGCGTGGACGGTCAACGCCTACGTACTGGTCTTCGGCGCGCTGCTGCTGCCGGGAGGACGCGCAGGCGACGTCTACGGCCTGCGACGCGTGTTCCTGCTCGGCACCGGCCTGTTCGCCGCCTCCGCCCTGGGCGCGGCACTGGCGCCCACGGCGATCGCGCTGATCGCCTTCAGGGCGGTGATGGGCATCGGCGCCGCCTTGCTGGCGCCGACGGCGCTGGCCCTTGTGCTGACGCTCTACTCCGGCCGGGAGCGACGTGGCACCGCGCTCGGAGTGTGGGGCGCGGTCTCCGGTGCCGGCGGTGCGGCGGGGGTGCTGCTGAGCGGTGTGCTCACCAGCCTGTACGGCTGGCGTGCGGTGTTCGTCGTGATGGTGCCCCTCGCCCTGGCCGTGCTGGTGGCCACCTGGCGGCTGGTCGTGGCCGACCGGCCGCGTGGCGGAAGCCTGGACGCGCCGGGCACGGTGACGGTGACGGCGGGGCTGGTCGCGCTCACCTACGGCCTGTCGGGCCCTTGGCCACTGGCCGTGATCGGTCTGGCGCTGCTCGGCCTGTTCGTGGTGCTCCAGCGCCGGTCCGCCGACCCGCTGCTGCCAGCGCGGATGAGCGTGGTGGCGGTGCCCAACGTGCTGATGGCCCTGCTGGGCGCGGTCTGGCTCGGACTGTTCTACTTCCTGCCCCTCTACCAGCAACGCGCCCTCGGCTACTCGCCTTTGGAGGCCGGGCTGACCCAGCTTCCGCTCGCCCTCATGATCACGCTCTCCTCGTGGGTCACCGGCAAGGTCCCCGGCCGCCGTGTGCTCCCCCTGGGCCTGCTGGTCCTCGCGACCGGACTGGCCTGGCTGTCCCGGACCCCGGCTGACGGCACCTTCCTCGCGGATCTGCTCGGTCCGACGCTCCTCATCGGCGCCGGTCTCGGGGTGGCCTTCGTACGGCTCACCGCGATGGCCTCCACGGGCGTCCCGGCCGCCGACAACGGCCTGGCCGGCGGGCTGGTCAACGCCACCCGGCAGATCGGCGGAGCCGTCGGTCTGTCCTTCCTGACCCTGCTTCCCTCCTCCGGCGCGGCCTTCCTGGCCTGTGCCGCCCTGACCGTCCTCATCTCGGCTCTCTCGACCCGAAAGGCCTGAACATGTCTCTGGACAAGCCCTACATCAGCGGCCACTTCACCCCCGTCACCGACGAGATCACCGGCCACGGTCTGAAGGTGCGCGGCACCCTCCCGCCCGAGCTGAACGGCCGCTACTTCCGCAACGGCCACAACCCGAAGCCGGGTGTCACGCCCACCCACTGGTTCCGCGGCGAGGGCATGCTCCACGGAGTCCGCCTAAAGGACGGCCGGGCCGAGTGGTACCGCAACCGCTGGGTACGCACCCCCTTCCTCGACGGCGTGCCGTTCACCGGAACCGAGCTCGAGGTCAGCGCCGCCGCCACCAACATCATCTTCCACGGGGGCCGCTACCTGGCCCTCCAGGAGGCGAACCTGCCCTACGAGGTCAGCGCCGACCTCGACACGATCGGCGTCCACGACTTCGGCGGCAAGCTCACCAGCTCGATGACCGCCCACCCGAAGGAGGACCCCGAGACCGGCGAGCTGCACTTCTTCAGCTACAGCCCCTTCCCGCCGTACCTGACGTACTACGTGGCCGACGCCTCCGGCGCCATCGTCAGGTCCGAGATCATCGACGGCTCCGGACCCTCGCTCATGCACGACTTCGCCATCACCCGCGAGCACGTCGTCTTCATCAACTCGCCGGTGGTCTTCGACCACGCCGAACACTCCGGCATCCCCTACCGCTGGCACGACGACGTCCCCCTGCGCATCGGCGTCATGCCCCGAAACGGCGGCAGCACCACTTGGTTCGAGGCCCCCGACCAGGCGGCACTGCTGCACATCGCCAACGCCTACACCGACACGCAGGGCCGGATCGTCCTCGAAGCACCGCGCTTCGACCGCTCCGCCTGGGAGAACTCGTGGAAGTGGTGGGTCGGCGCACCCGGCTACGGCACCAACCCCGACGCCGGCTCCACCTTCCACCGGTGGATCATCGACCCGGCCACGGGCAAGGTCACCACCGAGTCCCTCAACAACCTGGTCACCGAGTTCCCCTCGATCAACGAGGCCCTCACCGGCTCCGACTACCGCTACAGCTACGCCATCGCCTTCCCCGGCGCGGGCCTGTCGGGCTACCACACCGTCAAGCTCGACAACCGCACCGGCCAGGAGCAGCTGCTCGCGCACGGCGAGGGCCGGATGCCCGGCGAGGCCGTCTTCGCGCCCGCCGCGGGCGGGACCGCCGAGGACGACGGCTACCTGATCACCATCGTCAGCGACCTCAAGGCCGACGCCTCGGAACTGCTGGTCCTGGACGCGAACGACCTGAGCACAGTGGCCGCCGTCGAACTCCCCCGCAGGGTCCCCGCCGGCATCCACGGCGACTGGATCCCCGACACCGAGCTCCCCGCCTGACCCGCCTGACCACCCTGACCGCCCGGACCGCCGCTGACTCCCCCCTCAACGGCGGTCCGGGCCCCACACCGAACCGCACCCACCTGCCTTTCCGAAACCACCCGAGCCGCCCGGGCCGCCGTTGCCCCCAGCGGCCGTCCGGGCACCCGACGCCGAGGAAGCGCCATGACCTACCCCACGACCATCGACGAGAACGCCCCCATCGTCGCCGACCACACCATCCGGATCGCCGCTCCTCTCGACCGGGTCTGGCAGCTGCACACCGACATCGGCTCCTGGCCCGCATGGCTGTCCGCCATCACCGAGGCCCGGCTCGACAGCCCCGTCGCTCCCGGCGCCACCTTCCACTGGGTGACCGCGGGCCTGTCCATCGACTCCACCGTCTACGCGGTCGACGCATCGCACCGCATCCTGTGGGGCGGCCCCGCGCACGGCATCACCGGCGTGCACGAGTGGACCTTCACCGAGGACGGCGACGGCGTCGTGGTCCGCACTCGCGAGTCCTGGGCGGGCGCGCCGGTCGACGCCGACCGGGACAACCTCGCCGCCGCGCTGAACGACTCCCTCGGCACCTGGCTCGACGCCCTGAAGAAGGCGGCGGAGTAGCAGTGGCCGAGCCTCTCTTCCTCACCGATCTGATACTGGCCCTCGTGCTGGCGATCGCCGGCGGCCTGCTGGGCCGCCGGGCCGGCCGAAGCCAGGCACAGCCCGCACCGCAGCAGGGCGAGGCACGGCGGAGTCCGCTCGTCCTGTACGTCACCGCCGCGGTCGTCGCCGCCCGGCTCGCGGTCGCGGTACTGCTGCTGGCGACCAGCGGGTGGCAGCTGGTCACCCACCGCTTCCTGCTCGGCCTGCCCGTCGTGGTGCTGCCGCTGGCGTGGGCGCTGCTGCGGCGCACCGCCGTTGCCGCACACACCACGGCGATGGGTGCCTGGCTGTCCTTCTTCTTCCTGTACGTCCCGCCCGGCCCTCAGGATCTGCCGGTCGCGGCCGGGGCGTCGGCACTTGTGCTGGCCACCACGATCGGGGCCTCCCTCCTGCTCGGCGACCGGCGTTCCCGCGGCGGCCGCCTGGCCCGGCTGCCCTGGCTCTCCGGTGCCGCCGCGATGGTCACCGCGGCCGCGCTGGGCAGCCTGTTCCTGGTCAGCGGGTCCCCGACGACGGACTGGGGCGGCGGCCCGGAGCGCGCCGGGCACTCCGTGCACGCCATGGGCCACGGACACGGGGCCGGGGCGTCTGCCATGCGCTCCGTGGACGCGCTGACCGGCCCGCGCGACGGCACCCCCGACGCCCGCTTCACCCTGACCGCCGCGCACGGCGCCGTACGGCTGTCGTCGGGAAGGGCGGTCGACGCACTCACCTTCAACGGAACCAGCCCCGGCCCCGAACTGCGCGTAACGCAAGGCCAGTTGGTCGAGGTCACCCTGGTCAACAAGAATGTGACCGAGGGCGTCACGCTGCACTGGCACGGCGTGGACGTACCCAACGCGGAGGACGGGGTGCCGGGCGTCACCCAGAACGCGGTCGGCCCCGGCGGGAGACATGTCTACCGCTTCGTACCCGACCGCACCGGCACGTACTGGTACCACACGCACCGGGACGCCGAACGCTCCGTGGAGCGCGGCCTGTTCGGTGCGCTGATCGTGGAGGACGGCCAGCAAGGTGTGCAGCACAACGTGTTCACCCACCTGTGGCCGGGCGGAGAGGACCAGATCGGCGCCTTCGGCACAACCGACAGTGCCGAACGCCGCGCGGTCCCGGCCGGCCGCCAGGTGGTGCTCCGGCTGATCAACAGTTCCAAGGAGCCGCACCGGATCCTGCTCGGCGGCACCCCGTTCCGGGTCACCGCCCACGACGGCAACCCGATCGGCGAACCGGGAGAACTGAAGCCCGGAACGGACCTGCTCCTCGCTGCGGGCGGCCGCTACGACGTGGCCTTCACCATGCCGGACGGCGTGGTGACGCTACGGCTGGACACTTCCGAGATCCCCAATGAGGCGGCCCTCGCCTTCAGCCCTGACGGGCGCGCCGCACCCGCCGCGCTGGAGCAGGGCGATCTCTTCGACCGCCTGTCGTACGGCGAGCCGACCGGCCCGGAGCCCGAAGGCGGTCCTTACGATCGCGACTTCGACCTCGTACTGGACAACGGCTTCGGCTTCGGCTTCGGCGGAGGCTCGTTCACCTACACGGACACGATCAACGGCCGCCTCTCCCCGGCCGTGCCGACCCTGATGGTCCGCGAGGGCGACCGGGTGCGGATGCGCATCACCGCCCGGGGGATCATCGACCACCCCATGCACCTGCACGGCCACCGGATCCGGGTGATCTCGCGCAACGGCGAGGCCGTCACGGGCAGCACCTGGTGGACCGACACCCTGAACGTCGCCCCCGGTGAGAGCTACGAGATCGACTTCAGCGCCGACAACCCCGGTGTGTGGATGGACCACTGCCACAACTTCGAACACGCCGAGAGCGGCATGGTCATGCACGTGGCCTACGACGATGTCACCACTCCCTACCACGGCCCGGCGCACTGAGAGGGCCCTGTGGGACCGAGGCGTCAGACGGGGAAGTGGAAGGCGCTGCCACCGCCTTCCTTGACCGCCTCCACGGCCGCCTGGTGCACATGGCGGGCGGTGGGCTCATCGGAGGCGGTCACGGGGCTGCCCTCCATGGCGTACCACTCCGAGGCGCCGGTGTGCTGCACGGTCACCTGGGCCTGGCCGTCGATCCAGGTGGTGTGCACCGTCAGGTCGCCGGTGATGGGGCCGCCCTCGGTGGTCATGACACCGCCCGAGCCGGCGATGATTCCCTGAGTGGTCCACGTGGCGAACGTGTCCATGGCGCCTCCGCAACGGTGCCGGGGTCGAACGGACGACTAATCGAACAAGCGCGGTGAGACCATGGTGGACCAAATCGTCCGAGCGCACCCCCGGGCGGACATCAGCCCTTTTCGGCTCCCGGCGGGCCGCCGCCCATCGCGCGCAGCATGCCCAGGCCGCCGGTCCGCAGGAAGCGCACTGCGAAGACCGCCGCGAGCAGCAGGAACGCGATGTTCAGCCACGTCGTGTAGTCCCATGACACCCCTTCGTCAGGGATCGTCGCGGTGGTGTTGTCCGGGATGACCCCGAGGGCGCCGAAGACGAACTCGACCACGTAGGCGGCGGCGACGATCGAGGCGTAGAAGGTGACCAGGATGAAGGCGGTCATACGCGCCCCGTAGTACTTCCGGTAGATATTGAGGATCGGCACGATCAGCAGGTCGGCGAAGATGAAGGCGATCACCCCGCCGAAGCTGATCCCGCCCTTCCAGAGCACCACGGCGAGCGGCACGTTGCCGACCGAGCACACGAACGAGGCGATGGCGACAAGCGGCCCGATCAGAGGGCCCCAGAGCTTGGCGGCCAGCGGATGTCCCTCGAAGAAGAACGCCGACCAGAAGGAGTCCGGCACCCAGGCGGCGACAGCCCCGGCGATGAGCAGGCCCAGCACCAGATCGCGGATGATCGCGGCCCACTCCATGACGAAGACGTGCGAGGTCGCGGTGAAGCCCGCGCCCGACAGCAGCCGACGCCGGAAGGAGCCTTCGCTCGGGATGGACATGTCCATCGCCGCATGGCCTTCCATGGAGCCCGCCCGTCCGTGTTCGGCCTGCTCACGGGCCTCGCGCAGCAGCCGCTCGCGCAGGAACAGCCGGAACAGCACCGCCAGCACCACGATCATGATGGGTCCGCCCGCGAATTCGGCGGCCGTGAACTGCCAGCCCATGAGCAGCGCCAGGATCACCCCGAGTTCCACGACGAGATTGGTGGAGGCGATCTCGAAGGCCATCGCGGCGGTGAAGTCGGCGCCCTTGCGGAACAGGGAACGGGCGAGCGCCACGGCCGCGTAGGAGCAGGACGAGGAGGCGACTCCGAACCCGGCGGCCAGAGCCAGGCTCCTGGGGCTGTCGTCGCCGAGGAGGGAGACGACGGTGGCCTTGCGGACCACCGCCTGGACGACGGCGGACAGGGCGAAGCCCAGGATCAGGGCCCAGGTGATCTCCCAGGCCATGGACCCGGTGAGGGCCAGGGCGTGCAGCACGGCGTCGACTGCGGCGTTCATGCCGCACAGCCTGGCGGTACAGGCTCCGGGGGCGGCCGGAGACACGGCGGCGGGCCGCCATCCACCCTGAATGGCGGCCCGCGCCGTGGTCAGGCTCGGGTCAGAGCGCGCCCTCGGCGGCGGCGGTGACGAAGGCCGCGAAGGCGGTCGGGGTGACGGCGAAGGCCGGGAGCTCCGGGTCCTTGGAGTCGCGGACGGCGACACGGCAGGGCTGGGCGGCGATCTCTACGCACGCGCCGCCGGTGTCGCCGCTGTAGGACGACTTCTGCCAGGCGGCGGCACCGAGGGGGGCGCACTCGACGCACGCGCCGCCCGTGTCGCTGCTGTAGGACGACTTACGCCACGCTGCGTGCGTCAGAATCCGGGTCGTGCCCATACCGTTCCTCCATTACGCGGGCGATCAGTGCCGCCGATTCCTCCACGGAGAGGGCCGCGGCCTGAAGGTGATCGTAACGGAGCGAACCCTCCCTGAGGGCTTCGGAATTGGCCGTCATATGCCCCTGGACGAAGTCCTCCGTGTAGAACACATCCGGGTCGTCGTCGAACCGCAGCAGGTAGTACGAACCCATCAGACCCGCATGGGCGCCCGCTGTGAAGGGCAGGATCTGGATCTTGAGCCAGTCGCGGCTGCCCACCTCCAGCAGATGGGCGAGCTGCTCCCCCATCACGTCCCCGCCGCCGATCTCCTGGTAGAGCACGGCCTCGCTCATCACCACCCAGACCAGCGGCGGGCGTGCGCGGTCCAGGATGCGCTGGCGCTCCATCCGGGCGGCCACATCCGCGTCGAGGTCCTCCCGCTCCCGTACACCCAGCACCGCACGCGCGTACTCCGGAGTCTGGAGCAGCCCGTCAACCAACTGCGCCTGGAAGGAGCTGATGTACGCCGCCTTGGCTTCCAACTCCGCGTACGGTTGGAACCAGTTCGGCAGCTGGCTGCGCAGCACAAGCCCCAGCAGCCGCGAGAACAGCCCGCCCGTCATCAGCGCCGCGTCAACCCGCTCGCTGAACTCCCTCGTCGGGACCTTGCGAGCCGTCTCGATCTGGCCGATCAGCGAGCCCGTGCAGAAGACGACACCGCCCAGGTCGTCCTGCGTCATGTCCGCTTCCTCGCGGAGTCTGCGCAGCTCCGCGCCGTAGTAGTCGAGTGGTGAGGCGCTCGGATCGAGATTCCGGATGTTGGCCATGAGGCAGACCACCAGCTTCCCCAAGCTGACGCCGTGCGGCGTTGGTTTCGGTACGTAGCCGAGCGTAAGCGTTCCGCTGCACGCTGGTGACGTGAAGCACGCAACTGACCCCTCACGAGGGGAAATCTCGAACTGCTACCGGATGGGCATCACCGTCGGTGAGCACTCGGCCGGTCATCTGCGGCGCATCCTGCGGCTGTTCCTGGAGCGCTGGGGCCTGGCGGAGCTCACCGACCCGGCCGAGCTGGCCCTGACCGAGCTGGTGGCGAACGTCGTCCGGCACGTCCCCGGGCGGCACTGCACCACGCTGATCCTGAAGCAGCCGGAGGGCCTGCGGGTCGAGGTCACCGACGGCTCCCCGCACCCGGTGCGGCCGGTGCGAGACCCGGACCCGCTCGCCGAGGGCGGCAGGGGGCTGCTGCTGGTGGAGGCCGTGACCGACCGGTGGGGGGTGTGGGACCAGCCGGACGGCAAGGTGGTCTGGTTCGAGTGCGATGCGAAGACCGGCGCGGCGACCTGAGGCGAGGACCCGGGCCGGGCGCGGCCTACGATGTGAGCCCAGCAGACCAGCTCAGCCCCGCCCCAGCCGGAGGAACCATGGCCCCCGCCGCCCCCAAGCCGGAGACCCTCGCAGCCTTCGAGGCGGCCAAGGGCTTCATGCCCGTCGGCGAAGGGCTCGCCCTGTACGAGGCGGCGGTGGCGGCCGGGGCGCTCGGGCTGCCGCTGCTGGAGGTCGGCACGTACTGCGGGCGGTCCACGATCCTGCTGGCGGACGCCGCGCGCGAGGCGGGGACGACGGCGATCACGGTGGACCACCACCGGGGCAGCGAGGAGCAGCAGCCGGGCTGGGACTACCACGATCCGGAGGTCGTGGACCCCGAGGTCGGCCTGATGGACACGCTGCCCACCTTCCGCCGCACCCTGCACAAGGCGGGCCTGGAGGAGCATGTGATCGCGGTCGTGGGCAGGTCCCCGCAGGTGGCGAAGGTGTGGGGCGGCAAGGTCGGTCTGGTCTTCATCGACGGCGGCCACACCGACGAGCACGCCACCAACGACTACGAGGGCTGGGCGCCGCACCTCGCGGACGGCGGGCTGCTGGTGATCCACGATGTCTTCCCGGACCCCGTGGACGAGTGGACCGGGCAGGCCCCGTACCGGATCTACCTGCGGGCGCTGGCCTCGGGCGCCTTCACCGAGGTCTCCGCCGCGGACTCGCTGCGGGTGCTGCGCCGCACCGGCCCCGGCATCTGAGCGGGCCGACCGCACGTGATTTCGAAGAACACGCCGCTCGCCGCGTCCGCAGCCCTTGTCGCCGCCGTGTCGGTGTGCCTGACCGGCTGCGGCGGCAGCGGCAGCGCTCCGAACCAGTCCCCGGCTCCGGCGCGTACGACACCCACGCCGCCGCCCGCCGGACCGTCCGGCGCCGCCCCGTCCGCGACACAGGCCCGTCCACTCGCCGGGAAGGTTGTGGTCGTGGACCCCGGCCACAACCTCGGCAACTCCAAGCACACCCGTGAGATCAACAAGCAGGTGCACATCGGCACGGGCCGCAAGGAGTGCGACACCACCGGGACGGCCACCGACGACGGTTACAGCGAGGCCGAGTTCACCCTCGATGTCGCCCGCCGGCTGCGCACCCTGCTGGAGCGGCAGGGCGCGACCGTCCGGCTCACCCAGGACGGTGACAGCCCCTCGTACGGCCCCTGCATCGACGAACGCGCCCGTATCGGCAACAAGGCGGGGGCCGACGCCGTGGTATCCGTCCACGCCGATGGCTCCGGCAAGGGCAACCGCGGCTTCCACGTGATCCTCCCGGCCAAAGTGAAGGCCGGGGACGCGGACACGGCGGCGATCGTGGGCCCGTCGCGCCGGCTCGGCGAGCACATCGCCGGGGCCTTCAAGAAGGCGACAGGCACCGCGCCCTCCAACTACATCGGCAAGGGCACCGGGTTGAATGTGCGCGGGGACCTGGGCGGTCTCAACCTGTCGACCGTGCCGAAGGTCTTCATCGAGTGCGGGAACATGCGCGACGCGAAGGACGCGGCGCTGCTGAAGAGCCCCGAGTGGCGGCAGAAGGCGGCACAGGGTCTTGCGGACGGCATCCTCGCCCATCTCTCTGCCTGAGGCGCTGATGGCGGAACAGCGCTCTGCCACACCGTCTGGTGACGGTGCGGCAGAGGCAGTGAGAGGCGCGTGACCGCTACCGGGGTCCGGGGCGGTGGCCGTGGTCTGGGCGACCGTGGTCGGGACGGCCCTGGTCCGGGCGGTCGTGGTGCGGCGGCTTCGGCTTCGGCGTGGGCTTGGGGGGCTGAGGACGCTGGACCGTGCTGGTCGCGGTTGCCGTGCTCGTGTCGGCGGCTCCGCCACCGGCCACGGTGGCCGTGTTCGTCACCTGCGTCGCCGCGTTCGCGGCGATGTTGACCGTGAGGGTCAGCGGCGGGTAGCTCGCACCCGCGGCCAGGACATCGGTCCGGGTGCAGGTGAGCGTCGCCAGGACACACGTCCAGCCCGTCCCGGACAGACTGACGGCCGACAACCCGGCCGGAAGCGTGTCGGTCAGCGTGACCGTGCTGCCGTCGGTCTCCCCGTCACCGCTGTTGGTCACGGTCAGCGTGTACGAACCCTGACCACCCGCCACGAACGCCCCGTTGGCCGCCACCTTCAGCAACGTCCACGCGGGCGCCGTCGGAGCCGGCACCACCGCGACGGCCACGTCCCGGGGCCCGTCGCCGACGGCGACCGTGTCCACCACCGTGTTCGTCGCCGCGTCGATCACCGACACGGTGTCGCTGTCGCGGTTGGAGACATAGACACGGGCCCCGTCCGGCGACACCGCGGCGCCGAAGGGGACGTCACCTACGGGGATCGTGTCCAGCACCGTGTTCGTCGCCGTATCGATCACGGACACGTTGTCACTGTCGCGGTTGGTGACATAGACGCGCGTGCCGTCCGGCGACACCGCCACCCCGTAAGGGAAGTCGCCGACCGGGATCGTGTCCACCACCGTGTTCGTGGCCGTGTCGATCACCGACACGTCGTCCGAGTTGCCGCCCGCGACATAGACGCGAGTGCCGTCAGGGGTGATGACCTCACCGACGGGGAAGTCGACGACGCCGATGGTGGTCACGACCGTGTTGGTGGCCGTGTCGATCACGGACACGGTGTCGGAGATGGAGTTGCTCACGTACACGCGACTGCCGTCCGGCGAAACGACCACGTCCTGGGGGCCCGTCCCGACCCCGACGGTGGCGACGACGGTGTTCGTGGCCGTGTCGATCACCGAGACGCTGCTGGAATTGGCGTTGGTGACGTAGACGCGGCTGCCGTCCGGGGAGACGGCCACACCGAACGGGGTCAGGGCCACGGGGATGGTGGCGATGACGCTGTCCGTGGCCGTGTCGACCACCGACACGTCGTTGCCGAGGGCGTTGGTGACATAGACGCGGCCGGCGTCCGGTGTCACCGCCACACCGTGGGGTCCGTCGCCGACGGAGATCGTGGTGACCAGGGTGTTCGTGGCCGTGTCGACCACCGACACGGTGTCCGAGCCGAAGTCGGCGACGTAGGCGTAGGTGCCGGGCCCCACGGCATGGGCGGACTGGGGGGTCAGTACGGGCAGGGCGAGGCCGGCCACCAGCACAAGACCGGCAACCAGCGCGCGCAGCAACCCACCCGGTCCCCGCCGGCGCACCCCACGATCCGGTGGCGGCACCGGTGACAGGCGGTCACCCACCCTGCCGGACTCCACCTCCATATGACGGTCAGTCACGAAAAGCCTCCCGCTGGTCAGAAACACGGTCACTGCGCCGGCATCACCGAAATGCCGGCAGACCGCAACAGAGCATGTCAGCTCAGGGCATTCCACCGCCCCTACCGACACACAGACCCGCGCCCCCACCCGGACGTCCGGGTGGGGGCGCGTGAGCAGCAGCCGGTGTGCGGCTACCGCTGGTGAGGTCCGGGGCGATCCCGCCCGTGGTCAGGGCGCCCGTGGTCAGGCCGGTCGTGGTCAGGGCGGTCGTGGTCAGGCCGGTCGTGGTGCGGCGGCTTGGGCTTGGGGGTCGGCTTCGGGGTGGGCTTGGGCGGCTCCGGACGCCGGACCGTGGTGTTCGTCGTGGCCGTACTGGTCGCCGTGGTGCCTCCACCCGTGACGGTGGCCGTGTTCGTGACCCGCGCCGGAGCGTCTGCGGCGACGTTCACCGTCAGGGTCAGCGGCGGGTAGCTCTCCCCGGCATCGAGGACATCGGTCCGGGTGCAGGACAGCGGGGTGAGCGTGCAGGTCCAGCCGGTGCCCGACAGGCTCACGGCCGTCAGACCGGTACCGAGCGTGTCGGTGAGCGTGACCGTGCTGCCGTCGGTCGCTCCGTCACCGGTGTTGGTCACGGTCAGCGTGTACGCGCCCTGAGCGCCCGCCGCGAACGAGCCGCCCACGGCCGTCTTCAGCAGCCTGAACGCCGGAGCCGTAGGGGCGGCCACCACCCCGACGTCCACTCCGAACGGCTGGTCGCCGACGGGGACCGTGGCCACCACCGTGTTGGTGGACGTGTCGATCACCGACACGGTGTCCGTGCTGAGGCTGGTGACATAGACGAGGGTGCCGTCGGGAGACACCGCGACCCCGTACGGCTGGTCGCCGACGGGGACGGTCGCCACCACCGTGTTCGTGGACGTGTCGATCACCGACACGGTGTCGTCGCCTCCGTTCCCCACGTAGACGCGGGTGCCGTCGGGAGACACCGCGACCGGGAACGCGTCGTCGCCGACGGGGACGGTCGCCACCACCGTGTTGGTGGACGTGTCGATCACCGACACGGTGTCGTCAGCGCTGTTGGCGACATAGACACGGGTGCCGTCCGGAGACACCGCGATCCCCTCAGGAAGGAAGCCGACGGCGACGGTGGTCAGCACGGTGTTGGTGGACGTGTCGATCACCGACACGGTGTCGTCACCGAGGTTGGTCACATAGGCACGGGCGCCGTCCGGGGACACCGCCACATACTCCGGGGAGTCCCCGACCGGGATCGTCGCCACGACCGTGTTGGTGGACGTGTCGATCACCGACACCGTGTCGCTGCCGGTGTTCGCGACGTAGACGCGGCTGTTGTCCGAAGACACCGCCACACCCTGGGGACTGGAGCCCACGGTGACGGTCGCCACCACCGTGTCGGTAGCGGTGTCGATCACCGACACCGAATTGCCGAACTGGTTGGTGACGTAGACACGGGTACCGTCCGGCGACAGCGCCACGCCCTGAGGTCTGTCGCCGACGGGGACCGTGGCCACCACCGTGTTCGTCGACGTGTCGATCACCGACACGGTGTCGCTGTTGGTGTTGGCGACAAAGGCATACGTGCCGGGCGGCACGGCTTGGGCGGACTGCGGAGCCAGCGCCGGCAGCGCGAGACCCGCCACCAGCACCAAGCCCGCGAGCAGGGCTCGCAGCAGCCCGCCCCGCCCCCGGCGGCACACGCCCGATCCGGTCCGCGTCGGCGCGGGTGGCGCGAGGCCGTCTGCCCCCTCCGGGCGCACCTCGGTATGACTGCTGGTCACGGCAAGCCTCCACGGGTCTCAGGGTCACTGTCACCGCAGGGGCGCCACAGGGCACCCACAGTCCGAACGGATTGCGGCGATGCACCACATTCCGCGTACCACCGGAAGACACACCGCTCATCACCGGTATGAGTCATGAAAGCCCGGCCCGATGCGTCCACCTGGCCGAAGCCGCGCGAAAGCGGGGTGAAGGCAATGCGGCCCCCGGCCGCCAGGTGCCGGAGGGGCGACCTGGCGGCCGGGGACCGGGGACCGGGGACCGGCAAGTGTCGAGCCGACGGGCTTACCGCGGGCCGGGGCGGTGTCCGTGATTCGGACGCCCGTGGCCGTGATCCGGACGTTCGTGACCCTTGCCGGGGCGGCCGTGGTGCGGCGGCCTCGGTTCGGAGTGGGTTTGGGCGACGCCCGCTGGACCATGGTGGTCGCCGTGGCCGTACTGGGGTCGGCGGCGCCGCCACCGGAGACCGTGGCCGTGTTGGTCATCCGTGTGGGCGCGCTCCCGGCGATGTCCACGGTGAGGCTGATCGGCGGGTAACTCCCGTCCGCGTCCGGGACATCGATCCGGGTGCGAGTGAGAGTGGCGACGGCACAGGTACAGCCCATGCCGGACAGACTGCCGGCGGTCAGCCCGGTCGGGAGGGTGTCGGTCTCGGTGATCGCCGTTCCGTCGGCCGGCACCTCACCGTTGTTGGTCACCGTCAGCCTGTACGCACCCTGACCACCTGCCGTGAAGGTGCATTAAGCACCAAGAAGGGACGGCCGATGACAGTTCGTCATATTACGGACGGCCAGCGACACACACCCCCCACCACCCGCGCCCCGGGCGGCCGCATTCTGGCGCGATCCTGGAAGTGAAGCCTCCGTGAAAGCCCCATGGATGTTGTTCCGCGAGAGGGCGGCTTGATCAACGATCAGTCATTTGATCGGATTAAACGGGTCTGATGCTCCCGCAGTCGGTTATAGGTTGGACCCTATGATGAGGTACCGCACCTCTGCTACCAGCTCATCAGCTCCGACGCGACAGTCGCGATAACCGACGAAGGACCTTAGACGTGAACATCCGCTCCCTCACTCGAGGCGATGGCGTGGTGATCGGAGCAGCGGTGGTGCTGTTCATCGCCTCGTTCCTCAACACTTCCGACTGCTCCGGCTCCGCGTGCGACCTGGTGCCCAACGCGTGGGGGCTGGCCTACTTCCTCGGTTGGGGCACGTTCTTCCTCGGCATCGTCGGGGCCGCGCTGATCGTCGTCTCGCACCTGCTGCCGCAGTCGCAGCCCCGCAAGGTCGCCGGCCTCGACCTGGCCCAGGCCGGTGTCGTCCTGACGGTCGCCACGGCCTGGCAGCTGCTGATGTGGATCTTCGAGTCGCAGGCGGCGGGCAGCGGGCTCATCCTCGGCCTGATCGCCGCGCTGATCCTCGCGGCCGGCGCCGTCGCGGGCCCGCTGGTCCCCGCGCTCCAGGCCCCGCTGATGCCCGCCCCGAAGCCGGCGGCGCCTCAGCCCTTCGGCGCCCAGCCGCAGGCCGGATACGGCTACCCGGGCGCTCCCGGCGGCCCGCAGCAGGGCGGCGGGTACGGCTACCCCGGGGCCCAGGCCCCGCAGGCCCAGCAGTCGCCGCAGCCCCAGCCCGCGTATGGCGGCGGGCAGCCGCAGCCCCAGCCGCAGCAGGACGGCGGCCAGGCCCCGTCCGGCGACTTCACGCCGTACTGGTTCGCCGTGCCGGTCGCCCGTCCGCTGTACGCGGAGGACGGCTCCATGGCCCCGATCGCCGAGCTGGCTCCCGGCACCTGGTACCTCGCGGTCGAGCAGCGCGGACAGGCCCTGGTGGCGCAGACCCAGGACGGCCGCCGCGGTGTCCTCCAGGACACCACCGGTATCCAGCGCGGCTGACCCGACGTCGTACGCCAACGGCCCCTCGCCCATCCGGTCTTCCGGGCGAGGGGCCGTTGGCGTACCCTGACGAGCCGTCAGAGAGGGGATCCGGTATGAGGCTCGGACTCGCACTCGGCTACTGGGGGCGCGGGCCGAATCCCGCCCACCTCGAACTCGCCCGCGAGGCGGAACGGCTCGGCTACGACTCGGTCTGGACCGCGGAAGCCTGGGGCTCCGACGCCTTCACCCCGCTGACCTGGATCGCCGCCCACACGAGCCGCATCCGGCTGGGCACGGCGATCGCCCAGATGGCAGCCCGCACCCCCACGGCCACGGCCATGCACGCCCTCACCCTGGACCATCTCTCCGGCGGGCGGATGCTGCTCGGCCTCGGCCTGTCGGGGCCCCAGGTGGTGGAGGGCTGGTACGGCAGGCCCTTCCCGCAGAGCCCGCTGACCGCGACGCGGGAGTACGTGGAAGTGATCCGCCAGGTACTGCGCCGCGAGAGCCCGGTCGAGCTGGCCGGACGCTTCCACACGCACCCGTACGAGGGCGACGACGGCACCGGTCTCGGCAAGGCCCTCAAGCCGATCACCCATCCCCTGCGGGCGGACCTGCCCGTCCTGCTGGGCGCCGAAGGTCCGAAGAACATCGCCCAGACGACGAGAATCGCCGACGGCTGGCTGCCCCTGTACTGGTCACCGATGCGGACGGACGTGTACCAGGCGTCGCTGGAACACGTCCCGCCCGGCTTCATGATCGCCCCGATGGCACGCGCGGCGGTCTGCGACGACGTCGCCGAAGGGCTGCTGCCGGTGAAGGCGATGCTCGGCTTCTACATCGGCGGCATGGGCCACGCGGCCCGCAACTTCCACGCGGATCTGATGGCACGCATGGGCTACGAGGAGGAAGCCCGCCACATCCAGCGGCTGTTCGCCGAAGGCCGCCGCGACGAGGCGGTGCTCGCCGTACCGGATGCCTTCGCCGACGAGATCTCGCTCATCGGTCCGCGTGAACGCATCGCGGAACGCCTGGAGCTGTGGCGCAAGGGCCCGGTCACCGACCTGCTGGTGACGGCGCCGGACCCGCACACCCTGCGGGTGCTCGCGGAGTTGAACGGCTGACCCCGAATGCTCAGCCGGGATGCGCCGGGCTCTGGGGGAGCGAGCGCGTCTGGTCGCGGTCGAACAGGGCGGGCACGGGATATACCTGGGCAACGGCGACGCGTGCGGCGACCGGGCGGTCACCACCTACCTGACCACGGGCGAGCGGCCCACGCGGGACACGTACTGCGCCAACTGAGCTGCTGCGGCCGGCGGTCAGTCCGGCGGCGGTGACACCGGAAGCACCCGGTCGGGTCGCCCGGCCTCGGCGGCTTCGGGGTCCGCGTACACGTGCAGCGTGTCGCCGTGCCGCTGTACCTGCGGATAGTTCCACAGCTCCGTGGGCTCGGGGACGAGCAGTCGGGTCTCGGCCAGCTCGGCGTCGTGGATGACCAGCGACATGATGGCGCAGCACAGGGTGCTCATGATGGGGGCCTGCTCCGGGTGGTCATCCGGGCCCTCGGCCTGGATGACGTAGTGGCGGTTGTCCAGCCAGTAGCCGCCCCAGTCCAGCGAAGCCCCGTGCGCGGCCGGTACGCCGTTCACCCAGAGGCTCATCCTGCCCCCGCGTTCCTGGTCCCGCATGACCACCGCCCGGTGCCGGTCGTCGGATGTGAAGTCGATGTGGAGCGCGACACCGTCGAAGTCGACGAACGAGTCGCAGGCTCCCGGAACCGGGCCCGTGCGGTGGCGGAGACGTTCGGCGGAGAGGTCGGGGTCGAGAGCGCAGATCTCCGGACCACGGCACGAACGGTCGGTGCGGCGGGTGCAACCGAGGGACAGCGCGGCACAGTCACGGGGGGACGCCTGGGCCAGCAGGCGGGCGAAGTGGTCCTGGTAGGTGCGGTCACCGAGGCGGCGGCGCAACTCGCTCTCGTACCACGACCACACGATCAGGTCAGTGGCCAGCGGCGAACGGCTCAGCCAGGGCTGCCACTGCTCGACCCAGTCCGCCGCATGGGGCGACAGACGGGCGAACTTCCGCCTGGCGGCGGCCTCGGCGCGGCGGATGCGCTCGGCCTCACCGGGAGCCTCGGCGACGTGCTCGTCCTCGGCCCGCTCTGCGGCATCCTCCGCCCGCTCCCGTGCCGGCTTCTGTGCCTGCTCCTGTGCCGACGCTTCAGCCGCGGCCGATGCCACGTCCTGCGCACCCGCGCGGCTCGTCCTTCTGTTTCTGCCCCAGCGCCACTTCACCACGGCCCCCCCCACCTCACCGGCTTCCGAACTCCACGGCCACCGATGGTAGAAGGGGCACACCACACACTTCGACGCATTTCAGGGGTCGTCACACCGCGATCCCCGACGACCGGCGTCTCAGCCGCCGCTCAGCTGCCCCACGGAAGGCACCTGTTCCTTGACCGTGGCTCCCACGCTCTGGCCCGCGTCCTTGACGTCCTGGATGACGTTCTGCGCGGACGCGATGTCCGCATCGCTCGCCTGGCCTTTGCGGAGCTTGCTCCCCAGCTCCTTGAGCGAGTCGATCCCCGCCGTCAGCGGGGCCACCGCCTTGGAGAGCAGTGGGTCGGCCTTGGCGTTGTTCACCGCCGCCCTGAGCCGGTTGTAGGCGAACGTGCCCGCGAGCCCCGCCTTGACCAGGGCCAGTTTGCGGCCCTCCGCACCCTGTTTGAACGTACCCGCGCGATACGGCTTGATGATCCACTGGTAGGTCGCGCCCGCCGCGAGACCCGCGTTGGCGACGAAACGCGCCTTGGCGTACTTCTGCGCCTGCACCGAGGTGCTCGGTGTCGCCGTGCCGCTCGCACCGCTGCCGCTGCCTCCGCAGGCCGCGGTGGTGAGGACGACGACGAGTCCGCAGCAGAACACGGCCGGACGGTGACGCATGGCGTACCTCCCTCGCCTCCCCCGTCAGCTTCGCCCCGGGCCGGATGATCCGCCACTCGGGTGAACCCGGCTCCGGGTTTGGCTCAAAGAAGAAGGGCAATCCGGAGTCCATGTCCCTACGACAGAGCAGTGGCACGCACCAGGCGGCGAGGATCATCGCCATCGTCGCCGACGTCATGGCCGCCATCATCGGCCTGTGGATCATCATGTACCTGCTGGACGCCAACCGCACCAACGACCTGGTGGAGTTCCTCCAGGAGACGGCTCGGTGGCTGGCCGGCTGGTCGTACGACCTCTTCACCTTCGACGCCGACTGGGCGCGGGTGGTGGCGGGTTACGGCCTCGCCGCGCTCGCGTACCTCTTCATCGGGCACGCCGTGGCGGGACGGCTGCGGCGCTGAGCGCGCCGCTGGAGCCCCGCGGTTCGGCAGCCCCCTCGGGGCGCTGCCGAACCGCACCGGACTTCGCCGAACCCGCTCAGCGCCGTGCGTTCACGCCTGACAGCACTCCGGCTCAAGTCCGCGCGGCAGACGTTCCCCGCCGAACACCGCGGTAGTCGCCTCGTCTCCCCCCAGGGCGGCCACCGCGAGCAGCAGTGAGCCCGCGGTCCAGCTGGTGAGCTCCTCGGGCCACACGGCCTTGTCCTCGAAGACGTAACCCGTCCAGTACATACCGCCGTCGGCGCGCAGATGCTGGATGGACTGCAAGATCTCGAGGGCCCGGTCGGACTCCCCCATCGCCCAGAGCGCGAGGGCCAGTTCGCAGCTCTCGCCGCCCGTCACCCAGGGGTTCGGCAGCACGCAGCGGACACCGAGCCCGGTGACCACGAACTCGTCCCAGCGCTCCTCGATGCGTTCCTTCGCCTGCGCGCCGGTGACCGCGCCGCCGAGCACCGGGTAGTACCAGTCCATCGAGTAGTGGGACTTGTCCAGGAACCGCTCGGGGTGGCTGCGGATCGCGTGCCCGAGCGCACCGGTCGCCAACTCCCAGTCGGGCTGTGGCTCTTCGCGCTCCTCGGCGATCGCGAGGGCGCAGCTCAGCGCGTGGAAGACGGAGGCGTTGCCGGTCAGCAGCGCGTCGGGGACGGCGTTGTCGCCGGCCTCGACGGGCTCGCGCTTCCAGCCGATCTGCCCGCCGGGCTGCTGGAGCCGCAGGACGAACTCGACGGCGGCGTATACGGTCGGCCACATACGGTCGAGGAACATGTCGTCGCCGGTGGCCAGGTAGTGGTGCCAGACGCCGACGGCGATGTACGCGCAGAAGTTGCTCTCACGGCTGCGGTCGGTCGGCTGGCCGGCGTCGCCGTCGTGGTACGCCGCGTACCAGGAACCGTCCGGCAGCTGGTGCCGGGCCAGCCACTCGTAGGCGCGGGCGGCGGCATCGTGCTCACCGGCCGCGTCCAGTGCCATCGCCGCCTCGGTGTGGTCCCAGGGGTCCAGGTGGTGGCCCCGGAACCACGGGATCGCCCCGTCCTCGCGCTGGACCGCGCGGATCCCGGCGACGGTCTCGGTGGCCTGTGCGGCCGTCAGGACCCCCGGCAGGACGAGGTGCTCGGTCCTCCCCGGTGAGGTCACTGGTCGGCCGCCGCGGTGCCGGACTTCGTCTCGTTCAGCACGGGGGTGTGCGGCTTGGTCGCGTACACCACGAAGCTCTTGCCGATCAGCGGGTTGAGCGCGTTCTCCGCGACCCGGGTGGCCAGCGGTTTCTTCATGATGTCCCAGACCAGCAGCTTGTGGTACGCACGGACGGGCAGCGCCTTGTCGTTGTCCACACCGAAGGCGCACTTCAGCCACCAGTACGGGGAGTGCAGCGCGTGCGCGTGATGGGACCCGTACGGCTTGAGGCCCGCCTCGCGGATCTTGCCGACCAGTTCCTCGGCCTTGTAGATGCGGATGTGGCCGCCCTCGACCTCGTGGTACGCGTCCGAGAGCGCCCAGCAGATCTTCTCGGGGCCGTAACGGGGCACGGTGATGGCGATCCGGCCGCCCGGCTTGAGCACGCGGACCATCTCGGCCAGTACGCCCTTGTCGTCGGGGATGTGCTCCATGACCTCGGAGATGATCACGACGTCGAACGAGTCGTCGGGGAAGGGCAGGTTGAGCGCGTCGCCCTCCATCGCGGTGGCGGTCGCGCCGACCGGGGCCTCACCGGCCTCCTTCATCGCCGCGAACCACTTGGCGACCTCGCGGATCTCCTCACCGTTCTGGTCGAGTGCCACCACCTGCGCGCCGCGCCGGTAGCACTCGAAGGCGTGCCGCCCGGCCCCGCAGCCCAGGTCGAGTACGCGGTCGCCCGGGGCGAGCGGGAAGCGGGAGAAGTCGACGGTCAGCACGGGGTCTGCCCTTCCGGGTGGGTGACGACGCCCTGGTGCGGGGCGTGGCTTGCTGTGGCGGTGCGGAGAGGGCTTGCGGCCCCGGTGTGCGGGACGGTCGTGAGGCCCGAGCGGGTCACCGAGCGCTCCCGATGGCCGCGGAGGTGGCCTTCGCCTGCTGTGCCTCGATCGCCTCGCGGTACAGCTCCGCGGTGCCCTGCGCGGCGCGCGCCCAGGTGAAGCGGGCCAGCACCCGCTCCCGCCCCGCGGCGCCGATACGGCGGCGCAGCTCCACGTCGCCCAGCAGCCTGCCGAGTGCGGCGGCGAGCGCGTCCGCGTCGCCGGGCGGCACCGCCAGGCAGCTCTCCCCGTCCGGGCCCGCGACCTCGGGGATCGCCCCGCCCGTCGTGGCGACGAGCGCGGTTCCGGTGGCCATGGCCTCGGCGGCGGGCAGCGAGAAGCCCTCGTACAGCGACGGCACACAGGCCACCTGCGCCCCGCGCACCAGGTCCACGAGCTCCGCGTCCGAGATGCCCTTGACGAACCGCACGGCGTCCCCGAGCCCGTGCCGCTCGATCATCCGGGCCACCGGCCCGTCCTCCGCGCGCTTGCCGACCACGACCAGATGCGCGTCCGGGTGCTCGGTGCGCAGCTTGGCGAGGGCCTCGACCAGGAAGACGAGTCCCTTGAGCGGCACGTCCGCGCTGGAGGTGGTGACGATCCGCCCGGGGACCTCGGCGACCGAGGGGTCGGGCGAGAACAGGTCGGTGTCGGCGCCGACATGGACCACCCGCAGCCGCTCCGGGCGTACCCCGAGGTGGTCGATGATCTCCTGCCGGGAGCTGCCGGACACGGTGAGCACGGAGGGCATCTTGCGGGCGACCCGCTTCTGCATCCGCGTGAACCCGTACCAGCGCCGTACGGAGGCCCGGCGACGCCAGGTGGGCGCTGCGTCGAGTTCCAGCCGGCGGTCGACCGTGATCGGGTGGTGGATCGTGGTGACGAGCGGGGCGCCCAGGTCGCCGAGGAGCCCGTAGCCCAGGGTCTGATTGTCGTGGACGACGTCGAAGTCCCCCCGGCGGGCGGCGAGCAGGCGCCGCGCGCGCAGCGAGAAGGTCAGCGGCTCAGGGAAGCCACCGGTCCACATGGTGGCCACTTCGAGGTGGTCGATCCAGTCCCGGTACTCGTCCCGGCCGGGTGTACGGAACGGGTCTGGCTGACGGTACAGATCGAGGCTGGGCAGCTCGGTGAGGACCACGCCCTCGTCTTCGTCGACCACGGGGTACGGCTGTGCGCCGATCACTTCGACGGAGTGCCCGAGGCGGGCGAGCTCGCGGGAGAGGTGGCGTACGTACACGCCCTGGCCGCCGCAGAACGGGTTGCCCTTATAGGTCAGGAGGGCGATGCGCAGTGGTCGGTCGGCATCGCCGGCAGCACCAGCACCGGCAGCGCCCGGACGGGGCCCGGCAGCTATGGCCTCAGCGGTCACTCACGGCCCCCTTCTTACTGCCCCTTTGCCGGACTGCGCTTCTGCCGGAGCGTAACCGCTCGCGCTAATCTAGAACAAGTTACAGACTTGATCGTTCTTGATCGTTCAAGGAGCATCGAATCTACCGGCAGGTAGCCCTGCTGTAAGGCCTGGAACAGGTGATTCGCGCCACGGGTGACCGCGCTGGCATGCTCTGCGCATGCCGGGCCGCCCGGAGCTCACGGGGGACGGGAGATACGCGGAGACATGATCGCGGAAACCAGGGCAGCAGTACCAGCGGCCCCGCCCCTGACCGAGCGCCAGGAGGCCCGCCGCCGGCGCATCCTGCACGCCAGCGCGCAGCTGGCCAGCCAGGGCGGTTTCGACGCCGTCCAGATGCGCGAGGTCGCCGAGGCGGCGGGGGTCGCGCTCGGCACGCTCTACCGCTACTTCCCCTCGAAGGTGCACCTGCTGGTCGCCACCATGCAGGACCAGCTCCAGCACCTGCACACCACGCTGCGTAAACGCCCGCCCATGGCGGACAGTGCCGCCGAACGGGTGGCGGAGACCCTGATGCGGGCCTTCCGGGCCCTCCAGCGGGAGCCGCACCTCGCGGACGCGATGGTGCGGGCGCTGACGTTCGCCGACCGGAGCGTCAGCCCCGAGGTGGACACGGTCTCGCGGCAGACGACGGCGATCATTCTGGACGCGATGGGGCTGGACGATCCGACGGCGGAGCAGCTCTCGGCCGTTCGGGTGATCGAGCACACCTGGCACTCGGCGCTGATCACCTGGCTGTCGGGACGGGCGTCGATCGCGCAGGTGAAGATCGACATCGAGACGGTGTGCAGGTTGATCGACGTGACCTCCGGGCGCTCCGCCCAGGAGTGGCCGGGGTAACCGCACCCCGTGTGACCTCACCCGGAACGCGCAGCGGGCGCTTGAGCGGGAGAACCCGGCGATACCCTCCCCGGATCTCCCACCCGTGCTCGTACGCCTTGGCTGTCGCGTGTGGAGCCGGCCCGCGGAACACAAGGTGAAGGGGAGGGAACGCCCGCCCGGTTGCCGTTCGACCGATCAAGCCGAGTGTCCTTTGGTCCGCGACGACCGCTCTTCCTGGAACACGCTGCACTCCGGGTGGGTAAATATCTACGGCCGTGAGATGAGGGTTTGACGCGCCACGCGGGGAGTGTTTTTACCGCAATCAGCAGGCGGAATCATTTACGGTGCGGGGGCCTGCCGCATCATGCTACTGTCGATCTCAGTTGCAGTTGTGGTTCCCAAGAATTCAAGCGCCTTCGCCGGTACTTTCAGCCGCTGGTGGCGTTTTCGTATTGCCGGTCATTTTTCCGGAGGGGCATCATCGCGGCGACACGGCGCCCGTACGGTACGGACGCCGGTGTACTGCCCTAAGGAGATATGACATGGCTACTGGCACCGTGAAGTGGTTCAACGCGGAAAAGGGTTTCGGCTTCATCGAGCAGGACGGTGGCGGCGCTGACGTGTTCGCCCACTTCTCGAACATCGCCGCCCAGGGCTTCCGCGAGCTCCAGGAGGGCCAGAAGGTCACCTTCGACATCGCGCAGGGCCAGAAGGGCCCGACGGCCGAGAACATCGTCACCGTCTGACGCTGACGCGTATCTTGCAGCTGGGGCCCGCATCCCTCGGGGTGCGGGCCCCAGCTGCATGTGCTTCCGCAGTGATTTCTCCTGCCGGAACACCATGTCGAGGGACGCGGTCTCCTCTTCGGAGCCGCCCCCCTCGATGTCCCGGATTCACTTCCGCGCGCATCCCCTTTTCGCCTGCGTAGACACGGATCCCCGTGCACCACGTTCGCTTTCGCATTTCATTCGGTCCGTGCCTGTGATTCCCCGCGTTGCTTACGCTGTGGGAATTCCTCGATGCGTGCCGTATCAAGGAAGGTTCTGCATGAACCCCACACGTACGAACAGCCGTTCTTCCCGCACCCGCCGGACCGGCGCTCCCGCTTTCGGCTCCGCCGCCGGTTCGGCCCGGGGCAGCCGCTTCGGTTCGTCGTCCGCCCCGAGTCGTTCGGGCGCCCCCCGCCGTTCGGGAGGTCAGGGCCGGCAGTCCGCCGCGTCGCAGGGGGAGTTCGCCCTGCCGAAGACGGTCACTCCGGCGCTGCCCGCCGTCGAGGCGTTCGCCGACCTCGACATGCCGAAGTCCCTGCTGGCGGCGCTCACCGCGCAGGGCGTGTCCGTGCCGTTCCCGATCCAGGGGGCGACGCTGCCGAACTCGTTGGCGGGCCGTGACGTCCTGGGCCGTGGCCGGACCGGTTCCGGCAAGACCCTCGCCTTCGGTCTGGCCCTGCTGGCCCGGACCGCCGGCCAGCGCGCCGAGCCCCGTCAACCGGTTGCGCTCGTCCTTGTCCCCACCCGGGAGCTCGCGCAGCAGGTCACCGAAGCCCTCACCCCGTACGCCCGCGCCGTGAGGCTGCGCCTGGCCACTGTCGTCGGCGGTATGCCGATCGGCCGGCAGGCGAACGCGCTGCGCAGCGGCGCCGAAGTCGTCGTCGCCACCCCGGGTCGCCTGAAGGACCTCATCGACCGGGGTGACTGCCAGCTGGACCAGGTCGCGGTCACCGTCCTGGACGAGGCCGACCAGATGGCCGACATGGGCTTCATGCCGCAGGTCACCGCGCTCCTGGACCAGGTACGCCCCGAGGGCCAGCGGATGCTGTTCTCCGCGACTCTGGACCGTAACGTCGATCTTCTGGTCCGCCGCTACCTCACCGACCCCGTCGTTCACTCCGTGGACCCCTCCCAGGGCGCGGTCACCACGATGGAGCACCACGTCCTGCACGTGCACGGCCCCGACAAGCAGCGGCTGACGACGGAGATCGCGGCGCGCGAGGGCCGGGTGATCATGTTCCTGGACACCAAGCACGCCGTGGACCGCCTCACCGAGGAACTCCTCAACTCCGGTGTCCGCGCGGCGTCCCTGCACGGCGGGAAGTCACAGCCGCAGCGCACCCGCACCCTCGCCCGCTTCAAGACCGGGCACGTCACCGTGCTGGTCGCCACGAATGTCGCGGCCCGCGGCATCCACGTCGACGACCTCGACCTTGTCGTCAACGTCGACCCGCCGACCGACCACAAGGACTACCTCCACCGCGGCGGCCGTACGGCGCGCGCCGGCGAGTCCGGCAGCGTCGTCACCCTCGTCACCCCCCAGCAGCGCCGTGGCATGAACCGCCTCATGCAGGACGCCGGCATCGTGCCCCAGACCACCCAGGTCCGCTCCGGCGAGGAGGCACTCAGCCGGATCACCGGAGCCCAGGCCCCCTCCGGCATCCCCGTGACGATCACCGCGCCGGTGGCCGAGCGGCGTACGCGCAGCGCATCCTCCTCCCGCGGCCGCCGCGGCCCCGCCTCGGCCGCCCGGCGCCGGCCCGCCTTCGCCGCGGCCTGAGAACCACGTGAGCCGGAAACTCATCCACCTGTGCCGGAGGCTTACTGTGACGCTGGTCCGGATGCAGCCCCGCTCAACAAGCAGCGACGCCGTGCAGACGGCGGCCGATCCCGTGGACGCGGCCGGGCTTCACGTCTGGGACGCGATGACGGTCGAGGTGGCTCTGTCCGTCATGGCCGCCGCCCGCACAGCTCACCTCGTCGTCCGCGACGAGGACGCGCAGTTCACCGGCATTGTCACCCAGGCCCGGCTCACCGCCGTCCGGGACGGCCGCGCGTACACCGACCAGGTCCGCTTGCGCGACATCGTCGGCAGCGAGGTGCTCTTCGCCACGCCGCTGACCACAGGCGCCGACACCGAGCGCACTATGCGCCACCGGCGGCTCGCGGCCCTGCCCATGGTCGACGACCACGGCAACGCCCTGGGAGTCCTCGCCCTCTCCCGCTGAGCCGTCCCACCCGCGGCCAGTCCGGCCCTTCCTCCTTCCCTCACTCCTGTGAGGCACCATGCGCTGTGTCATCGCGCGCTTTCCGTTCGACCTGACCAAGAGCGACGTGCTGGAAACGATGAAGGACGTCAAACCCGAGCCGGTCGTCGGCGACTCCGTGATCGAGGCCGATGAGATGGCCGCACGCGTGTGGGCCAAGCTGCCCAAAGGCTAGGGCCGCGACGGAGTACCTGGAGCACGCTGTCTCGGCGGCCACCCTGCGGAGAAGACCCCGGGCGGTGCTGTCGGTGGAGTAGGGCGGTTACGGTCTTGCCACCGGTCTTCTGACAGGTGATGGCGTGGCATTGGGCGAGGCGGTTGACCATGGGCCAGCCGAAGCCCCCGGTGCCACCGTGCAGGTCGGGGCTGCGCATGTGCGGGCCCTCGGGCTGCTGTCCTGCACGGCTACTTCGATGCTGTCCGGGTGCGCGGTCAGGCCCGGGGCGTAGATGCCGCCGCCGTGGCGGACGGCGTTGCTGACAAGTGCCGAGACGACCAGGAGCACGATGTAGACGGTCTCGCTGCATCGCCGGTACGAGGGCTTCGAGGAAGTCGCGGGTGCTCTCGCGTGCGTCGGCGACGGAGGAAGCGCGGCGAGTGTTCGCGACGCTGATGCTCATCGCGTCCATCAGGCCCCCGTCCATGGATCGCCCATGCCCACCCCGCTGCGGTCCCGGTGCTTGTGCCCCGGACCGGTGTGGTCAACCCGGCTTGATCCCGCCGTACCCGAGGACGATGACCTCGCCACCGGACAGTAATAAATCTGTGCTGGCCCTAGTAGATATTGGGCGGTGGTGTGGTTATGGTTTCTCTCGTAGCCGTGAAGACGGACAGCAGGGCCTGGCAGAGACGAACTGCCGGGCAGCAGTACCCGCAGTTGCAGTGCGCAGGACGGTTCGGTGGTGGAGTTCCGAAGCCACAGTGGTTGCAGGACGGCGACGGGGCTGACGACCGGACCGGGGGGCCCGCAGTGTTCAGGGGCCGCCGTGAGCAGTACCGCAGTGGCAGTTGGCAGTATCAGCAGTGAAGTCAGTGAGCAGGGCTCGGTAAAGGCGTCGGCTGCGGGCGCGCGTACCGGGAGCTAGGGCAGCGGGGTTCCAAGCCATAGGAGACAGGGCGAGGGGCTGGCTGCCGAAGAGTGACGCTTACTCAGGTCACCCAGCAGTACGCAACACCAGCAATACCCGCGTGACAAGCAGTACGCAGTTCGCGTTCGGCAAGTGGTTGATCAAGAGGGAAGAACGGAGGAATCTCGCGCCATCAGGATCGCCCGGGTGGATGTCTGAGCCCGGGTACCGCAGGACATCGTGAGTGAGGTGGTCTTCGGTCAAGCAACCGCGATCCCCGCATCCCGCAACCTCTCCCAGGTTGGTGTGCGGAAACAGAAGGCCGGCGCAGTACTGGGGCCGGCAGATGGTGTAGTAGTTCCTTCGGGGCCCTGGTGCCGGTAGGCACCAGGGCCCCTCGACGCGTTCCCAGAGAGGTGCAATGACCGCAGACGACTCCTTCGGCCGTCTCGATGACGACGACTACCCCGCCTACACGATGGGCCGGGCCGCCGAAATACTCGGCACCAGCCAGGGCTTTCTCCGCGCCATCGGCGAGGCCCGCCTGATCACCCCGCTCCGCTCCGAGGGCGGCCACCGCCGCTACTCCCGCTACCAGCTGCGCATCGCGGCCCGCGCCCGGGAACTCGTCGACCAGGGCACCCCCATCGAGGCAGCCTGCCGCATCATCATCCTCGAAGACCAACTCGAAGAAGCCCAACGCATCAACGCCGAATACCGCCGCGCCGCCGAATCGACCAACCCGAGGACAACGGCCTGAGGCATCCCCGCCCCGCCGGGTGCTGGCGAGTTCCACACGCGCACGTCGGCACGCTACTCCGCTTCCGGCACCGCTGGTGCGACTGTCTCCCCTGGCGACCATGCGGGCGCGTAGCGTCTGTGTGGGCTGTCGTGGTTCGGAAGTTCCCCTTTGCCCACGCCTTTGGCGTGGTGCTTGCTGGGCGGTGCCGCAGGGACCAGGGCGATCCCCTCCGCCTTTTGGGCGTTCATCGTCTGGAAGGCATGAGTCAGGGCTGGGAGCTGTGTCGGGTAGCCCCGCAGCCGGTTACCGCGCCAGGGCCCTTCAGAACCGTGCGGGCCGCACCGCTTGCTTCACACGCTCGTCCAGGCTTCGAGGAAGGCTTTTCGTCCGGCAGGATCGTCCGCCCTGCGGTCGGCGTGCAGGACGTGCCAGGCGGTGAGTTCGAGATCGCGGAGCCACAGTTCCCCGATGACCTGTGTCTTGAGGTCGGGTAGATGATCGGACTCGGCGAGGGCTTGACCGATCGCCTCCCCGGCCGCGACGCGTTGGGGCGGGGTCATCTCATCGACAGCCGAGAGGATCTGTCGGGCCAGGGCGGTTCCTTCGCCTGCCATGGATTGCAGCACCTCAGCCTTCATGTTGGCGGGTAGCAGGTAGGCGGTGCCCGAGGACCTCCACAGCTGCAACCAGAAGCGTTCCCCTGCCCCGGTGGGAGCGGGAAGCGCGGCCAGTAGCCCGAGGAGATGCCCGATGGCCGCGTAGCCACCGGAGTGGGCAGCCGCGACGACTGCGATGCCGGCCACGCGCTCCACATCGAGATGCCTGGCTTCCAGGTCTGAAGCGAGACCCAGCTGGTGTTGCAACTGGTCTGCGAGGGGGCCGGAGACGTGGGGACGGACCTCAGGAAGCATCGGCGATCCTTGCGGGTAGGTGAGCGGGAAATGCCCGTTCGGAATCCCTGATCGTTCCCCACGGCTTGCCGCTCTATTCGGCTTCGGGCGGCCCATTCGGCGTGGGACCAAGGGGCCGGAGTCCACTCGGCAGCGAGAGAGCCCCGCCCGGTTGACGTGAGCCTGGCTTCCGGACCACCCGCTCGAAGGGCCGTCCTGTGAAGTGATCGCGAGATCGACAGTGCGCCCAGGAGCCCGGGGAGGACGGGAAAGGCCATGGGGTAAAGCGCTACAACCGTGGCGCAAAGCCGGTGATCAAGGCCTTGCGGCCGGTCGTGGGTGGGTCTACCGCAGCTCGGCGTTGCGGGTGGGGCTGGGCCTGGAGCCGTTCTCGGAGCTCGATCTCCTCGGCGGTGAGTGGCTCTCCCGGCTGACGGGATGTGTACGCGCGTGCGCCGCAGTGGCAGGCCGTCGTCCCCCGCGGCGGCGGCAGGGCCGCGCCGGGGCCGGGGTAACCGCCCGACGAGCGCTGGCGGGACGGCGCCGTTCAAGGCCCAGGCCAGCACGTGCACACCCGGGACACCGCGCACGCCTCGCTGTCCAGCCCGGCCGCGATGATCTGGTCCGCGTCCATCGCCGCGTCCAGCCACGGCACCATCGCCACCTCCGCACCGAGCTGCTCGACACGAGGGCGGCGGCGTCCGCAGTCCGTGCGGTGATGTCGATCTGGATCAGTCCGGGCGGCTCGTCGTAGGTGTCGTCGTTCATGGCAGGCACAACGGCGGCGGCTGCCATCGGTAGCGGCACCGGGGCCACCGCAGGCGGTGGGAGTTGATCGTCACTGCAAGCGGCTCGTGTCGCCCGATGTTGGCGCTCATACCCGGCTGGTGGTTTGCAGCGGTCATGACCGTGAACGGGCTGTGGTCACGGTCGCTGGGCGGGTACGCCGAAGGGCGCCCGGTGGCTCATGTGGGGGGGCGAGTCTCCTGGGCGCCCTTGGGCCGGTATTCGTCTGTGTCAGGGGCGACATGTGGTCTTCTTGTCGCCGCTTGGCGTTTTGGTGCCGGGCCCCGGGTGGTGCCTGGCTGGTGGGGTTAGCGCAGGGTTGTGGGAGCGGCGAGGATCCGGGGGCCGGGCCGGTGGGGCTTGTACGGCTTATACGGCTTGTGGGGCCATGGCTTGTGCGGCTTGTCCGGTGCGGTGACGGTCACGGTCACCGCCTCGCCGGTGGTGCTGCCTTCGGCGTTGGTGGCGGTGGGAGTGAAGGTGTGCTCGCCGGGGGCGACGGGGGTGGGGGAGGTGCAGGTCCAGTTGCCGGTGTCGTCGACGGTGGCGGTGCAGATGACGTTGTCGTTCTCGTCGGTGACAGTGATGGTGTCCCCGGGGCCGCCGGTTCCGGTGAAGGTCACCGGGCAGCCGTTCCGGGTGCCCGCCGCGCTGGGGTACGGGCGGGAGGATTTGCCGCAGGTGACGGTGGACCCGTCGGCCGGGTTGGTGATCACCGGTGCGGTGGGGGGCTCGACCGTGTCGATGGTCACGGTCACCGGCTCGCCGGTGGTGCTGCCTTCGGCGTTGGTGGCGGTGGGAGTGAAGGTGTGCTCGCCGTCCGGGATCGGAGCGGCAGCGGTGCAGGTCCAGTTCCCCATGTCGTCGACGACGGCGACGCAGATGACGTTGTCGTTCTCGTCAGTGACGGTGATCGTGTCACCGGGCCCGCCGGTTCCGGTGAAGGTGGGGGTGCTGTCGTCGATGGTGGACCCGTCGGCCGGGCTGGTGATCACCGGTGTCGTAGGCGCAGTGGTGTTGAGCAGCACCGACACAGTGTCACCGTCTTGGTTGGCGGTGGTCAGGTCCGGTAGGCCGCCGTTGAAGTCCCCGATCGCCACCGAGACGGGCCGATCGCCGGTCGGATAGGCGACCGGGGCGGCGAACGTGCCGTCGCCGTTGCCCGCGAGCACGGACACCGTATCCGTAGGGGGGTTGGCGACCGCCAGGTCCAGGTTGCCGTCGCCGTCCAGGTCCCCCACAGCCACTGAGATCGCGTCGGCGCCGGCTGGGTAGTCGACGGCTGCGGCGAAGGTGCCGTTGCCGTTGTTCAACAGCACCGACACCGTAGCGGAGGTGATGTTGGCGGTGACCACGTCCAGATCACCGTCGTTGTCGAAGTCACCCACGGCCACCGAGAAAGGCTCGTCGCCGACGGCGTAGTCGACTGCGGCGGCGAAGGTAGCGTTGCCGTTGTTCAACAGCACCGACACGGTATTCCCGTTCGTGTCGGCGGTGACCACGTCCAGGTCACCGTCGCCGTCCAGATCCCCCACCGCCACCGAGATCGGCCCGTCGCCGGCTGGGTAGTCGACCGGGGCGGCGAACGTGCCGTCGCCGTTGTTCAACAGCACCGACACCGTATCGGTGGCGAGGTTGGCGGTGACCACGTCCAGATCACCGTCATCGTCCAAATCCCCCACGGCCGACGTCCACGAGCCCCCGCCGGCCGGGTAGTCGACGGCTGCGGCGAAGGTGCCGTTGCCGTTGTTCAACAGCACCGAGACTGTACTCACTTGCGAGTTGGTGGTGACCAGGTCCAGGTCACCGTCGCCGTCGACGTCACCGACGACCACCGATCTCGGCCCGTCGCCGACCGGGTAGTCGACCGCGGTGGCGAAGGTGCCGTTGCCGTTGTTCAACAGCACCGACACCGTGTCCGCGATGAAGTTGGCGGAGACCAGGTCCTGGTCGCCGTCACCATCGAAGTCACCCACCGCCACTGATTGCGGGAATTCGTCGACGGGGTAGTCGACCGGGGGTGCGAAAGTCGCCGTCGCAGCCCACGCGCTTGGGGGGAACAGTCCCACAATCATCCCGGCCGCCATCAGTAGCGCGACCACCGGCGCCAACGGGCCCCGCACCGGCCTGGTCATGGCGTCTTCCCCGATACACGCTCTGACATCATCGTCTCATCCTCTTCTCAAGACCGCTGGGACGTGGACACCCAGGCGCCCCGGACGACACCACCGCAGAGACGTGAGGGGGCTCGTCGCCCGGCCCCTCTCTCAGAGCTGACGGGACGATCCATCCCACGGCGAGGAAGACGGCACAGCGATCGGGCCATGCTTCATCAAGCCGGCATCGAACCCGCCACCGCGTCCTGACGTCACTCAGCCTCATGACCAGCAGAACCGCCCGGGCAACGCACACCCTCCCAACAACGCGCACGCACCCCTCCCCGACACCCTCGAACAGCGATCGAGAACACCCGATAAGCCCAACACGCATCGATCCAGCACCGGAGACCCCCGCCGATCCCGACAGCCTTAACCCGGCGAGGGGAACAGGGGAGGATGCTGTGCGGCTACCCGTCGTCGAGGTGCTGGCAGGGGGGAAGGGACTTCTACGGGGAGGCGGTAGAAGGCGGCGTGAACCGTGACACCCGGCCGCGGTCAGTGATGTCGATCTGGATCAGTCCGGGCGACTCGTCGTAGGTGTCGTCGTTCAGGCCGGACACCGGAACGCGGGTGGTCCTGACCCGGGGAGGCCAGGACGGGGCGAGGCCGGGTCGGGGACGACCTCGCAGGTGACGCAACAGTAGGCCGCCGACGCGTGGGGACGGAGCAGGCACTGCGCCGCGAGACGGCCCCGGGACGAAGTCCGGGGGCGACCGGGGACGGACGCACCGGCCCCGACAGGATGTGGTGCACCGGGAACACGGACCCGAGGCCTCGAGGCCACCCGCGGGCTACTCCTCCGGTGGGAACACGGGCTCCCCCGTGTCAGAAAGAGTGATCAGGATCGCCTCCACCGGGCACCCCTCCGCCGCAGCGAGGAGCCCCTCGTTCGCGTCCGTGTCCGGCTCCGCCGGGTGGGACTGCCGGGCGGAGTCCAGCCGGAAGCCGCCCGGAGCGTGGCTCACGCACATCCCCGAGCCGATGCACACGCCCCGGTCGACCTCGACGTGCCAGCGGTCGCCCATCAGCTCTCACCCCCGCCCTCGCTCCCGCTCCCGCTCCCGTACGAGGCGGGCAGGTGGATCATCTTGTGCTCCAGGTAGGAGCCGAAGCCCTCGGGGCCGAACTCGCGCCCGAGTCCGGAGTTCTTGTAGCCGCCGAACGGGCCGAGCATGTCCAGGCTGAAGGTGTTGACGTTGTACGTGCCCGTCCTGATCCGGCGTGCGAAGTCGATCCCGCGCTCGATGTCCGCCGTCCACACACTGCCGCTGAGCCCGTAGTCGGAGTCGTTGGCGATGGCAGCGGCCTCGGCCTCGTCCCCGTACGGCAGCAGGCAGATGACCGGCCCGAAGATCTCCTCGCGGGCGATCCGCATGGAATTGTCGACACCACCGAACAGAGTGGGCTCGACGTACCACCCGTGGTCGAGACCAGACGGACGTCCGCCGCCGGTGAGGACCTTGGCGCCTTCCTCCTGGCCGATCCTGATGTAGTCGAGCGAACGCCTCTGCTGGCGTTCGGCCACCAAGGGGCCGACCTGGGTCGCCGGGTCCAGCGGGTCCCCGACCACGAGCGCGCCCGCCGCGGCGGCGAAGGCGTCGGCGATCTCGTCGTAGCGCGAGTGCGGGACGAGGATCCGTGTCTGGGCCACGCACGCCTGGCCGTTGTTCATCCAGGCCGCGGGGACGACGCCCTGCACCGCGGTCTCCAGGTCGGCGTCCGGCAGGATCACCGCCGCCGACTTGCCGCCCAGCTCCAGTGTGACGCGGGTGAGATTGCGGGCCGCGACCTCCATCACCCGCTTGCCGGCCGCGACCGAGCCGGTGAACGAGACCTTGTCGACACCCGGATGGCCGACGAGGTACTCGCTGACCTCGCGGTCGGCGGGCAGGATCGACACCACGCCTTCCGGCAGCCCGGCCTCGCGGAGGATGTCGGCGAGGATGTACGCGTCCAGCGGGGACTCCGGGGAGGGCTTCAGCACCACCGTGCAGCCCGCGAGCAGGGCGGGCGCCAGCTTGGCGGCGGCCACGAACTGAGGGACGTTCCAGGGCACGACGGCCGCGACGACCCCGACCGGCTCACGGCGCACGAGGATCGGCCCCAGCACACCGCCGCGGCGCTCCTCGTAGGTGAAGTCACGGGCGACGGCGATGGCCGCGTCCCACACCATCATCGCGCCGAGCGCCTGGGCGAGCACGCTCCAGGAGTACGGGGAGCCGTTCTGCGAGCTGATCGAGCGGGCGATCTCCTCGTGGCGTACGGCGAAGGCGTCCTTGATGCGGCTCACGACCGCGATCCGATCCTCAAGGGCCGTACGCGGCCAGGGCCCTTCATCGAAAGCCCGCCGCGCGGCGGCGACGGCCCGGTCCACGTCACCCTCGGTGGCATGCGGGACGCGTCCGATGACCTGCTCGGTGTGCGGGGAGACCACCTCGATGGTGCCGGTGCCGAGTGGATCGACCAACTCCCCGCCGATGAACAGCTTTCCGTGCTCGACCAGCTCGGTCATGACGCTGCCTCCTGCGCTGCCGCTGTGCGTCTCGGACGTTCCTGACGTTGCTTCAGAACTGATACCAGTTCTAGTTGGAGGAGACCAGGCTGGCGTCTAACCTCTCGGACATGATCAAGCCCATTGAACTCGTGATATTCGACTGCGACGGCGTGCTGGTCGACAGCGAACGCATCGCCGTCCGCGTACAGGTCACCCTGGGCGCGGAGTTGGGCTGGCCGCTCACCGAGGACGAGGTGGTGCGGCGGTTCATCGGGCGCTCGCACGCCGCCATCCGCGGGCAGATCGCCGAGCGCCTCGGCGAGGAGACCGCGACGGTCTGGCACAAGCGGTTCGAGCAGCTGCACGCCGAGGCGGTCGACGCCGGGCTCCGCCCCGTCGACGGACTGCCCGAGGCCCTGGACGCGATCACCCTGCCCACGTGCGTCGCCTCCAGCGGCTCGCACGAGAAGATGCGCCACACGCTCGGCCGCACCGGCCTGTACGAACGTTTCGCCGGCCGCATCTTCAGCGCCACCGAGGTCGCACACGGAAAGCCGGCGCCGGATCTGTTCCTGTACGCGGCGGAGCGGATGGGGGTGGACCCGGCGGCGTGCGCGGTGGTCGAGGACAGCCGGCCCGGTGTCGAGGCCGCCCGCAGGGCGGGGATGCGAGCCTTCGGTTACGCCGGGGGCCTGACGCCCGGCGAGCGGCTCACGGGCCCTGGCACGGTCGTGTTCGACGACATGCGCGCGCTGCCCGGCCTTGTCGCCGGACGGTGAGAGCCATCCGGCAACAGATCTGACAGCTCGTCAGTTTTCGGTACAGTGAGCCGGTGGACCGGTGAACCGGCAGCCGCACCCGCGTCGTACGGGAGGGGACGAAGTCACATGTCACAGGTGACGGAACACGGCGGAGGGGTCTGGTCCCTCCGGGTCCCCATCCCGGACAACCCTCTCGGCCACACCCTGGTCCATGTCCTCGACACCGACCGCGGCCCCGTCCTCGTCGACACCGGCTGGGACGACCCGGACTCCTGGACGGCTCTCACCGCGGGCCTGGCCTCGCTGGGCACGTCCGTCGGCGATGTCCACGGCATCGTCGTCACCCACCACCATCCCGACCACCACGGCCTGTCCGGCCAGGTACGGGAGGTGTCCGGTGCCTGGATCGCGATGCACGCGGCCGACACCGCGGTCGTACGCCGCACCCGCGGCGCCGACCCCGGCGTCTGGCTGGACTACATGACCGCGAAGCTCACCGCGGCCGGGGCCCCCGATTCACATCTGACCCCGCTGCGGGCCGCCCGAGCCGGGGGCAGGATGCGGACCCTGCCCGGGCTCAGGGCCGCCCTGCCCGACCGCGAGATCGTCCCCGGCGAGCTGCTCGACCTCAAGGGCCGACGCCTGCGGGCCATCTGGACCCCCGGCCACACCCCCGGCCATGTCTGCCTCCACCTCGAAGAGCAGCACCCGGCCGACCTCCCGGGCCACGGCCGGCTCTTCTCCGGTGACCACCTGCTGCCCGGGATCTCCCCGCACATCGGTCTGTACGAGGACCCCGACGACACCACCGTCACCGACCCGCTCGGCGACTACCTGGCCTCCCTCGAACGCGTCGGCCGGCTCGGCGTCGCCGAAGTGCTCCCGGCACACCAGCACCCCTTCACGGACGCTCCGGCCCGGGTGCGGGAGCTGCTCACCCACCACGAGTCCCGGCTCACCGGGCTGCTCGCCCTGCTGGCCACCCCACTCACGCCCTGGCAGCTCGCCGAGCGGATGGAGTGGAACCGTCCGTGGGACCAGATCCCCTACGGTTCGCGCAACATCGCGGTCTCGGAGGCCGAGTCGCATCTGCGACGCCTGGTGAAGCTGGGCAGGGCCGAGGCGGTGCCGGGGAGCGAGCCGGTGGCGTACGTGGCGGTGTGACGTGCGACGGCTGTGTGACCGTGCGGCACGCACCCCTGTGACCCACGCCCCTACAGGCTCCCAGGGGCCGTGCGCGTGTGGGCCGGTAGAGTGAGCCCCGTTGTCATCAGCCCCGTACGAGGGGAAGCCGGTGTGAATCCGGCGCTGACCCGCAACCGTGAGCCGCCCACTGTGGGCGGTGAGCCGGAATGCCTCGTACCGGGACATGACCGGCTCCTGCCGTCGGGATCTGGAATCCGTCGGTGGAGGCACCGTCGAGGAATACGGAGCCGGAGCCCGGCGCCCGAGTGTGCCCGTGCCCGGCTCCCCGCAGGAGAGGCACCGCCCGCCATGACCGTCCGTCGCAGCGCAGCCGCGCTCACCGCCGCTTCCGCCGTGTTCTGCGGCGCCCTGGCCGGGGCCCCGGCAGCGATCGCCGCGCCGTCCCCCGCTCCCGCACCCGTGATTCCCGACGGGCTCTACGGCACCACGGACCCGACGTACGACGGTGTGTGGCGGCAGTCGCTGGCGTTCCTCGCGCAGGACGTGGCGAAGGTGGTCCCGTCGGCCGAGGCGGTGTCCTGGCTGGCCGGGCAGCAGTGCGCGAGCGGCGGCTTCGCCTCGTTCCGCGCCGACTCGGCCAAGCCCTGCGACGCCAAGACGATGCTCGACTCCAACGCCACCGCCGCCGCGCTCCAGGCGCTGACCGCGCTCGGCGGGCACAAGGAGCAGGTCGCCAAGGGCGTCGACTGGCTGAAGTCCGTGCAGAACGCGGACGGCGGCTGGGGCTACAACCCCGGGTTCCCGTCCGACGCCAACTCCACGGGGATCGTCATCGGCGCCCTCGCCGGCGCCGACGCCCGTCCGGCCACCATGAAGTCGGCCAAGGGGAAGTCGCCGTACGACGCGCTCGTGTCGTTCGCGATCCCCTGCACGGACAAGACCGGCGGCGGGGCCTTCGCCTACCAGCCCGACAAGTCCGGCAAGCTCGTCGCGAACGGGGACGCCACCGCGGCCGCCGTGCTCGGCGGGCTCGGACGCGGGCTGGTCGTCAGCCCGCCCAAGCCGGGCGGCGCCCCGAAGTGCGTCAGCACCGACCCCGCGACGCCCGAGCAGTCGGCCCGCAACGGCGCGGCCTACCTCGCCACGGCCCTGGCCAGGACCGGCCACCTCAACACCGCGCCGATGCCCGGCGCGGCCGACCCGGCGCCGCAGCCCGACTTCGGCAACACCGCGGACGCGGTTGTCGCGCTCTCCGCGGCCGGCCACAAGGACAAGGCCGCCGCCTCCCTCACCTGGCTGGAGAAGAACTCCTCCGCCTGGGCCAAGGCGGGCGGTCCGGCCGCCTACGCCCAGCTGATCCTCGCCGCGAACGCCTACGGCGCCGACCCGCGCCACTTCGGCAGCTCCGACCTGGTCAGCCTGCTGAACTCCACCGGCCCCGCGCCCGCGTCCACGAAGGCCCCCGCCCCGGCCGCCGAGGCGGACGAGAAGGAGGTCGTGGGCGGTGACAACGCCGGTATCTGGTGGATCATCGGTGCCGGCCTCGCGGCGGGCGTCGGCGCCGGCTTCCTGATCAGTGGTCGCCGGAAGAACAAGCAGTGACCTTGGCGGGGGCGGGGAGCTCGGCACCCGCGGCGATACATGGGCGGCTCGCCGTTGCCGTCGTCCTGGCGCTGAGCACGCTGTTCTTCGTGCTCGCCGCCGGGGCAGCGCCCGCGCAGGCCACCGGATACCGCTACTGGTCCTTCTGGATGTCCGGCGACGGGTCCGGAGATGGGTCCGGAGATGGGTCCGGCGGCGGGACGAAGAGCAACTCCTGGGCGTACGCCACCGAGGGCCCGGCCACCGCACGGCCCTCCGACGGCGAGGTCAACGGCTTCCGCTTCGCGGTCAGCGCGGACTCCGCCGACGCGACGAAGCCCCGTACCGCCCCCGACTTCGCGACGCTGTGCGCCGCCACGCCCGCGAAGCCCGGCACCAAGCGGGTCGGCATCGTGGTCGACTTCGGCATTCCGGAGCACGCCCCCGAAGGCGAGACCCCGCCGGCCCCCGACCGGCGCAACGCCTGCGCCCAGGTCGACGTTTCGGCCACCAGCGCGGAGGCCCTCGCCGCCGTGGCCAAGCCGCTGCGTTACGACAGCGCCGCGCTGCTCTGCGGGATCTCCGGATACCCGAAGTCAGGCTGCGGTGACCAGGTCGCGGCCGATTCCGCGCCGGCTTCGCGTGCGCCCCGGGCGGCGAAGCCCGATGGTGCGCGGGACGGTGAGGGGGGCCCGTCGCTGGGCGTCATCGGCGGCGTCGCGGCCGTACTCGCGCTCGGCACCGCGGCGTTCTGGCAGGCGCGCCGCCGACGCGGATGACTTCAGGGACTCCGGGCGCCCCTGGCGCCCCCGTAAGGGCCGGCCCGTCCGTTCGGGCCCGCGTTCCCCTGCCCCGTGGTGCCTGGCGGGCGCCCGAGGCCGGCCGGAGCAACGCTCTGCACGCGGGGGCCTGGTGGGTGTGGGCGCTGGGTCTCGCGACCGCCGCGTCACGGACGACGAATCCGCTGCTGCTGGGGCTGCTGGTCGGGGTCGCCGGATATGTGGTGGCGGCGCGGCGGACCGATGCTCCGTGGGCACGGTCGTACGGGGCCTTCGTCAAGCTGGGCCTGCTCGTCATCGCCATCCGGCTGGTGTTCTCCGCTCTCCTCGGCTCGCCGATCCCCGGGGCGCATGTCCTGATGACCTTGCCCGAGGTACCGCTGCCCGACTGGGCGCGGGGCTTCCGGCTCGGGGGGCGGGTGACGGTGGAGCAGCTCGTGTTCTCGTTCTACGAGGGGGCGAAGATGGCCGCGCTGCTGATCTGCGTGGGCGCGGCCAACGCGCTCGCCAGTCCGGCCCGGCTGCTCAAGTCGCTGCCCGCCGCGTTGTACGAGGCCGGGGTCGCCGTCGTCGTCGCGATGACGTTCGCACCGAACATGGTCGCGGACGTGGCGCGGCTGCGCACCGCACGCAAGCTGCGGGGGCGCCGCGCTGGAGGCGTCAGGGCCGTGCTCCAGATCGGACTTCCGGTGCTCGAGGGCGCACTGGAGCGCTCCGTGGCGGTGGCGGCGTCGATGGACGCGCGAGGCTACGGGCGCAGGGCCGACGTGCCACGTGCCATCCAGCACACCACCACCGCGCTCACGCTCGGCGGGCTGCTCGGGGTGTGCGCGGGCTCGTACGGGCTGCTCGCCGCGGAGGGCGCCGGATACGGGCTGCCGGTGCTGCTGGGCGGGTTCGCCGCCGCCGCTGCCGGATTGCGGCTCGGCGGAAGGCGCCAGCTCCGCACCCGCTACCGCCCCGACCGCTGGGGCGTACGGGCGTGGCTGGTGGCCGGGTCCGGTGCCGCGGTCGCGGCGCTGATGATCTGCGCGGGCACCTACGCTCCGGAGGCGCTCCAGCCGGGGGTCGTGCCGCTGATCGCGCCGACCCTGCCGCTGCTTCCCGCCGCCGCGGTCCTGATCGGGCTGCTGCCCGCCTTCGTCGCCCCCGTACCCCGCTCCCCTGCCAAGGACACGCAGTGATCCGCTTCGAGAACGTCTCCGTCACCTACACCGGCCGCGAGACGCCCACCATCGAGGGCGTCGACCTGACCGTCCCGGAAGGCGAACTCGTTTTGCTGGTGGGCCCTTCCGGTGTCGGCAAGTCGACTTTGCTCGGGGCGGTATCCGGGTTGGTCCCGCACTTCTCGGGCGGCACCCTGCGCGGCCGGGTCACCGTCGGGGGCCGGGACACCCGCATGCACCGGCCCCGTGAACTGGCCGATCTCGTCGGCACGGTGGGGCAGGACCCGCTGGCGCACTTCGTCACCGACACGGTCGAGGACGAGCTGGCGTACGGCATGGAGTCACTGGGGCTGCCCGCCGGCGTGATGCGGCGCCGGGTGGAGGAGACCCTCGACCTGCTGGGGCTCGCCGAGTTGCGCGACCGGCCGATCGCCACGCTCTCGGGTGGTCAGCAGCAGCGTGTGGCGATCGGCTCGGTGCTCACCCCCCATCCCAGGGTCCTGGTGCTCGACGAGCCGACGTCGGCACTCGACCCCGCGGCAGCCGAAGAGGTGCTGGCCGTGCTCCAGCGGCTGGTCCACGACCTCGGCACGACCGTGCTGATGGCAGAACACCGGCTGGAGCGGGTGGTGCAGTACGCGGACCGGGTCGTGCTGCTGCCCTCGCCCGGCGCGGCTCCGGTCACCGGCTCCCCCGCCGAGGTGATGGCGCACTCGCCTGTGCACCCCCCGGTGGTGGCGCTCGGGCGGCTGGCGGACTGGGAGCCCCTTCCTCTTTCCGTGCGTGACGCCCGGCGCCGGGCGGGCGAGGCGGGAGGGCTGCGGGAACGGCTGGCGGGGATGAGTCCGTCTCAGGCTCCATCGGCCGCCTCTCTCACCAAGCCCCTCGCCGGTCCCGTCACCGACCCCGTCACCAAGCCAGTCACCGAACCTCTCACCGCCCCCCTCGCCGCGGCACCGAGAGCCTCCGTGCTGCGCGGGGTGCTCGCCCGGCTGCGCACCCCCGCCACGGCCAAGGCACCCGCCGGCGCCCCGGGCTCCGCCACACATTCGGGTTCCTCCGCCACCCCGGGCCCCGCCGCCTCCCTCGTCACCGCCCAGCGGCTCTCCGTACGCCGTGGCCGCGTGGAAGCGCTGCGTGACGTGCGCTTCGCGATGGGTCCCGGGGAGACCGTCGCCCTCATGGGCCGCAACGGCGCCGGGAAGTCGACGCTGCTCGGGACGCTCGTCGGGATGGTCGAGCCCGCGTCGGGCGAGGTGCTCGTCGGGGGGCGCGTGCCGCACCGCACACCCGCACCTGAGCTGATCCGCGAGGTGGGCCTGGTGCCACAGGAGCCCCGGGACCTGCTGTACGCGGACACCGTGGGCGCCGAATGCGCCGCAGCCGACGTGGACGCGGGCGCCGAGCCCGGGACCTGCCGAGCGCTGGTCTCCGCCCTGCTGCCCGGCGTACCGGACGACACGCACCCCCGCGACCTGTCCGAGGGACAACGCCTGGCGCTTGCCCTCGCGCTGGTGCTCACCGCCCGGCCCCCGCTGATCCTGCTGGACGAGCCGACCCGTGGCCTGGACTATGCGGCGAAGACCCGTCTGGTGTCCGTGCTGCGCGATCTGGCCGCTGACGGCCACGGGATCGTCATGGCGACCCACGATGTGGAGCTGGCGGCCGAGCTCGCGGACCGTGTGGTGATCCTCGCCGACGGTGAGGTCGTCGCGGACGGTCCGACCGCCGATGTGGTCGTGTCGTCGCCCGCCTTCGCACCCCAGGTGGCGAAGGTGCTCGCCCCGGGCCCTTGGATGACCGTGGCCCAGGTGGGAGCCGCCCTGTGACCGCGCCCCGGACCGCCCGCACCAACCCCGCGCGGCCCACCCACGCCATGCGGCTCGGGCCGCGTGCCATCGCCGCGCTCGTCCTGGTCAGCGCCCTGGGCGTGGTCGCCTTCGGCTGGCCGCTGCTCGCCGGCGCCGGGTCCGGGCTGACCGCGCACGCCCAGGACGCGCCCTGGCTCTTCGCAGCGCTGCTGCCGCTGCTCGTGGGGGTGGTCGTCGCGACGATCTCCGACGGGGGCGTCGACGCGAAGGCCGTGGCGATGCTGGGGGTGCTCGCGGCGGTCGGCGCCGCACTGCGCCCGCTCGGTGCGGGGACGGCGGGCCTGGAGCCCATGTTCTTCCTGATGGTGCTGAGCGGCCGGGTGCTGGGACCGGGCTTCGGCTTCGTGCTCGGGTCGGTCACGATGTTCGCGTCCGCCCTGCTCACCGGCGGGGTGGGACCCTGGATGCCGTTCCAGATGCTCGCGATGGGCTGGTTCTCGATGGGCGCGGGGCTACTGCCCGGCCCTGCCCGCCTCAGGGGCCGTGCCGAACTGCTGATGCTCGCGGGATACGGTTTCGCCGCGGCCTTCGCGTACGGCACGATCATGAACCTGTACGGCTGGACGATCGTGCCCGGCCTGGCCTCGGGCATCTCCTTCCGGCCGGGCGACCCGTTGCACGAGAACCTGGTCCGCTTCCTGGCCTACTGCCTGACCACCTCGCTCGGCTGGGATCTGGGACGCGCGGTCCTCACCGCCGTACTGACGCTGACGATCGGCGCCACGCTCCTCAAGGCGCTCCGGAGGGCGACACGGCGGGCCGCCTTCGAGGCCCAGGCCACATTCGAGGCCCCGGGAAACCCTTCGCAGGGGTGAAGCAGCCCACAGGACGAAAGTCCCGGAACTACCCGCCTTCGTAGCCATTGGCCAAGGACGGGTTTTTTACTGACACAACCACTGACCTGCACATAAGACCCATATGTCTACTTAGGGACTTTGGTCCCGTACTCACCCTTCCTACTCGTATGTGGTAGGTGAGCCCGGTCACGGCGCGGTCCTTCAGCCCCCGGTTACAACTGTTCCCGTCGCAAGGCGCCGCAGGGCCTCGAGCCCGGCACACAGCCACACTCGGCCCCGCGCTTCGTGACCGCCACGCCCCCGACGTTAGGTATCGCCTTGTCTCGCTCGCTGTTCACCCGCTTCGCCGCCCGCAACAAGTCCGTTGTCGCCGGCACCGCCGTGCTCCTCGGTGCGGTCGGTGCGGTGATGGGGACGACGACGACGGCTTCCGCCGCGCCTTCCACCCCGAAGGACATCGCCAAGCAGATGATGTCCACCGCCGAGTTCCAGTGCTTCGACAAGATCGTCACGCACGAGTCCAACTGGGACCACACCGCCACCAACGCCTCCTCCGGCGCCTACGGCCTGGTCCAGGCCCTGCCCGGCTCCAAGATGGCCAGCGCCGGTGCCGACTGGCAGACCAACCCCAAGACCCAGATCGAGTGGGGTATGGACTACATGAAGGAGCGCTACGGCAGCGCCTGTGGCGCCTGGAACTTCTGGCAGGCCAACCACTGGTACTAAGCCACTGGTTGGGCCGCAAGGCCACGGGAGCAGGGCGCGACTGATGTCGCAGGGCCCCGGAGCGACGATCACCGTCGCCCCGGGGCCCTGTTCCCGTTTCAGCTCTGACTCCGGAGCCTTTGCCTTCCGGACCCGACTCAGAAGCCCTGATTCCGTGCTCAGAGCCGCTGGATGATCGTCCCCGTCGCCAGCGCACCACCCGCGCACATCGTGATCAGCGCGAACTCCTTGTCCCTGCGCTCCAGCTCATGCAGCGCCGTGGTGATGAGCCGCGCCCCGGTCGCCCCCACAGGGTGCCCCAGCGCGATGGCCCCGCCGTTGACGTTGACCTTCTCCAGGTCCTGCTCGAAGACCTGGGCCCAGCTGAGCACCACCGAGGCGAACGCCTCATTGATCTCCACGAGGTCGATGTCGGCCAGCGACATCCCCGCCTTCCCGAGCACCGCGCGGGTCGCGTCGATCGGCCCGTCCAGGTGGTAGTGCGGGTCCGCCCCCACCAGCGCCTGGGCGACGATCCGCGCACGGGGCCGCAGTTTCAGCGCCCGCGCCATCCGCTTCGACGCCCACATGATCGCCGCGGCCCCGTCCGAGATCTGCGACGAGTTCCCCGCCGTGTGGATCGCGGTCGGCATCACCGGCTTCAGACCGGCCAGTGCCTCCATCGAGGTGTCCCGCAGGCCTTCGTCACGGTCCACGAGCCGCCACATCCCCTGCCCTGCGGCCTGCTCCTCCTCCGTGGTGGGCACCTGGACCGCGAAGGTCTCGCGCTTGAACCGCTCCTCGGCCCAGGCGGCACCCGCCCGCTCCTGCGACAGCAGCCCCAGCGAGTCGGCCCGCTCCCGGGTCAGCCCGCGGTTGCGCCCGATGCGCTCGGCGGCCTCGAACTGGTTGGGCAGGTCGACGTTCCACTCGTCCGGCCACGGCTTGCCCGGACCGTGCTTCGACCCGCTGCCCAGCGGTACGCGCGACATGGCCTCGACACCGCAGCTGATCCCGATGTCGATGACCCCGGCCGCGATCATGTTCGCGGTCATGTGTGCGGCCTGCTGCGACGAACCGCACTGGCAGTCCACGGTCGTCGCGGCGGTCTCGCACGGCAGCCCCATCGCCAGCCAGGCGTTGCGGGCCGGGTTCATGGACTGCTCGCCGGCGTGGGTCACGGTGCCGCCGACGATCTGCTCGACGCAGTCGGCGTGGATGCCGGTGCGGCCGAGCAGTTCACGGTAGGTCTCCCCCAGCAGATACGCCGGGTGCAGGTTGGCGAGCGCGCCGCCGCGCTTGCCTATGGGCGTGCGTACGGCTTCGACGATGACGGGTTCCGCGGCCATGAGCTCGTCCTCTCCTCACGCCCGGCGGAGGTCGTCCCGGTGCCCCCGCAGGGCGACTGACGCACAGCGAAGAACTAGTACGCGTTCTAGTTCTCCGTTCAGTGTCATGAGACTTACCCCCGGTACGCAAGGGTCTTGCACGGCCCCAGCCGGACTCGACCCCCCTCTCGGCCGATCCCCGAGCGCAACAGCTCCCGCCGTATGCCTTGCCAGTTGTAGAGCCCGTTACTACCTTGCGGACAATTCTGATGGTTCGTCAGATGCTGTCGGACCGTTCGTCAGACACTCGCCAGACCGTTCGTCAGACCATGGAGCCGCCCCATGTCCTGTCCAGCGCTGCCCGAAGGGTTCGACGCCACCGACCCCGACCTCCTCCAGAATCGCATCCCCTTCCCGGAGTTCGCCGCACTGCGGCAGACCGCCCCGGTCTGGTGGTGCCCGCAGCCTCGCGGCATAACCGGCTTCGACGACGAGGGCTACTGGGCCGTCACACGGCACACGGACGTCAAGTACGTCTCCACGCACCCGGAGTTGTTCTCCTCGACCGAGAACACCGCCATCATCCGCTTCAACGAGCACATCAACCGCGACCAGATAGAGGCCCAGCGGCTGATCATGCTGAACATGGACCCGCCCGAGCACACCCGGGTCCGCCAGATCGTCCAGCGCGGATTCACCCCGCGTGCGATGCGCGGTCTCGAGACGGCACTGCGTGAGCGGGCACAGAAGATCGTCGACGAGGCGAAGCGGGGCGCAGGAGCCGACGGCCGCTTCGACTTCGTCACCAGCATCGCGGTCGAACTCCCCCTCCAGGCCATCGCCGAACTCATCGGTGTGCCCCAGGAGGACAGGGCCCGGATCTTCGACTGGTCCAACAAGATGGTGGCGTACGACGACCCCGAGTACGCCATCACCGAGGAGATCGGCGCCGAGGCGGCGATGGAGCTGATCGGCTACTCGATGAACATGGCCGCCGACCGCAAGCAGTGCCCGGCCAAGGACATCGTGACCCAGCTCGTCGCGGCGGAGGGCCAGGGCAACCTGTCGTCCGACGAGTTCGGCTTCTTCGTGCTGCTGCTCGCCGTCGCGGGCAACGAGACCACCCGCAACGCCATCAGCCACGGCATGCACGCGTTCCTCACCCACCCCGAGCAGTGGGAGCTCTACAAGCGCGAACGCCCGGTGACCGCCGCCGAGGAGATCGTCCGCTGGGCCACGCCGGTGGTCTCCTTCCAGCGCACGGCGACACAGGACACCGAACTCGGTGGCCAGAAGATCAAGCAGGGTGACCGGGTGGGGCTCTTCTACTCGTCGGCCAACAACGACCCTGAGGTCTTCGACCACCCCGAGTCCTTCGACATCACCCGCGACCCGAACCCCCACCTCGGATTCGGCGGCGGCGGCCCGCACTTCTGCCTGGGCAAGTCCCTCGCCATCCACGAGATCGACCTCATCTTCAACGCCGTCGCCGACACCCTGCCCGGCCTCCGTCTCGCCGGCGACCCGCGCCGACTGCGCGCGGCCTGGCTGAACGGCATCAAGGAACTCCAGGTCAGCGTGGGCGACTCCTGAGCCCCCGGGCACGCCGACCGTCCGCCCGGCACGACGCGTACGGACACGAGACGGTCCCACGCGCGTATGTACGAGTCCCTCGGCGCGCACGGGCGGCAAGACGGCTCTCGCACCGAGGACTTACGGCATGTCAGGGGGCGTCAAGGGGTGCCCTCCCCGAGGTGGTTCAGCCTGTCGGGCTCCGTCGCCGACGGCGGCACGGTCGACGTGCTGTTCGACGCCGCCGGCCGTGTCGCCAAAGTGAAGGGCAACACCGGCGGAAATCCGGTGGCTTGAGGCGGCCGGCGGTGGTTCCATGCCCGTCGTGACTTCTCATGATCATGACGACGACGCCCCACCCCCACAGCGGCTGCTGGACCGGATCGAGGGCTACTACGACGCGGTGCCGCGAACCTCTGCCCGCGCCGAGGACTTCCGTGCGCTGACCCTCTTCGTCCAGGAGGGGCAGGGCTGGCCGTTCTACGCCCGCCCGACCCTGGGGAGCGGCGCCGTGCCGAGCGCGGACGACGTGGAGCGGGTGCGTGCGCGGCAGCGGGAGCTGGGGGTGCCGGAGAGCTTCGAGTGGGTGGCCGAGACCGCGCCTGGGCTGCGGGCCGCCGTCGAGGCGGCGGGGCTCGTCGTCCATGAGCACCCGTTGATGGCCCTCGCGGGCGACATCGTGTCCGCCCCGGCCCCTGACGGTGCCCGCGTGCGGATCCTCGGCCCGGAGGATCCGGTACTGCCGAGCGCTCTGGCCGTGCCCCGTCTCGCCTTCGCGGAACCGGGCACGGGCATCGGTACCGCCGGCGCCGACGAGCTCGCCCGGGCGGCGCGGACCGCGGCGGACGATGGCACGGTGGCGCGGGTGACCGCCCGGATGCGGGCGGGGCTGACCGTCGTCGCGGCGGCGGAGTCGGAGAGCGTCGCGCTGTGCTCGGGCATGCACCAGCCCGTGGGTGAGGTCACCGAGGTCGTCGGCGTGGGCACACTGCCGAGCGCCCGCCGACGCGGCCTGGGCATCGCGGTCACGGCGGCCCTGGTGGAGGACGCACGGGCACGGGGCGTCAGCACGGTGTTCCTGTCCGCCGGGGACGAGGACGTGGCCCGGATCTACGCCCGGGTGGGCTTCCGGCACATCGGCACGGCGCTGATCGCGGAGCCGCCCGCGTAGCCGCCTGCGACCCGCGCCACGTGGGTACCGTCACTCTCCGCTCCCGTACGCGCACACGCAGCCGATTGATCGACTGGCGGAGCCGGGACCGGGGGCGGATCCTGACTGGACGCGGCGATCCACCCGAGGGGGCGCCGGGACAGCCGGTCCCGGCGCCCCCTCGGGCCGTGATCCAGTCGCCGCCCGTCGCGGTAGGTTTCCCGTATGACTGACAGCCAATGGAACGCCGTGGACGCCTACTTCACCGAGCACCTCTCGCCGAACGACGAGGCACTGTCGGCGGCGGTCGACGCGAGCAGGGTAGCCGGCCTGCCCGACATCGCGGTCGCCGCGAACCAGGGCAAGCTGCTGCATCTGCTCGCCGCCGCCCAGGGCGCGCGGAAGATCCTGGAGATCGGCACCCTCGGCGGCTACAGCACCATCTGGCTCGGCCGCGCGCTGCCCGCCGACGGACGGTTGGTCTCGCTGGAGTACAACCCCGGCAACGCCGACGTGGCCCGGGCCAACATCTCACGTGCGGGCCTCGACAAGATCGTCGAGGTGCGCACCGGCGCGGCACTCGACTCCCTCGCGCGGCTGGAGGGTGAGGGCGCCGGTCCGTTCGACTTCTTCTTCATCGACGCGGACAAGGTGAACAACCCCAACTACGTGGAGTGGGCGGTGAAGCTGGGCCGTCCGGGCAGCCTGATCGTCGTGGACAACGTGGTCCGCGGGGGCGAGGTGGCCGACGGGTCGAGCGAGGACGAGGCCGTACGCGCCACCCGCCGCATGGTCGAGCTGGTCGGCGAGCACCCGAGGCTCAGCGCCACGGCGGTGCAGACGGTGGGAGCCCGGGGCTACGACGGCTTCCTCCTCGCCCGGGTGCTGGACTGACCGTCCGCCGACCGCCGGTGCCGTCCAGTGGCACCGGCGGACTCACGAGTGAAGCGCCGGCGTCAGCACCGTGTTCGTGGCGCCCTGCGAATCGTCCGCACGCCGCTGCGACCGGCGGATGTGACGGATGTAGGAGACTGCACGCATGTGATCAAGGCCAGGCGCGGTGCCCGGCCGGTGATTTCCGAGAGGTGTCATGTGCCCAGCGTGGTAAAGATCAACGTCCTCACCGTCCCGGCCGAGCAGCGCGAGACCCTGGAGAAGCGTTTCGGGGCCCGCGCGGGCATGGTGGAGTCCTCCGACGGCTTCGAGTGGTTCGAGCTGCTCCGCCCGGTGGAGGGCACCGACCAGTACCTCGTCTACACGCGCTGGCGTGACGAGGCGTCCTTCCAGGCCTGGATGGAGGGCCCGATGAAGGCCGCCCACCAGGGCGGTGGCGGCGGCGAGGGCGGCGAACGCCCCCGCCCGGCCGCGAGCGGATCCGAGGTCTGGTCCTTCGAGGTGGTCCAGCAGGCCGCTCCCAAGAAGGACTGACCCGCGAAAGCCCGGATCCCGGGCGGCTTCCGGGCCGCTTCCGCAGCGCGGGGGCGGCCCGGAAGCCGTTCGCTCACGAATGCGGTGTGCCGTAGTGGCGGGAGAACTGCTCCATGGCGAACGGATCCTCCCCGGGAGGCCCGTACGGGGGCGCCTCCTTGATCTGCTGCTTCGTGCAGTCGACGTACACGATCCGCTCGTCGGCATCGACGCGCGTGATGACCCCGGCCGGCAGCAGGGCGTGCTTGGTGAAGATCCAGTGCCCCGTGTCGACCACGATGTACGACCTCCCCACGTCCTCCGAGTGCTCGCCGATCGTGCCGATCTCGCCTTCGCCGGAGAAGGCGGCCTCGACGGCGAACCCGACGAGACTCGTCCCCGGGCGATGGCCGGATTCGGCCGAGTGGGCCCAGATGTGGTGTTCCATAGCGTGCCTCCGGGCGGTGGGATGCCCCTTCTCCACGTCTACCCGTGGTGTACCCGATATTCGCTCGCCATGCAGCGCGGGCCGGATTACACAGAGCGCATGACGACCTGGTCCATACGCCCCGAACGCTTTGACACCGCCGATGCCACCGCCCTGCGCCGCGACTACTACGACGAGGTCGCGAGCCGCTACTGGGGGCGTCCGGCGACGGCGGCGGAGGTCGACGAGGGGCTGGCCGGGGACGGTGTGGAGCGGCTGACGGCCCCCACGGGAGCGTTCGTCCTGGGGCGGTACGGCGAAGAGGCCGGGCAGATCTCGCCGGCGGACGAGGCGGGTGCGTGCGGCGGCGTGCTGCTGCTGCTCGACGCGGACACCGCCGAGCTGACGCGGGTGTACATCCGGCCGGGACTGCGCGGTACGGGCGGCGGTGGCTTTCTGCTGGGCGCCCTGGAGGACGCGGCCCGGCGGCTGGGAGCGAGGCGCATGGTGCTCAACACCCGGCTGGATCTGGTCGAGGCGCGGGCGCTGTACGCGCGTCACGGGTACGCGGAGATACCGGCGTACTGCCAGGGGCCGTACATGGAGGTCTGGTACGGCAAGGAGCTGTGACACGGTTGCCCCCGGACAACCGACTGCCCGGCAGGGAGGCACAACCGCACGGCATGCCTGCCCCACCGCCCGGCACGGCGGCACGGCTTCGTCTCAGTGCGGCGGACGTGGCGGGCGGTCGTAGTGCCAGGCCTCGTGGTCGCGGTGCGGCTCGCCGCCGTACGGGCGCTCGCCGTCCGAACCGCAGAGTTCGGCGGTGAGCTCCTTCAGCAGCAGCGCCAGATCCGTGGGCCGGTCCGGGCCCCACCAGTCGCCGAGCAGCCGGGCCAGGGACTCCTCCCTGGCCGCCGACAGCTTGGCCGTCGCCTCGACGCCCTTCTCCGTCAGCATCAGCGACATCCCCTCGCGCCGGGCCAGCCCCCGCTCCTCCACCTGCCTCGAGGCCTCGGTGATCGCCTTGATCGGCACGGCGGTGACATCGGCGAGCCTGGACGGTTCGACCACACCGTGCCGCCTGATCCGCAGCAGCAGCCAGCTCGCCGCCGGGGACAGGTCGAGTCCGGCGACCCGGGTGATCTTCACGTAGATCGCCCGGCGTCCCTCCCGGGATCCGAGCACTGACAGCGCTCGGGCGCACTCGTCGTACGAGGAACGCTCGACGGGGTTGGAGGCCAGGGTCTCGGTGCCCTCCGGTGCGGTGACCGAGCCGCGCAGCTTGTCCTCCTTCAGACAGCAGGCGAACACGAAGGCGATCAGGACGATCGGGGCCGCGTACAGGAACACGTCCGTGATGGCGGTCGAGAACGCGTGCAGCGCCTGTGGCCGCAACGCAGCCGGGAGTTCCGCGATGGTGCGCGGATCGGCGGCGAGCTGGTCGGGGGTGGGTCCGGTGCCGGGCGGCAGCGGGTGGGCGACGAACGCGTTGGCGAGCCGCTCGTTGAGCAGGTTGTTGAAGATCGTGCCGAACACGGCCACACCGAACGACGCGCCGATGGACCGGAAGAAGGTCGCACCGGATGTGGCGACGCCGAGGTCCTGGTAGGTGACGGCGTTCTGCACGGCCAGCACCAGCACCTGGATGACCATGCCGAGCCCGCAGCCGAACACGAAGAAGAAGATGCCCGACTGCCAGACCGGTGTGTCCACCTGGAGCTGGTGCAGCAGGAGCAGTCCGAGCGCGGTCACCGCGGTGCCGAGTACCGGGAACACCTTCCAGCGCCCCGTACGGCTGACGATCTGACCGGATGCCGTGGAGGTGAGCAGCAGCCCGGCGACCATCGGGAGCATGTGCACCCCGGACATGGTGGGGGTGACGCCCTGGACGACCTGGAGGAAGGTCGGCAGGAAGGTCATCGCGCCGAACATGGCGAAGCCCACGACGAAGCTGATCACCGAGACCAGGGTGAAGGTGCGGATCCGGAACAGCTTCAGCGGCAGTACGGGTTCGGCCGCGTCCCGTTCGACGTGGATGAAGAGCAGGAGGAGCACGACACCCAGCACCGCGAGCCCGATGATCTGCACCGAGTTCCAGGCCCAGGTGGTGCCGCCGAGTGAGGCGACGAGCACGAGGCAGGTGGCGACGGCGGCGATCAGGAAGGTGCCCAGGTAGTCGATGGTGTGGTGGGTGCGGCGGGCCGGGATGCGCAGCGCGACCGCGATGACGAAGAGGGCGACGATGCCGACGGGCAGGTTGATGTAGAAGACCCAGCGCCAGCTCAGGTGCTGGGTGAACAGCCCGCCGAGCAGCGGCCCGAGCACGCTCGTCGCGCCGAAGACCGCTCCGAACAGTCCCTGGTAGCGCCCGCGTTCGCGCGGAGAGACGATGTCGCCGACGATCGCCATCGACAGCACGATGAGTCCGCCGCCGCCGAGGCCCTGGAGGGCGCGGAAGGCGATGAGCTGGGTCATGTCCTGGGCGATTCCGCACAGCGCGGAACCGATGAGGAAGATGACGATCGCGATCTGGAACAGCCTCTTGCGGCCGTACTGATCACCGAGCTTGCCCCACAGAGGGGTGGCGGCGGTGGCGGCCAGCAGATACGCCGTGACGACCCAGGACAGATGCTCCAGCCCGCCGAGATCGCTGACGATCGTCGGCAGCGCGGTGGAGACGATGGTCTGGTCCAGGGACGCGAGCAGCAGGCCGAGCAGCAGCGCCCCGATCGAGACGAGCACGCTCCGGTGGCTGCGTTCCGCGCCGGCGCCGGGTGTCGGGCCGGGATTCACGGCCGGGCTGGTCAGATCCCGCGCCATAGGGCCTCCTCAGGTCCGGTCCGCCTGGTCGCTCGCCCTCCCCTCTGCTTTCCGCACGTCCCATCGTGGCGGTTCCGTCCCGTTATGGCCTGCCGAGGCTGCGCCCATGGGCGCGAGGGCTGGACACGGGCTGCATAATCGCTGGCAGCTCAAGGGGAGGGGACCCACGATGACGGGACGCGTCTGTCCTGAATGCGGCGACGCATCGCCGTCACGGAGATGCGGCTGTACGGTGCGCGCCGAGCGGGCGGCGGAGCGCACGGCGGAGATCGCCGCGGCGGAGGACTTCGATCCGCTGCGCATCCGGCCGTATGTGACGCTTCCGGCGCCGCGCGGGGCGGGCCCGGACAACCCGCCTTCGAGCAGTTTCGGCGGCTTCCGCGACTTCGACACGCAGGAGATACCGCGGCTCACGCACGAGTACGAGATCCCGGGGGCGGGCACGGTCGGTTTCGCCGCGCGGCACGAGGAGCCCATTCGCCGTCGCGGCCCCGGGGTGCTCATCGCGGCAGCCGCCGCCGTGGTCGCTCTGGGCACCGGGGCGGCGTTCGCCGGCGGGCTGTTCTCCGGCGGCCAGAGCGAGCAGGACCAGGCGCTCCCCGACATCGAGAGCATGGCGCCCTTCCTGAGCGCCGCCCCCAAGGCCCCCTCGTCCGGCACACCGTCGGCTTCGGAGAAGCCTGGCAGCTCCCCGTCCGCCTCGCTCTCGGCGCTTTCGGCCTCTCCTTCGGCCTCGGAGTCGACCGCCCCGTCGCCCTCCGCGTCCGCGGCCCCGGGCTCCACCTCCTCCGCATCCCCGTCCGTCACGGCCTCCGCCGCCCCCCTGGTGTCGCGGGGCCCCGCCTCCCCTGCCACGCCGGTCACCCTCCAGCGGGGCGACAGCGGCTCCGAGGTCGTCGAGCTCCAGGAGCGCCTCGCTCAGTTCGGCCTCTACGACGGCCCTTCGGACGGCCGCTTCGGCAATCACGTGGAGTGGGGCGTGGCGTACTTCCAGGCGATGCGGGGCATCACGGCCGACGCCCAGGGCGTATACGGGCCGACGACCCGTGCGGCCCTGGAGGCGGAGACGCAGTATCCGTACGACAACGGCTGGGACGACGACTGGAGCGGCGGCAATGGCGGGGGGCGCGGCCACTAGACCGGCCTCAGAGGCGCCTCGTCACCTCACACGCCAACCCCGTCTCCCTGGCTCAGGGGGGCGGGGTTGGCGTTTGGCCGCATCTTTTGTATCGTGAAAGAACAAAGTGGTTCCCGTCCGTACTCCCTGACCGGCGGGCGGGGACCGCTCTGTTTCCCTCGCGTTCCCTACGCGCCCGGAGCTGGAGTACGCCGATGTCGGCCACCCACACCCCGTTCAGCCACACCCCGTCCGCACCGGCCGCCCTGAGCGCCCGAGCCCTGCTGCTCGACATGGACGGCACCCTCGTCAATTCGGACACCGTCGTGGAGCGCGTCTGGCGCGACTGGGCCCTCAGGCACGGACTGGACCCCGCAGAAGCGCTCAAGGTCGTCCACGGCCGCCAGGGCTACGCCACGATGGCCCTCCTGCTGCCGCACCGCCCCATGTCCGAGAACCACGCCGAGAACCGCGAGCTGCTCGCGCTGGAGACCGCCGACATGGACGGGGTCGTCCCGATCGCGGGCGCCCCGGGCTTCATGAAGGCCATCGCGGACCTGCCGCACGCGCTGGTCACCTCGGCGGACGCGCCCCTCGCCCGGGCCCGGATGGGGGCGGCGGGTCTGGCCATGCCGCCGGTGCGGGTCACGGCGGAGTGCGTGGGCGCGAGCAAGCCGGACCCGGAGGGGTTCCTCAAGGGTGCGGCAGAGCTCGGCTTCACCCCGGAGGACTGCGTGGTCTTCGAGGACTCCGAGGCGGGCATCACCGCGGGCCGCGCCGCGGGGATGCGGGTGGTCGGGGTGGGCCCGCGCGCGGGTGCGTTCGCGCCCGACGTGCACGTGGCGGACCTGACCGGGGTCGCGGTCACCGCGGGCCCCCACGGCGCGTTCACGCTCACTTTCGCCTGAAATCGCCCGCGGAGGCCCCCTGGGCGGGGCCCGGAGTCGAGGGCGGACGCCGCGTACGGACGGACGCCCGGGACCGCGGGTACGCCCCCACGCGCGGCGGTCACCCCGCGATGGCCTCGTACAGGCTGAACCCCCCCAGCGCGAGCATCAGCCCCGCCGCCACCTTGGTGACCAGCCGCAGCGGCACGTACTTCATCAGGGTCCGCCCGCCCACGATGCCGAGCCCCGCCACCGCCCACAGCGCCAGCACCGCGCCGAGGCCCACCGACAGCGGGTTGTCGTACCGAGCCGCCAGGTTCGCGGTCATGATCTGGGTGAGATCACCGAACTCGGCGATCAGGATCAGCATGAATCCGGCCCCGGAGACCTTCCAGAAGGACTGGTCCGCCGGGGCCTTGATCTGCTCGTCGTCCTTGTCGTCCTTATTCAGCAGCAGCATCGCCGCGCCCGCGAGGAACAGGACCCCGACGACCGCCTGCACGAGCCGGTGCGGCAGCAGCGTCAGCACGCTGCCCGCGGCGATCGCCAGCCCGACGTGCACGGCGAACGCCGCCGCGACTCCCGCGAAGACATACGACGCCTTGTAGCGCGTGCCGAGCATCAGCCCGGCCAGGGCGGTCTTGTCGGGGAGCTCGGCGAGGAAGACGACGCCGAAGGTGATCGCCAGGATCGTGAAGTTGAGCACAGATGCGGTCCTCTGTCGGTGGGGCTCCGCCGCACCGAGGGGACCTGACCCTGTCCGGGTCGTTCCGTTTCCGGGGTCGCTTCGGCACGGCAGGGCCCCTGAGTGGTCACGGGTCACTGCTGGCCGAAGGTCTCGCTGGCGGGCCGCGCTGGGCGGCGGTCGCCTCCGGGCGCCGGCCGAGGCGAGCTCGGCAGTATGTCGACGTTCCGGCGAAGAGCTACTCCCCTTCTGCTCCTGACAGGGTACGCGACGCACCCGGCGTCCGAGGAGCGCGCGGTTCCCGGTGCAGCAGCCCCCGCGCCACCAGCTCGAGCACCAGCGCCACCGCGATCGCCTGCACCGCCATCAGCCCCACCAGGACGAACAGCTGCACCGCCCCTGCCTGAAGCGGCGAGGCACCGCCGAGCAGCATCCCGACGAAGGCCCCCGGGAGCGTGACCAGACCGACGGTCCTGGTCTGGTCGAGGCCCGGCAGCAGCGCGTCGGACGCGGCCTCCCGGGCCACCTCCATCCGGGCGTCGCGGTCCGGCAGCCCGACGGCCATCCCCGCTTCCACCTCGCCATGGCGGTGCGCCAGCTCGTCGAGGGCCCGCCGCCCGCTGAGCACGGTCGCGGTGAGTGCCCCGCCGATGAGGATCCCGGTGACCGGGATGAGGGTGATGCCCTTGACCGGGACGAGCCCGGTGAGCAGCAGCACCGCGACGACGGGCACGACCCCGGCACCGATGGGCAGTGCCGCGCGCCACCAGGTGCCGTTCGGGGTGATGCGGCGCCCCGCGGTGCGCACGGCGACGGCGTACATCAGCAGCAGGAAGGCGAGCAGCAGGGGGACGGCCCGCACCACCCAGCCGATGAGGAACGAGACCGCGGCGAGCTGCACCGCGGCCCGCAGCCCGGCGATGGCGATCTCGCGGGAGCGGTGCGGGCCGAGGTGGGCGAGCGCCGCGACGGTGGCGGCGGTGGCCAGGAGCCCGGCGAGTACGACTCCGAAGGTGACGTTGACCGACAGCAGCACGTGTCAACCCTAAGTGGGACAAAGCGATCTGGCGGCCTGTCAATCCGGCGACCCGACCCCTTGATCTGACGTGTCCATGTCGCCACTCTGTTACCTGGCGCCCACATTGCCGCAATCCGCGGGCGCCACGATGTCCCGGGTCCTGCCCCGCGGCAGGGTCCGGAAAACCCTCAATACCCCCCACTTCCACGGGAGTTCGCATGTCCGGTGTCTACGCGCGTCGCATGTCACGTGCCACCGTCCTCGCCGCGTCCGCCGCGCTCGCCTGCGCCACCACCCTGCTGACCGCCCCCGCGGCCAGCGCCGCTCCGCCCACCCCCGTCAGCGCCGCCACGGCCCGTGCGTACCTGGCCCAGCTGACGGTCAAGGCGGAAGGTTCCTCCAGCGGTTACAGCCGCGACAAGTTCCCGCACTGGATCACCCAGTCGGGCTCCTGTAACACCCGCGAGGTCGTCCTCAAGCGCGACGGCTCCAACGTCGTCACGGACTCGAGCTGCGCCGCGACCAGCGGCAGCTGGTACTCCCCGTACGACGGCGCCACCTGGACCGCGGCGTCCGACGTGGACATCGACCACGTGGTGCCGCTCTCCGAGGCGTGGCGTTCGGGCGCCAGCTCGTGGAGCACCTCCTCCCGGCAGTCCTTCGCCAACGACCTCACCCGCCCGCAGCTCATAGCCGTCACCGACAACGTGAACCAGGCGAAGGGCGACCAGGACCCGGCGGAATGGATGCCGTCGCAGTCGTCGTACGAGTGCACCTACGTCCGGATGTGGGTGCATGTGAAGTACTACTGGAAGCTGTCGGTGGACTCCGCCGAGAAGTCCGCGCTGGCGTCGGCCCTCAGCTACTGCTGAGGTTTCGACCAAGCTCCGCGGCCGTGAGGCGAAAACGGTGGCCGTGAGTCGAGGACCGCGGCGCCTGACCCAGGGGCCTCTGCACGGAACCGCGCTACCCTCCCCCGACGTTCTTCCGTACCGTACGGGGCGGCGACGGAGGAGGGTACGCATGGCAGCCGGGCTGCGCCTTGGACCACTACTGCGGCATGTCGACTGGGAGACGGCCGACCGCGCGACCGTCTGGGTCGAGGCCGACCGGCCCTGCACGGCCGAGGTGCGCTGCGAGGCGGCCGGGGCCGGCGGCTCGGCCCGTACGTTCCAGATCGAGGGCCACCACTACGCGCTCATCCCGGTGACCGGGCTGACTCCCGGCTCGTCGACGGCGTACGAGGTGTTCCTGGACGGCCGCCGGGTGTGGCCTCTGGCGGACTCCGAATTCACGGAGTTCCCACCGAGCACCATCCGTACGCCCGCCATGGGCGCGGACGACGTCCGGGTCACGTTCGGCTCCTGCCGCTGGGCGGCGCCCCCGGCCGGTGAGCACGACCCGATCGGGCCGGACGCCTTGGACGCACTCGCCGCGCGGCTGGCCTTCGACCCCACGGCCGAGCGCCCCGACGTGCTCATACTCCTGGGCGACCAGGTGTACGCGGACGCCACGTCCAAGGCGACCCAGCAGTGGCTGGCGGCCCGCCGCGATCTGAGCGAACCGCCGGGCGTGGAGGTCGCGGACTATGAGGAGTACACCCGGCTCTACGACGAGTCCTGGCTGGACCCCGAGGTCCGCTGGCTGCTGTCCACCGTCCCCAGCCTGATGATCTTCGACGACCACGATGTGATCGACGACTGGAACACCAGCGCCGCCTGGCTCGCCGAGATGCGCGCCACGGCGTGGTGGCGGGAGCGCGTGGTCAGCGGGCTGATGTCGTACTGGGCGTACCAGCACCTGGGCAATCTCTCCCCCGCCGAGCTGGAGACCGACGAGGTGTACGCGGCCGTCCGGGAGACCCCCGACGGGACCGACGCCCTGCGGGCTTTCGCGGCACGCGCGGACAGCGATCCGGCGGGTGTGCGCTGGAGCTACCGGCGCGATTTCGGCCGGACCCGGCTGCTGATGGTCGACACCCGCGCGGCCCGCGTCCTGGACGAGGACAAGCGGGCGATGCTCGACGCCGACGAGGCGCGCTGGCTGCGCGAACAGGCCCTCGACGGGAAGGCCCTCGCTGGGGACGCCGTCGAGGGAGATGCTGCAGCGGGGGAGGCCGGGACACCCGGCCCGTACGACCATCTGCTCATCGGGACCTCGCTGCCCTGGCTGCTGCCACCTGCCATCCATGACGCGGAGAGCTGGAACGCGGCGCTGTGCCGCGGCGAGCGGGGCCCGCGCTGGGCCCGATTCGCCGAGGACCTGCGAAGACGGGCGGACCTGGAGCACTGGGCGGCGTTCCCCGCGTCGTTCGACGAGCTGACCCGGCTCATCGCGGAGGTGGGCAGCGGCCCCGGCGCCCCGGCGACCGTGTGCGTACTGTCCGGTGACGTCCATCACGCCTATGTGGCGGAGCCCGTATGGCGGGACGGCGGCCCGGACGCCCGGGTGCTGCAACTGACGTGTTCGCCGGTGCACAACGCCATCCACACGTCGGTGCGGATGGGTTTCCGCTTCGGCTGGAGCCGCGCCGGGCGGCGGCTCGGGCACGCCCTGGCCCGGCACGGCAGGACCGGGCGGCCGGTCATCGACTGGGAGCGCACGGGCGGCCCGTGGTTCGGCAACCAGCTGATGACTCTGGCGCTGCGGGGGCGCGCGGCCGATCTACGGCTCGAACAGGCGCAGGCGTTCGGGAAACGGGCGGACCGCAGGCACGCGGATCGTGCCCATACGCGCATCGTGACCATGGACGAGAGGAATCTCTCGAAAGGCCCCTGAGCCTCCCCTGATGCGCAGTACAGCACTGGCTGAATACGGCTTGAGCAGCACAAACTGGCCTGATGTTGAACTTGCAAGCATTGCTTAGGTCCGCCTAACTTGGTGTGCCGATCGGTTTCACGTCCCCAAACCGAAGGAGTCACCCCATGGCCACCAGAGCGCTTTCCTCGCGGCTGAATCAGGCCCAGCCGTATGTCCTCGGCCTGTTCCGTATCGTCATCGGCCTGCTGTTCACCTGCCACGGAGCCCGCTCGCTCTTCGGCGTCCTCGGCGCGGAGGCCGCCGGCGGCACCGCCCCGACCGGCGCATGGCCCGGCTGGTACGCGGCCCTGATCGAACTCGTCTGCGGCAGCCTGATCCTGGTCGGACTGGGCACCCGCGCCGCCGCGTTCCTCGCCTCGGGCGCGATGGCGTACGCGTACTTCTCGGTGCACCAGTCGGCGGCCCTGTTCCCGATCCAGAACAACGGCGAGCTGTCCGCGGTGTACAGCTGGGTGTTCCTGCTGCTGGTCTTCACCGGCCCGGGCGCGCTGGCGCTCGACGGGCTGTTCGGCGGCTCACGCGGCACGGACGCGGAGACCGTCACGCGTTCGGAAACCAAGGAGTCCGTCACGGCGTGACAGGGTCAGGGCATACACGCGCGTCCGGGCCCGGTGCACAGACACCGGGCCCGGCGCCGTTTCCGGTGTTCATGCACCCCCTGTGGATCTCGCCCCGGGGACCCGGCGTACGCTGGGTCGCTGTCTCTGACTAGGGGAACTCGGGGAGTCCAGGTGCTCGACAGTCTGGGGCTGCTGACCGGCAGCCCATGGATCTACGCCGTGGTGGCGCTGTCCGTACTCCTGGACGTCTTCCTGCCCGTGCTGCCCAGCGGTGCGCTGGTGATCACCGCCGCGACGGCCGCCGCCGCGGGCACGACCGCGGCGACGGCCACTGCCCCCGCGGGCGCCGCCGGTCAGGTCCCGCCCCAGGACGTGCCGTCGCTTCTCGCGCTGCTGCTCTGCGCGACCACGGCTTCGGTGCTCGGCGACCTCGTCGCGTACCGGGTCGCCTGGCGCGGCGGAGAGCGCCTGGACAGGGCGATCGCCCGGTCACGGCGGCTGACGTCCGCGCAGGAACGTCTCGGCAAGGCGCTGGCGCGAGGCGGTGGCCTGCTCGTGGTCATCGCGCGCTTCGCCCCGGCCGGCCGCTCGGTGGTCTCTCTCGGCGCCGGCGCCGCGCATCGCAGGGTCAAGGAGTTCCTGCCGTGGTCCGCCCTGGCGGCCGTGGCGTGGGCCGGCTACAGCGTCGGCCTCGGCTATGTCGGCGGCCAGTGGCTGGGTGCCACCTGGGTGGGCGTGGCGGTGTCGGTCCTCGCCCTCTTCGCGGCGGGCTCCCTGGCGGCGTACGTCATGCGGCGCCCGGGGACGACGCCTCCGGCTACGTCCGCGACTCCGACGGGGACCCCGTAGCGGACTTCCCTCCGCGCACTTCGAGGCTGCCCAGCAGGGCGAGGGTCGCCTCCGTGATCTCGTCGACGGCCCGCTCGAACGCCTCCCGGTTGTGCGCGGCAGGCGCCCGGAACCCGGAGACCTTCCGCACGAACTGAAGGGCCGCGGCCCTGGCGTCCTCCTCGGTGGCCTCATGAGGGAGAACGGGCGGCCGGAGGGTCTTGATGCTGCGACACATGCCTCCAGTGTGGGCCACCGCGCGCCGGGCACACAGGACCGGGAGCTATGCGGCGTCCGGGACCTCTCCGTCCCGCGCCGACGCGGCTTTCACCGCCGATGCCCACTCCACCAGCAGCCGCTGGTACTCGGCCTCGTCCACTGCCGACAGCCGTCCTCCGGAACGGGCCCAGAGCGCGCGGATCTCCGCGTTCACCACGGCGGCGGACCGCACGGAACCAGGCTTGCGAAGGTCGGGGGACATATACACAAGGCTACGGCTCCCCACTGACAATGGACGCCCATAGGCTGCGTTGGTGACGGACACCATAGTGATCGCGGGTTTCAGCGGTCCCCCACAGGGCGGGAGCGCGGACGCGTCTGTCGCCGCGCCGCGCGGCTCTGGAATGCGCTGAGCTGCGAAGAGGCGCAGGCTGTGAGCGTAGCCGTCCTCGGTGGTGCCGTACCAGCGGCCCTCGGTGCCGTGAACTGGGGGCGCCCAGGCCGAAGGAGGGCGCGTGAGCAGCTACCCGTCCGGCTACCCACCCATCGCCGATCACGGCATGGTCGGCGATCTCCAGACCGCCGCGCTCGTGTCGTCCGGAGGCACCATCGACTGGTGGTGCACCCCCCGGTTCGACTCCCCCAGCGTCTTCGCCTCGATCCTGGACAAGGAACGCGGCGGCCACTGCCGGTTCGCGGCGGACCTGACGGGCGAGGACGGCGCCACGGTCCGGCAGCTCTACCTCTCGGACACGGCCGTCCTGGTCAACCGTTTCCTGGCCCCGGGCGGCGTCGGTGAGGTCGCGGACTTCATGGTGCCCATCGACAGCGCCAGGCCGACCGACCGGCACCGCCTGGTCAGGGTCGCCCGGGTGGTACGGGGCAGCCTGCCGTTCACGTTCACCTGCCGCCCACGCTTCGACTACGGGCGCGCCCCGCACACCCTGGCGCAGACCGACGAGCACTCGGCGATCCTGCACGGGCCGGGTACGGACCTTCATGTGCAGGCCACCGCACCCGTCGCCCTGCACGCCGACAGCACCGACGGCTTCGACGACATCACCACAGGCTTCACGCTCGCCGCAGGCAAGAGGGCGGCGGTGGTGCTGACAAGCACGGCGAGCGGCGCGCCCGCACCCGCATCGCCGTCCCTGGACGAGATCGCCGACGAGCTGGAGGCCTGCCGCGTGTTCTGGCAGTCGTGGCTGCGCTCCGCCACCTACCGGGGCCGCTGGCGCGACATGGTGAACCGCTCGGCGATCACGCTGAAGCTGCTCACCTACGCCCCGACAGGCGCGCCGATCGCCGCGGCCACCATGGGGCTGCCCGAGCAGATCGGCGGGGAACGCAACTGGGACTACCGCTACACCTGGGTCCGCGATGCCTCCCTGTCCGTAAGGGCCCTGACCGATCTGGGCTTCGAGACGGAGGCCAACGCCTTCCGCCGCTGGCTGCGCGACCGCATCGAGGCGGGCGGGACCGTCGGGGCGTCGCGGGACCCGTTGCAGATCATGTACCGGGTCGACGGCGACCCCCACCTCACCGAGGAGGTCCTCGACCATCTGGAGGGGTACATGGGCTCGTCGCCGATACGCGCGGGCAACGCCGCGGCCGACCAGCTCCAGCTCGACATCTACGGCGAGGCCTGCGACGCCCTGGCGCAGGGCCACGACATGGGAGCCATCCGCGGCTGGAAGGCGGTCAGCGACGTACTGGACTGGCTCGCTGACAACTGGGACCGGCCCGACGAGGGAATCTGGGAGACCCGCGGCGGCCAGAAGAACTTCACGTACAGCCGCCTGATGACATGGGTCGCGTTCGACCGCGGCATTCAGCTGGCCACCACGTACTCCCGCCCCGCCGACCTCGCCCGCTGGACGGACGTCCGCAACGCGGTCTTCAAGCAGATCGTCGCACGCGGCTGGAACGACGAGCGCCAAGCGTTCGTCCAGCACTACGACACCGACGTCTTGGACGCCTCTCTGCTGCTCATGCCACGGGTCGGCTTCCTCTCCCCGCGCGACCCGGCCTGGTTCAGCACGCTCGACGCCATGGACCGGGAGCTGGTGAGCGACAGCCTCGTCTACCGGTACGACCCGGCGGCGTCCCCGGACGGACTGCGCGGATCCGAGGGCACGTTCAATCTGTGCAGCTTCCTCTACGTGGAGGCGCTGGCCCGCTCCGGCCGGCTGCAACAGGCCCGGTACGCCTTCGACAAGATGCTCACCTACGCCAACCACGTCGGGCTCTTCGCCGAGGAGATCGGGCCCTCCGGGGAGCAACTGGGCAACTTCCCGCAGGCGTTCACGCATCTCGCGCTGATCGCCGCGGCGATGGCACTCGACGAGCAACTCGACAGGGCGGAGACCCGGCCGAGCTGATCCGCGGAGGCGACACCGGTGTCCGAGAGACAGCCCCCTTCACAGCCGTCCAAGGCGCAGCGGCGGGTGCTCGCCCCCCTCGCGCTCGCGCAGTTCATCTGCAGCTTCGCGGGCTCCAACATGAACGTGATGATCAACGACATCAGCGAGGACCTGGACACCACCGTCCAAGGCGTCCAGGTCGCCATCACCGTCTTCCTGCTGGTGATGGCGGCGCTGATGATCCCCGGCGGCAAGCTGACCGACCGCTACGGCCGCAAGCGCTGCCTCCTCGCGGGCCTCGTCATCTACGGCATCGGCGCCCTGCTGAGCGCGGCGGCCCCCGGCCTGGGTGTGCTGATCCTCGGCAACTCGATACTGGAAGGCATCGGCACGGCCCTGCTGATCCCGCCCGTCTACATCCTGACGACGCTCCTGTTCACGGATCTGACCTCACGCGCCCGCGCCTTCGGGGTGATCATGGCACTGGGCGGGGTCGGAGCGGCCGCCGGACCGCTGATCGGCGGACTCATCACCTCATGGCTGAGCTGGCGTGCGGCCTTCGTGTTCCAGGCCCTGGTCATCGTGGTGATCATCCTGCTCAGTCGGCGCATCACCGACCCACGGCCGCCCGATCCGGGACGGCCCTTCGACACCACCGGAGCGGTCCTCTCGGCCGTCGGCCTCATCCTCGTCGTGATGGGCATCCTGGCAGCAGACAACAACGTCTGGCTGATGATCGGCCTGCTCGTGCTCGGCGCCCTCGTACTCCTCTGGTTCTTCCGGTCGTCCCGCGCCAAGGAGCGTGCGGGAGCCGAACCCCTTCTGTCCCCCAGCCTGTTCCGCAATCGCACCTCCAACCTGGGCCTCGTCACCCAGAACGTCCAGTGGCTGCTGCTGATGGGGTCGTCGTTCACCGTCGCGGCCTACCTCCAGGTCGTACGCGGCTACGACGCCATCCAGACCGGCGTCATCTTCACCGCCGCCACGCTCGGCCTGCTCGTGTCGTCCCTCGCAGCCGAACGCCTCGCGAAACGACGCCCCCAGCGGACCCTCATCATGACCGGCTTCATCGTCACCATCGCAGGCATCGCCCTCCTGGTCGCCCTGGCCGGCTCCACCTCGAACCCCTGGGCCCTGGCCCCTGGGCTGGCGCTCATCGGACTGGGCCTCGGCGTGATGCTGACGCCGTCGGTGAACGTCGTCCAGTCCAGCTTCACCGAGGAGCAACAGGGCGAGATCTCCGGTCTTTCGCGGTCCGTGTCGAACCTCGGCTCGTCGCTGGGCACGGCGGTCGCGGGCACGATCCTGGTGTCCGGCCTCACCACCGGGGCGTACGCCGCCGCGATGATCACCCTCGCGGTCATCGGCCTGGGCGGCCTGGCCGCGGCGGTACTGCTGCCCCGGGCGTCGTCACAGAGCGAGCGCTGACGCAGCGTCGCGACCCGCCCGGTTGGCAGGAAGAGGTTGCCGGTTCTCCCACCGTTCACGACAACTCGGTTGAACGGACAGGTGCGAAGGGCGGACGGGCACCACCCCGTGCGGTCCCCCGAAAGGGTGGGCTGCCGCGGGTACGCACCACGACCCACCAGCCGACGCACCACGCTGAGCACGACCCGAAGGAGAACCGCATGGTGCATCAGCCGCCTCATTGCCCTCATTGCCCCGCCCGACCGGCGCTCTGGAAGGACGCTTCCCGTACTGCTCCCGGTCACGAGGACCGTTGGCAGTGGTACTGCGCCGTGTGCAGGAGACGTTGGGCGCCGACTTCCGCGCAGAGGATGACGTTCACCCATGGGGCACCAAGAGGGCAGGCCGGCGCCCTACGGTAGCGACGGCTGCACCGGCGGGGACGAGGCACGGCAGCCGTGATGCTCAGCGACCGCGATCACTCGGCAGTGTGTGGCGGGAGCGATGGCAGGATGTGAGGGTGGCGACGAATCGGCCGTGGACAGAGGTTCACGGTGACCTGCTGGCGGCGAAGACACTGGTGTACGACACGAGCGGCTTTGCCTGCTCACAGCCGGTACCCGAACCGGAGAGCGCCGAGTACGCGGCCTGTGGTTTCACGCTCGACGGGCTGTCGGCCAGATTCCGCGTGGCCAAGACCACCCCGACGAAGGCCGGCCAGTTCGTCACCGTGTGGCAGCGATCCGCAGAAGGCCCGATCCGGCCTTTCGATGCAGACGATGGGGTTGATCTCTTCGTCATCAGCAGCCGTGACAGCGGCCACTTCGGACAGTTCGTGTTCCCACGAGCGGTGCTGTGCGAGCGTGGCATCGTGTCCCGGAACGGCCTCGGCGGGAAGCGCGCGTTCCGCGTCTATCCACCGTGGGTGACCACGACCAGTCGTCAGGCTTGCAGCACTCAGGCGTGGCAGGTTGACTACTTCCTGCCCCTCGGGGAGGGCGCGCCTGTCGACATGGCGCGCGCCCAAGCCCTTTACCACCCGTAGGTGCCTACGCCGCCGAACGTCGGCGGTGTCACGCAGTTGGACACTCACCCCGCGCTGTCGCCTCTCCTCTTGCGGCGCCTTTCGTCGTCGTGTTCTACGGCTGGGCCCACATCGCACCGCACGACCCCCGGGGCTGGCCGCCGCTACCTGCTGGTCCAGCCGCAGCCGCATCACCCGCGATGGCGCATCGAGGACAGAATGAGCGAGAGGATGCTCAACGCTCATACCTCGGCTCGTGTGTCTGCTCCCCGTCGGCCCTCCATTCGCGTTCGATGCTCCGCATGAGCGCCGGAACCACGATCAGGGACCGGAACGGTTTGATGGCGGACATGTAGGCGGCACCGAGCCGACCGTTCGGCTTGACCAGGACCGCCATCTGGCCGCGGTAGCCGCCGGAGCCGTCCGGAACCCAGCCCATGTGCATGACGGTGTGTACGGTCCGGTTGGCCATCTCGGACGCCCACTCGTCCTGGAGCAGATACAGCGAGGTCAACGGTACGTCGGTGAAATCCGGGCCCCGTTTTGCCCTGCGCAGATCACTCGGCAGCCGGTCCCGGAGCGAAGGCACCCGGGATCCCACAGCGGCCTCCTTGCCGTCCAATCCGCACAGTGCTCCGATCTTCTGCCGGGCCGTCCAGAGGCACCGGACCAGGAAGGGCGCGCCCTGAGGAAAGCTGTCCGACTCCGCGTCCGAGACCATGATCGACACCAGCCGGGGGAACGCGTCGGGACCGCCCGGTGTCGGCAGCATCCAGACGTCCTCGACCTCGAAGTCGGGGGTGATCTCGTGGATCCGCCAGGGACGCGACGTGTGCGCGGTGTTGGGCAGTTTCATTCCTGAGCCTCCTGGACAGGTGGCAGGTTGAGCACGCCTCGGACGGCTCTTTCGGCGAGTTCGACGTCGTAGGGAGCGTGGCCGGCGAGCGAGATCCCGACCGCTTCGACGACGCCGAGATAGGCCGATGCCGTCTCGGCGGGCGGCGGCCCTGGCGGGATGGCCCCGCTGCTGCGCCCGGCGGCGATCAGGCCGGTGCAGTCGGCTTCGAGCCGGTCGACGATGTCCGTGATCGCCTGGCCAACGGGATGGTCCTGGCCCGCGAACTCGACTCTCAAAGTCATCATGACGTTGGCCACGTCGCGGCGGCAGTAGACGGCATGCCCCCGCGCCAGCGCCAACAGCGCCTCGACAGGGTCGGATTCAGCGGCGACGAGACGGCCCACCTCGGCCTCCCAGGTCTCCTCGACCCACTTCACCACCGCGAGCGCAAGTTCCTCTTTGTTGGCGAACTGGTGATACAGAGCGCCGCGCGTATAGCCCGCCTCGCCGGCCACGCGCTCCAGGACCAGATTGGCGTACCCGTACATGGACAGCCCCCGCGCCGCGGCCTCCAGCAGAGCGGCCCTGGTCTGGGCCCGCCGGTCTGCCTGCGTCCGGCGGACCCCCTCCGGCTTCTCGGTCATCACCATCTCACCCTCTTACATACGTACATGCATGTAGGTTAACATCGTCGTGCCACTGAGCAATCAGACGCAAGGGAAGGCCGTATGAGCGTCGAACCAATGCGTGACTCGAGCCTGGGCACTGCTTTCTTCCCGGCCGTCCGCCAACAGCAGCCGGTCCCGGAGCGGATCCGCGCCCTCAGCACCATGACCGATCCCGGCTACGTCGACCTCTTCACCATGTCAGGCGGGCTGCCGGGCAGCTCAGCGACACAGTGGGCGAGAGCCTTGTTCGAGGAAGTAGCGGGCCGCGAGGGGCAGTTCATCTGGCGGGTACTGCTCGGCCTGCGACTCACGGCGTCACCTGACCGGGTGGCCGGATGGCGGATCGCCGACCGCCGCGACGACTGGATCAGGCTCGAGGCCCGTTCCTGGTTCCTGACCGGGCACCTCGTCGTCCAGGCCGATGACGAACAGGTCTCGCTCGCCACGTTCGTCCGCTACGACCGCCCGGTGGCCTCGCGCATATGGCCACCGCTGGCCAAGAAGCACCGCCAGTTCGCCCCCGATCTACTGCGCGACGCACACCGGCACATCAGCCAAGCCCGAACCGACCGTCCCGGTACGGCCCGGGCCGATGAGTAAGGGCCGGCCTCGGCCGTCGACGTATCCGCTTCACGTCCAAGAATGCTGTGCCACCGGGCGATTGTCCGCGACATGCCCATGGCATTCCCGAATCAGAACCTCAGACCCAGGAGTTCCATTGCTCAAGTCTTGGCCACTTCGCATTTCGGCGCTGATAGCCGCCCCTGTGATCGCCGTGGGGTTAAGCACTGAAGCCTCCGCCCACAGCGGCAACACCTGGGTGTATCTGAAGAACTCAAGCGCTCCCAACGGACACTCCGCCGCCATGGTCCACGTCGACGACGGAGACATTTTCCGCGTCTACGACAACTACGCGGACGGGCACGGCGTCCGGGGTTACCTCGAAGAGCTCAGGCCGGAGGAAGGAGGTTTCGTAAGAGTGCATGACTCATACAACGGCAAGGGCTACATCTCCTACAGTGAGTTCAGGTACGACGTCAAACCCAATCGTCAGTACCAGATACGAGTGTGCACCGTGGACGGAGTAGAAGACTCCACTCCTGTCAAATGCTCAATCCGTAAGGATTTTACAGAGTAATCAGAATTCGCCGCGAGTCGCCTGTTCGCTGCCCTGACGATGAGCCACCAAACGTCTCGTAGCACGTGTCAGGTGTGGTAATCCATAGACCGAGGAGATCCCTTGTCCAAGTCCTGGTCGCTTCGCATTCTGGCGCTGATCGTCGCCCCTGCGATCACCGTCGGGTTAAGCACTGAAGCCTCCGCCTACAGCGGCAACACCTGGGTGTATCTGAAGAACTCAAGCGCTCCCAACGGACACTCCGCCGCCATGGTCCACGTCGACGACGGAGACATTTTCCGCGTCTACGACAACTACGCGGACGGGCACGGCGTCCGAGGTTACCTCGAGGTGGGTAGTGCTGCTGTCGGGTGGGTCCGGCTGCACAGCTCGTACAACGGCAACGGCTACATCAGTTTCAGCGAGTTCAAGCGCGATGTCGTGAAGCCTTATGTCCATCGGATCAAGGTATGCACGGCCGACGGAAGTGAGGACACCTCTCCCGGCCCGTGCTCGCCGTGGAAAGTCTTCGTCGAGTAATCGACCTGCCTCACGGGTGACCCGTCACTAGTTTGACAGGTCGACAGCTCCAGCCTTTCCGTGACGATCCGTCGGGTCGTCTGGTGGCGGTTGCGGCGCGCCGGACGATTCGCGGACACGCCGATGGCGAATCAAGTCAGTCGAACGGCGGTGGGAAAACGCCGTCCCGCCTCTATGGCGCGGGCCGGCGGGCAACGCTACGCGTATACGTCGCTGGCCGCCGCCAGCAGCCGGCAACAGGCGTCACGTCGCACCCGGCGTCGCCAGCGGCTGTGCTGCGCACGGCTCCGGCGACGCCCGGCAACCAGAGCTGAAGCCATCGTGCACCGCGGCATCGACCGGAAGAGCAGGGAACTCGGCTCACCCCAGCTGGGCCCGCTGCCGAGATACTGCGCCAAGGGCCCCTAGCCATGATCGGCGAGGGGCCCTTGCGCTGATGGACGCGGACGGGCTCGAACCGCCGACATCCGCCTTGTAAGGCTGACGCGGGCCGCACACCGGTCTCGGTGGTCAACCAGCTTGCGAGGCCACCGAAGCAATCGATGCACACTGAGCCCCACACACCCGACTTGACTGCGACTGAGTTCGATCCGGCACGGATCCGGCACGTCCGTCCTCGGAACCGACGCCACCCCGGTCCCGGCACTACGGATCCCTTGGGTGAATCGCGCTCCCGCCGTGCGCCCTTGCCATCTTGCGTGCATCGCAGTCAGGAAGCACGGTTCACGTGTTACTGCTCGGCGCGTTCGGCGCTCATCAGGGAGGGGCGGTACCTCATGGGCTCGGCAAGTGAGTGGGCACGTGAAACGTTCGGTGACGCAGCTGGCGAACTGGTGGACTTGATCCCCGCTTGCCTCTTGAGAGCTCACACGAGGGCTCGCAGCGGGCATGAGGGCGTCCATACCCAGACCTTGGAGGCATACGGCCACGGGCTATATGCCGTGCAGTACGAGGAACTTGCCGCTGGCCTTGGCGCCTTGGCCGATTCCACGCCGGTGCGTCTCCAAGGGCGCACAATGGTGATCATTGCAGACCATGTGATCTACCCGATTCGCTACGCAAAGAAGAACGTCCCCGTCACAGCCGCCCGCTTGCGGCGAGCGACAGGGTTCCGTGCCGAACTCATCCGCCGGCATGGCCCGGAACCAATGCAACAGATGTTTGACCTGGGCATGGACGAGCCCGAAGAGTCGGAAGCCCACCCTGACCTTGGGCTCCTCCCGGAAGACATCCGCCTGGTCCTGGTCGCCTACGCGTGCTCCATGGACCAAGGCGTGATGCGCGTCGAGTGGGGATCGGCGGAACTGCGCCGGGAGGATCGATACCTCATCTGGCACCACCACGAGCCGCTACCGCTCGATGGGCGATTCACCACCGCCTTGTGAGTTCGACCTCGCCCCGGCGGGGTTGAGCCCACCTCGCGCACCGGTGCCACACGTGGCTGCCGTTGTCGCCGCCGTCCGTCGCCGTTGATGGCAGCGTTGGATGTCAGCGGAACAGCTCCGGGACCGGGCAGACCTCCAATGGCTCATCCGTCCGGTCTGCCCAGCGCCACGAGACATGCCGATCTGCACAACTCCACAGCGACCGGCAGGTTCGCCGACCGTCGTCTTCCCGCCAGGAGAGCACGAAGCCGCCGGACTTGCACGGATCGAGCGACCGAATAGGTTCACACTCGGACAAATCCACCTTTCACGCAAAACACCTCCCGCGGTACTCCACACACTGGAATGCTTACGGTCAGCGACTCGAGAGGGGTGAATGTGAGCCAACCGGTAAATGTACCTCGGGGGCCCAAAGCGCTCAATCCGCTATGGATTATCTCGCTGTTCTTAATGGTATCAGAAGCCGCCGCAGGTACGGCTGCCACTCAAACACAGGGCTGGCTGCAAGCAGTTCTTGTGATCTTTTCAGTAGCCTTCCCCGTGGGAGTTGCATCCGCATTCTTTGCAATTCTTATGCAGCGGCCGTACGTCCTCTACGCCCCCAAGGACTACTCCAAAAATCCGAGCGTACGAGACTTCGTCAACGCCCTGAATACGTCACGCAGTCGCAGCGTGGAGAACATGGAGGCCTCCATTCGCTCGGCGATGGAGGAGGTAATTCCGAAGATGCTTGATGCCAAAATGGGCGCCCTTAGTAGAGACGTCATGGTGGCAGAGGCGATTGAAAGCGCACGCGAGGACTTCCGGCATCGCTTCATTGAGATTTCTTACGGTCAAATGACCCACGACGTAGCATCTGTGCAGATCCCAGTAGGCGAAGATACCGTCGTGCAGGAATTCTTGGACGAGGCGTGGTCGTTCGCTCCTGAATGGATCCCCCCATACACGTACGGCGACAAATGGGTGTTGGTCGATCAAGAGAAGGGCCTCTCCTACCGAAAGATGGGCGCTCTCTGGGCCCGCCGTCGCGGAAAGGGGTCGGATGACAGATTGCTTTACAGTACTGGAATTTCAGCGGGAGACATTTTGCACGCCGTGCCTCTCAGCCAACTATGATGCGCCCCTGGCGCCAGGGTCCCACCTCGACTGGGACCACGATCAGGCCCGTTTGGGATCCCAGATCTCCCTGGGCCGGCAACCGCGAGCGCCGCACCAGGAGTTCGCTCGGACGGACCCCGACCCCCCTTGGCCGACGGAGTCGCAGACGACCGCCCGATGCTGCTGCTGTCCGCCGTCGTTGACGTCGCTTGTAGATGTCAGGCTGTACGTAGCTGCGGCACGGCACGGTCGCTGACTACCGCGTCAGGGTTCGATCGGGCCCCTTGCGTTGAGGTGCTGGCTCTGTCGCAGCGATCGTCCGACCATCCGCGCTGCTGCCGTACTGAGAGGCGAAGCGAGGCCCGGGACGGGCCGAGAAACGCAGAACACGTCGTCTGGCTGCGATCCTGGTGCTGGTGCCGCATCAGGCATCGTTCGCCTCGCCGATGGAGCGCGGAGCGGTAAATCGGTGGGGTGATGCAGGGGAATCTGCCACGATCATCGGAATGGGTGCATTGGATGCAGTGGCAGGCAGGGTTGCCGGCGGGGCCACCGTGACGTTCCAGCCCAGCGGCTCCTCGATGGTCCCGCTGATACGCAGTCGGCAGCAGGTGGTCGTCGTTCCAGCCGACCCGTCGATGTTGGAGGTCGGAGACATCGTCCTCGCCCGTGTCGCCGGGACGGTCTACTTGCACTTGGTGTCGTCCGTGGACCCCGCCAGGAAGCGGGTGCAGATCAGCAACAACCGTGGCCGCGTCAATGGCTGGACCAGCCACGATCGTGTCTTTGGTATCTGTGTGGCAGTCGACGGCGTCACCCGGTCGGGAGTCGTGGGCAAGACGCTCGTGGCCGACTCCGACGACTCTTCCCGAACCTGACTCCAGCGGCATCGGGCCGCCAGGCTGTGCGGCTGGCAGAACGAGTGCGCATTCGGGAGGTCGCTGAGCACGAGGGCTGGCGTTGCTGTGGATAGTCCGCAAGGGCACCGGCTCCCTGAGTGACCCGAGCATCTCTACGCGATCGCCGACGGTGAGGTCGCACTCACGTGCTCCAGAGCCGCGGCGACTGCTACCCCGTTGGTTGGCTCAGTCGTCGGCAGCGACGATGAGAGTGATCTGCCCGGCCGAGCGGTCGATGAGCACGAACTCGTGGAAGTAGTCGTGCACACGTCCCCAGTCATGAATCACCTCATCACCGAGCTCGCTGAGGTAGTAGGTGCCGTCGGCCGCGGCCAGGCGGTCGAATACCTCCCGCTGCAGATCTGCCTCCAGCCCGGTGGGCAGGTCCCGGAGCGGATCCACCCACTCCCGCAGGATCTGCACGGCCTTCTCCTGGTTGATGGGCTCGTAGAGTCCGGGAGTAATCAACCGTAGCCAATACGGACCATGCCGAGGCCCGTCCGGCAGTACTCCACCACCTGCATAGTCGTCCCGGAACTGCTCATGCCCAATCAGTGCGGCAAGCAGCCCTCTATCGTCCAGGGATCCCGCGGAGAAGCGGAGTTGCTTGATGTCGACCCACCGATACCCGTGCTCCTTCGGATCCGGGAGGTAGCGTCGAAAGTTGATGAAGGCGCCTCCTTCGTGAGCAAGCCCGTTGTCCATGGTGCCAGCCTAGAAGGCAGCCAAGGGGCCTGCCGACCTCCCACCGGACAGGACAGCTGCCGACTCAAAGGCGACGCGGTGGCCCACCCTCCCGCGGACAATACTTCGACGAGCAAGCCGGGCATATCGCCCATGCGGGGTGATGTACCCATCGTGGAACGGAGCGAGGCTTTACTCATCGGCGTCCTGTGCGACCGATACCGCCGGTGACGGTGCCGTCACCCGACCGGCGCATCCTGGTCGTCCCAAGGGAGGTAGAACGATGAACCGAAGTCGTCGTCTCGCAGCATTCGCATCCCTGATCGTCCCCGCCCTCGCGCTGGGCCCTGCGGTTGCCGCATACGCGTCGACCACCACAGCGCCCGGTGCCGCACCCAACGCGACGTGCAATGTCGAAAGAGAGTCGAACGGCAAGTATCACCTCTGGGGTGTGGGATTCCCCGGCGGCACGAAGGTGACCTACTCAGGCTCCAGTTCGGGCACCGTCCCGACGGACGAAGGGGGGAGGTTTGACATCGGCGGCCTCAGCGGGTCCCAATTCGTCGTCAAGACAGGCAGTACCACGCTCACCTGCGTCGTGGTCCAGCACTGAGGATCAGCACAGGGGTGTCCTGCCTGGTCTGGGGCAGACATGCAGGGGCAAGCGCGGTCGGCGCCCGCCCGGCGCCGCCACGCTTGCACGGGACCTGGTGAACGGCCTCGGCCATGACATCGCCGCACACGTCGACGAGCGCGTCAGGAAGGCTCTGGTCGGCTGAGCCTGACAAGACATCAGCTACGCAACTGGCACGACGCCCCCTCCGTCGCAGCTGGGGAACGAGCAAGGCCCAGGCTTCCGGTTCGGTACCGGTGACCTGGGCCTCTGTCGTCTTCACGACTGGTGGGCGCAGACGGTTTCGAGCCACCGACATCTGCATCCGCAAGTTCGCCCCGAAGGGCCGCGGCAACGGGCTTCAACTGGCAGCGCGGGCTCTGCTCGGGCTGCCCCCAGAGCTGCCGCCGTCTGGGGCCTTGACGCCGGCTGCAGATGCCACTCCGCCGGACCAAAAACGCCACACGGCGGGGCAGTTGGTCAGATGCCGAACTCCTGCGGGGACAGGCCGAGCACCGAGCATGCCTCGCGCAGGACCTGCTCCTCGGCCGGCGCGACGAAACCGTCCGCACCGGCAACGACGAAACCGGTCTGCACGACCGCCTTGGCTTCCGTCGGCTTCTTCGCCGCCTTGGCGATCTCCTGCATGGCCTCAGCCTTGCCCTGCTGGAAGTTGAACGCCAGCTGATCGACATGCTTGTTGAACCGCTGCCGCAACTGGTCGGACGGGAAGTTCTGCAGAACGTCGTTGTTCAGGATGAGCGATTCCACATGCTGCCGCTCCGCCGGGTCAACCTGCCCGTCGGCAGCCGCGACCAGAGCACACATCGCCATGCTGGCGTCCCGGTAGGCGCCGCTCTTCAGCTCCGTCTTGAGGGACGTGAGCTGGGACTTGAGCGTGTTCACCAGCTGAGCCCGCGATCCGCCGCTGGGCCCCGCACCCGATCGCCCGTGTCCGCCGGAGCCCCGCGTCCCCTGCGACTGCTGCAGACTCTTGGCCTGGTCCTTGATCCGATCCCACATCGCCACGCGTGCCACCTCGGCTTCTGCCCATGTCATTCCGGTCGTCCGCGCGCATTCACGCGTCCTCCCCCCAACGCCTCCCGGCACCCCGAAGTTCCTCAGCCGATCGACCGACGCCCAGCGCGCGAACGGCAGCGATAAGACGTGCGGGAGCAGTCCCGTTGACGTCAAGAGTGCCGGTCAAGGCCCCCAGCCCTGATCGGCGAGGGGCCTTTTCGCTGGTGGGCGCAGACGGTTTCGAACCGCCGACATCTGCTGTGCACGTTCGGCCGAGCGGCAATGGCGGCGGTCTCGCCCGCGGTCGCGACAACCAGACAGAGGTGCTCGTGTGCGTCCCTGTCCGGCCGCGTTGATGTCAACCGTGGATGTCAGAAGCCTTCTGATCCGTAGCTCAAGCCAGCAGGGTCACGCACGGTCGTTCCGGTCGCCAACGAGCCGGTGACGTCCATGGCCGGACGCCTGCGGTCGCTGTGGTTGCGGTACTTCGCTGCGGTACAGCAATCCTCGGACACGCTAGTCATGGAACAGCCCTCTAGCGGGCTGGTATCGGCATGGTCGACGGCCGCCACTCTCGCCTGATCAACCCGAACACCCACGAGTCGGATACCTCGCCGTTCACGACGCAGTCTTCCCGCAACGTCCCTTCACGCACGAATCCGATCTTCTCCAGGACCCGGGCAGATGCCACGTTGCGCGTATCGGTCTCGGACTGAACCCGGTTCAGGTCCAGCGTGTCGAATGCCCACTGCAGCAAGGCGTGCGCAGCCTCCGTCGCGTAGCCGTGGCCCCACATCGCGTCGTCGAGGACGTAGCCCAATGACGCGCTGCGGTAGTCCGGGTTCCATCCAGTCAGACCGCACCATCCGACGAAGGCCCCGTCCGAAGCACGGTCGATGGCCACCCGCGCCCCGGTGCCTTCGTCCGCCATCTTCCGGCACATCGCGATGAAGCGTTCGGCGCGGGCCCGTACGTTCCACGGCGGGGAGTCCCAGTAGCGCATCACGTAGGTGCTGCTGTGCAGCGCGAAGAGGGGGTCCGCGTCGGCGTCGGTAAAGGGGCGCAGTCGCAGGCGAGCGGTGTGCAGTAGGGGGGTGGCCAGAGTCATGCGCACCATCGTGCGCCCTCATGGCGCGGGCAGGGTCAGAATTCTCGGTCCCGGTCCGGTCCGAACGACCAGGGTATCCGGCGGTCGGTGTAGCGGGTTTGGGCTGAAGCTGCCATGGGGCGAGAGATCAGGGGCCGGAAACTTGCTGCGACTCGGGCAGCCCTCGCCGCCCGCAATAGCCCGAAGTGGGCTCCTGATCTTTGAGGCTCGCCCCATGGTGACTGCCCAAAGCCGTGGAGCCGACCGCCCCAGCCACGATGGCGCCCTCTGTCAGTGGCTCGCGCCGCGCGCGGGCCGGCGGCCGGGCCGGAGCGGAGCGAAGACAGGAGCGTCGGCCTTCACGTGTAAGTACGCCCCCCTGTCTGGCTTTCGGGGGCCCGGGAGCGTGGTGAACCTGCTGACGTAACAGTGGCCCTGCCCCATACCCTGTCAGTGACGAGCTGCAAGGAAGGGGCAAGGCCGTGTCACCTGATACCCCGGACCCGTACTCCGACCCGATCGCGTTCGGGCAAAGGGTCAAGATCCTCCGGTCCCGACGCGGCATGACGCGCGACCAGTTCGGCGGGCTCACGGGTAAGTCCGCATCGTGGGTCCGCGCGATCGAGGAAGGCCGGCTGAAGGTCCCGCGCCTCGAGATCGTGCTACGGATGGCTGAGACGCTGCGTGTCCGGGACCTCTCCGACCTCACGGGGGACCAGTCCGTGCACGTCTCGCTCTTCACTGGCCCTGGGCATCCGCGGCTGGCCGCTGTCCAGGCCGCCGTCAACGCCTACCCCCTCACGGGCGGCCGGGAGGCGCCGACCACGGAGCACCTCCGAGCGCGGCTGGCCCGGGCATGGGCGGCCCGACACTCCGCCCCGAACCATCGCGAGGTGGTGGGCTCGTTGTTGCCGGAGCTGATCCGAGACGCGCAGCTTGCTGTATGGCGAGCCGACAGCGCGGACGAGCGCCGCTCCGCACAGTCCGCGCTCGCCGAGGTCTACTCCCTGTCGCAGTTCTTCGTGGCCTACCAGCCGGACGCCGCACTACTGTGGCGCGTCGCCGAACGCGGCATGATCGCCGCGCAGGAGTCCGAGGACCCTCACACAATCGGCGTGGCCGCGTGGCTGGTGACGCAGGCTCACCGGGACTCCGGGCCTGCGCACTTCGGCGCCGCCGACGCCGTGAACCTCGAGACACTGGCGTACCTCGAGCCTCTGCTGCCGGACGCCCCGGTTGATGTCCTCGCTATCACTGGCGCGCTGACGTTCGAGGCCGGATACACGGCTGCCCGCCGAGGTGACCCGGGCACCGCGTGGCGCTACTGGGACACCGCGGGCGCGATGGCCAACCGGCTGCCTGTGGACTACTACCACCCCATCACCAGCTTCTCGCGAGCCATCATGGGCGCCCACGCGGTGACGGTTGCCGTGGAGCTCCACGCGGGCGGGGAGTCCGTGCGGCAGGCGGCGCGGGCGGACGCGTCGACCATCCCGTCCCGGCCGCGGCGTGCCCGGCATCGGATCGAGGAGGCCCGCGGCTACCAGTTGGACGGGCAGCCTGATGCGGCGCTGGCGACGCTCGCGCAGGCGCATGAGGCGGCACCCGAGACGATCAAGTACAACGGGTACGCGAAACGCATCGTGCTGGAGGAGACGCAGGCGAAGAGCCCCGCGCGGCGCCGCAGGGCGTCTGAGCTCGCGGTGAAATTGGGGCTGCTGGCCGCCTGACGAGGGCGCACATTTTGTGCGCCTGACTCCCTTTCACCACTTATACCGTCGGTGACATGGACGTCACCACGAGTACAGAGACCGCACCGCCCGACCTCGCCACGATGCGGGACGTCGCCCGCCAGGCACTGGCAGACGCGAGTGCTTCCGACCTGGTCCCCACGATGCGCGGCATGATCGATCTGCTGACCCCGCAGGTGCAGGCCCTCATTCGTCGTGCCCCGCTGGGCGCCCCGTCCGCGACACTCGCACAGGTCGCTCTGGATGCTGCACGCCAACGGTTTGCCACACCCGCCGGGGGGTTCGGGCCGGACGCTGCCCGACGGCGCGCCAGGTTGATTGCGCTCTCGGTGCTGTCGCTGTGCGACCACTTCGAGAACCTCGGCGGCCAGGCGTGATCTGCGGGGAGTGCGATCAGACGATCCGGTCTGACCAGCCGTACGAGACACAGGACATCGATGCCGCGTCAGCGGCCGGCGCGAGCGTGCACCTCCACGTCGTGTGCCCAGACCGGCGGCGCTACTGAGACTCCCGCTCGCCGGACCACGGCGGACCGTGCGAGCGGGGCACGCTTCACCGCATCCGCCGACCGTGTACGACCCCACCACACCGGAGGTCACGACCATGAGCGACAGCGGCAAGCACGCGGGACAGCCGAGCGATAAGCCGTGGACGCCCCCGCCGACTCCGCCGTCCCCCGACGGCAGCGGTCCGGGCAAGGTCACGGGGGACTGACGTCGTGACGACTGCCCAACTGGGCGGGCACGCCGCGTTCGTGCGAATGCTGCACGAGCGCGGTCTGCTCGATGACACATGGCGCCGAGTGTGGAACGCCGTACCGCGCGAGCCGTTCATCCCCACACGCGCGTGGCGGCAAGATCCCGACGGTTGCACGCTGCTCACCTCACCAGCTGACCGGCTGGCCCTCATCCACGCCGATGAGCCAGTCGTGATCCAGCTCGACGATGGTGCCGAGGACGGGCCTGGCGTCGCGACCTCGTCCAACTCGCAGCCCTCAATGGTCGCTCGATCGCTCGGACTGCTTCAGCTCAAGGACGGCGCCCGCGTGTTGGAGATCGGCACCGCCTCAGGGCACGTCGCGGCGCTGCTGTCCGAGCGCCTCGGCGACACGAACGTATTCAGCGTCGAGATCGACCCATCGCTCGCCGGACACGCCGGGGCGGCGCTGCACGCGGCAGGCCACTGGCCGCATCTGCGTTGCGGGGACGGCGAGGCCGGATGGTCCGATGGCGCCCCGTTCGACGCGATCCTCGCCACCTGTGCCCTGCGGCGCATCCCGGCTGAGTACCTCGACCAGGTGCGCCCGGGCGGGGTCATCGTCGCTCCGCTCGCCCGCGAGTTCTGGTCGGGAGCCCTGGTGCGGCTCACGGTGCGGGACAACGGCACCGCGGTGGGTGCGTTCCACGGGGGCGCCTCGTACATGCCGATGCGGTCCCACCGCGTCGGCGAGGGCACGTCTGTCGACAGCCGCACCGCTCGCTGCCGTCCGACCCTGCTGGGCGCGTCCGGGGTCCTTCACCTCGGGTTCGCCCTGTGGGGCGGCACCCGGCTGCCGGGCGTACGGCTGTGGCACAGCCAGGGGCCCGCAGGGGTGCAGGTAGGGGCGCAGCACGGGGACGGCTCGCCTGCGACCGCGGTCGCAGGCGATGTGTGGGAGTACGGCCCTCGCGATCTGTGGTCCGAGATCGAGGCGGCGCACCGCGACTATGTCGATCTCGGCTCACCCGGTGCGGAGCAGTTCGGCATCACTGTGCGCCCTGAGGCCGAGTACCTGTGGCTGCACCGTCCCGACAACGTGCATGCCCCGGTACGCGAATGGCGGTCTGCCTACCGCCCCGGCCGGCCCTGTACCCCCGTCGCGCCGACCGGGGTTCACCGCACGATGTCCACGACCTCGCCGGCCCGCGCATCTGTATGCCGCCTCAGCCCCTCGGCCCTGTACGTGCATGGGCTGAGCGCGCCATGAGGTGCGACCCTGGCGAAGGTGCGCAGGGCTGTGGGTCCGGTCCGGAAGACGCTGATCGGATCAGCTGACGCGGCCCTTCAGGTGGTTGTCGGGTGTCTCATGAGCCAGACAGCCGATGCGGGGGGTACGACGTCACAGCAGAATTCGAATCCTGACCCCCACGAGGAGCTCGGTGATGTACGCAGCAGTCCGGCGGTACGAAGGGGTGACAGATCCGGCTGAGGCGGGACGCCGCGTGAACGAGGGGTTTGTGCCGCTCATGCGCCAGGTTTCCGGCTTCGTGGCCTACTACTGGGTCGATGCCGGGGACGGAGTGATGGTCTCGACCAGCGTTTTCCAGGACCAGGCCGGTGCCGAGGAATCGATCTCGAGGGCGGCGGACTTCGTGCGAGACAACCTTGCGTCACTGCTCCCCAACCCGCCCCAGGTCATGGCCGGGGAGGTTGTGGCTTCGTCGTGAAAACGGTCGAATCAGCCGAGTGAGAGCCTGGCCCAGGCAGCAACAAGGCCCCGGGCCATCGCCCTGGGGCAGTCGCATCTGGCTGCGGGCCCTCGACAAGACCGGGCTCGGGGACGTGCACTTTCACGACCTCCGGCACACGGGGAACACTCTCGCTGCGACCGGCGACGCAACCACGCGTGAGCTGATGCAGCGCATGGGGCACTCGTCGGTCCGGGCCGCGCTGATCTATCAGCACCTGGTCAACGGACGGGACCATGCAATCGCCGCTCACGTCGACGATCAGATCAAGAGGGTCCGACCTGCCGAGCCCACCGCGGACGTGCCGAGCCCACCGCGGACGGTCCGGCGGAGGCATCTGGCACGTGAATGGCACGACGCCACTCCCCGCCGCAATCACGGAGGAACGATCAAGGCCCAGGCTCGCGGCTAATCGCCGGTGACCTGGGCCTTTGTCGTGCTTCCTGCTGGTGGGCGCGGACGGTTTCGAACCGCCGACATCTGCTTTGTAAGAGCAGCGCTCTACCCCTGAGCTACGCACCCGGAATGAGGCAACAGCGTACATGGCACATGGGTGGGTGCCGCAAACCAGATCGGCTCGGCCGGGGGGTAACCCCACCACGGAGCCGGTAGGCCGCCGGATCGCCCGGTGTGAACGGGCCTCCTACCGTGGGGGCGTCGCAGTTCGGAGCTCTGGGGGACGAAAACCATGGACACACACCGCACCCGCGCAGCCCTTGGCGTCGTCGGCGCCGTGGTCGTCGCGTTCGCTGTCACCGGGTGCGCGGATGCCGAGGACGGGGTGGTGGAGCGGAAGTCGTTCGCGCTCGGTGGGAAGGAGCTGGTCATCGAGGCCAGGGGCTCCTCGGTGGAGCTGGTGCCGGCGGATGTGGCGAAGGTGGAGGTCGAGCGGCGGGTCGACGGGTGGGTGTTCGTCGGGAACGGGCCGGACCCGGTGTGGGAGATGCGGGACGGGACGCTGACGCTCGAGGTGAAGTGCGACGGCCTGGGGGCCGACTGCGATGCGCGGCACTCGGTGAAGGTGCCGCGTGGGGTCGCCGTGACCGTGCAGGGGGACAACGGGAGTGTGAGCGCGAGCGGGTTCGAGACGGCGCTGGCGCTGCGGGCGGACAACGGGGAGGTGACCGTGCGGGACTCCAGTGGGCCGCTGGAGCTGACCAGCGACAACGGGGAGATCACCGGGGAGCGGATCACGTCCCGGACGGTGTCGGCTCGGTCCGACAACGGCGCCGTGAGCCTCGCCTTCGCCGAGGATCCGAGCCTCGTGGACGGGGAGAGCGACAACGGCGAGATCACCATCGAGGTGCCGGGGGCGCAGGCGTATCGCGTGACGGCCTCGGCGGACAACGGGGACACCACGGTCGATGTGCGGCAGGACGGCCGGAGTGCGCATGTCATCAACGCGAAGAGCGACAACGGCGAGATATCCGTGCGAACTGCGAACTGACGGGCTCGTGTGTTCGTCCATACCTGGTGGGAGAATGAACCGGTAGGGCGGACACGGCACGGGAGAGGGATGTGAGGGCGACACACACACGGGCGTACGCCGGAGCGAAGGCCCATGCGAGTGTCGCGCGCGATGTGCTCGCGCTGGTGCTGTGGCCTGTGCCGTTGCTGGTCGTGGCTGCCGCGGCGCTGCCCGCGTCACTCTCCGGGGGCGGCACCCGGCGCTGGTTCGGCGGGCGGGCGGAGAGTCAGCGGGCGGAGGCGCAGGCGGCGAAGGACGACGCGGCCGCCGCGTTCTACGAGCTGGACACGGCCCAGCGGGATCTGCGGATCTCGATCGAGACGATCACGGCCGTGGACAGCTCGCCCGGTGCACGCCGGGTGGTGGAGGAGTTCGCCGCGCTGGGCCGTCGGATCGACGAGGTCAGCCATGGGTACATCACGGCGGTCGACGCGCACGATCTGGATCGGGACGACCTCGACGCCTCCGTCGCGGCCCGCGCCCGCGGCGAGCTGACCAGGGCGAAGGACGAGCTGGTACGGGTCAAGGGCGAGCTCGACCGGTTCGCGCAGGGGCTCGGGCCGCTGCTCGACACGGCGGAGACCCAGCTGGCCAGGCTCGCGCCCGCGGTGGAGCGGGCCCGGCAGGCGCTGCTGGCGGCGAGCAACGCGCTGGACTCGGTGCGCGGCTCCGGGCTGCGTGCTGACGATCTCGCGGCGCGGCTGGCCTCTCTGGCGCCCGAGCTGACGAAGCTGAACGAGGGGGCAGGGCGGCACGGGGTGACGGAGACGTTGCAGCGGGCCGACCGGGTCGTACGGGACGCGGAGGCGGTACGGGGTGAGGCGGAGCGGCTGCCCGAGCGGGCCGCCGAGATCGACAAGCGCCTGGTGTCGCTGCGGACCAGGGCGCAGGCGCTGACCACCCGTGCGAGCGGTGTCGAGCCCGTGCTCAGTGAGCTGCGCCGCCGTTACAGCGCCGCCTGCTGGCAGGACCTCCAGCCCGTGCCCGCCCTGGCCGTCGAGCATGTACGGCTGGCTGAGGAGAAGCTCACGGAGGCCGCCAAGGCGCGGACCGAGCAGCGCTGGCCGGATGCGACGGCTCTTCTGGGGACCGTTCGGGCCCTGCTGAACAGCACCGACGAGGCCGTTTCGGCGGCGGGCGACCGTCTGCGGCGTCTGGACGCGGTCGCGAAGGATCCGAAGCACGAGATCGAGCGCACCCGGTTCGCGATCCGCGACGCCCAGCGGCTCGCGATGCAGGGGCGCTCCACGCCCGACCCGCGTCACGCCCGGCCGCTGGACGAGTCCGTGGCCCGGCTCGACCGTGCCGTCGCCGGTCTCGAGGGCCGTCACCCCGACTACTGGCACTTCCTGACCGAGACGGAAGCGGTGCGGGGAGCCGTGACCCATGTGGTCGAACAGATCCGTGAGGAGCGCGGCGGCGGGGCGTGACGGCCCCGGCCCCGTGCCGGGCTGATTTGTCGGGGCCTGAATGCGGGCGGATGCTGTAGGGAGCATGGAGGAACGTACGTACGGCCGAAGGGGGCCGATATGGCATCCACTCACGTGCAGGGGACCTCGCAGCACAAGGGCGGCATCCGCGTCGTGCTGGACGAGCATCTGCCCGTCGACCACCGCCTGAGCAAGGTCTACCGGGTCGGCGCCGGCGTCATGGGGCTGATCCTCGTGGCCTTCGGGATCCTGGGCCTGACCCACAACATCGGCTTCTTCGACATCGCCAACTCGACCGTTGCCGGACTCAACACCAACGGCGCACTGAGCGTGCTGTCCATCCTGGTCGGGCTGCTGCTCTTCGCCGGCATGATCGTCGGGGGGAACTTCGCCTCCACGCTGAACATGGTGCTCGGCATCCTCTTCATCCTGAACGGCTTCATCGGCCTGGGAATGCTGGACACCGAGGTCAACTTCCTGAACTTCAAGATCCAGAACGTGATCTTCAGCTTCATCGTCGGGATCATGCTGATGTGGTTCGGGATGTACGGCAGGATCGGCAGCGCCCTCCCGCACGACAACCCGTACTGGAAGGCCCGCCATCCCGATGAGGCGGCGGCGGAGGAGCGGCTGCGCCGGGAGCGGCAGGGTCAGGGAACCGGCCGCTAATCTGTGGGGCATGCCCCGTTACGAGTACCGCTGCCGCACCTGCGACAACACCTTCGAGCTGAGCAGGCCCATGGCCGAGTCCGGCGACCCGGCCGCCTGCCCGGCCGGGCACGGCGACACCGTCAAACTGCTGTCCGCCGTCGCCGTGGGCGGCACGAGCGCGTCCGCCCCGGCCCCCACCGGAGGCGGAGGCGGGGGCGGTGGCTGCTGCGGCGGGGGCTGCTGCGGCTGACGCGCGGCCAGGCTGGCCCGTACGGCCCCGCCTGGCCCGTACGGCGCCCCAGGTCCGTACGGAGACCTACAGCGCCACGGGCGCCTGTGCGGTGCCGGGTGCAGCGCCAGGCGCCGGTACGGTGGCACGCTCCGGCGCCGGCGACGGCTCCGCCGCCCTGGCAGTCAGAAGGCGCAGGATCTCCTCGCCCGCCAGGACGCCGGATTCAGGGACCACGGTGACATGCGGTGCCGTCCAGCCCGTGTCGGCGAGCTCGCCGTGGGACGGTCGGAAGGCGTGGTCCGCGGCCATCAGCAGGTCGGCGTCGAGCAGCGAGTCACCCGCGGCCAGGACCGTTTCCGCGCCCGTGCGGCGCGCGAGTTCGCGGACCGCCGCGCTCTTGGTGAGCGGCCTCGGCACGGCGTAGATCTTGCGGCCCTGGAGTGAGACCGTCCAGCCCCTCGGCTCCGCCCACGCGGCCAGTTCCTCGATCCAGCCCTCCGGGAGCAGCGCGCGGTCGACCACGAGGTACGCGAAGAGCTTCTCGGCGACCCGTTCCTTGAGCAGCCACGCGGGGCCGGCCGTCGCCCGCAGATGGGCACGGACCTCGTCCAGGGGGGCGCACTCACCCGCGAGCCGGGTCGTGACCGTGCGCTGCCAGTCGGGGTCGGAGACGCCGTCCACCAGCAGATGCCCGCCGTTGGCGCAGATCGCGTACTTCGGCGCGGGTCCCGGTAGGCGGATGCGCCCGTACTGCTCACGGGTCCGGGTGGTCGTCGGGACGAACACCGAGGTGCGGGCGAGTTCGGTGAGCAGGCCCACGGCGGTCTCGGTGAGATACGACAGGGGCTTGTGCTTGTGCGTCTCGACGCACAGCAGACGAGGTGCTTCCGGGTCCGGCATGGTGAGCTGGAGCGCAGCCGCGGAGTAGATCAGCGTGCGGTCGAGATCGCTGGCGACGAGGCGCTTCACGGGGCGGCCACCGCCTTGCCGTCGGTGCCGGTCGCCCCGCGGGTGAAGCGGGGGTGTATCAGCCCCACACAGGTGTACGGCAGGTCGTCCGCCTCCTCGACCGGTACCCCGCGCTGCTCGGCCAGCAGGCGTACGTGGTCGAGGTCCGCGCCCGCTCCCCGCTTGGCCAGGATCTTCCAGGGCACCCGGCGCAGCAGCACCCGCGTGGTCTCGCCGACTCCCGGCTTCACCAGGTTGACGTCGTGGATGCCGTACTCCTCACTGATGCGCTCCACGGCCGCCCAGCCCGCCCAGGTGGGTGCCCGGTCGGCCGCCAGCAGCTCCTTGACCTCGGCGTCCACGGCGTCGGCGACCTCGTCGAAGCGGGCCGAGACGGTGTCCAGGAAGTGGCCCGAGACGTCGGCTGCGGCCAGCTCGCGGTAGAACTTCGCGCCGTGGAAGTCGTCCGGACCGACCAGGTCGGCGCGCAGGACCGTACGGGAGACCAGTCCGGACACCGTGGAGTTGAGGCAGGCGGAGGGGATGAGGAAGTCCTCGCGGGTGCCGTAGGTGCGGACGCAGCCGCCCGGGTCGGCGAGCACGGCGATATCCGGGTCGAAGCCGTCGAACTCGCTGATCGCGGCGGCCAGCTCGCGGGTGATGGCGCCCTTGCCGGTCCAGCCGTCGACGAACACGACATCGGCCGGGTCGTGGTGGGTGGCGAGCCAGCGCAGCGCGTTGGCGTCGATACCGCGGCCCCGCACGATCGAGACGGCGTAGTGCGGCAGGTCCAGGCCGTGGCGGCGCAGCGCCCAGCGGCGCATCAGTACCCCTATGGGGGTCCCCGCGCGGGCCAGCGAGACGAGTACCGGACGCGGTGATCTCTCCGCGAGGACGGTCTCGGTGACCGTGCCGACGGCGCGGGCGATCCGGGCTGCCGAGGTGTCCAGCGCGGCGCGGAAGAGCTGCTGGTACTCGGGGCTCGGCTGGTATTCGACCGGCAACGACTCGGCGTAGTGGGCGCCGCCGCTTTGTATCGCCTCCTCGCGCTCCTCGGTGGGAGCCTCGAGATCGACGTCCGAGAGGTCCTGGAGCAGCCAGCCGACCTCTTCGGGGGCGTAGGAGGAGAAGGCGGGGCCACGCAGGGGCTCGGGGAGCATGGGTTCCTTTCCGGGAGTTCCAGCGGCGGGAACGTAACTGGGAACGACGGCGAGCACGACCTGCGGTATGTGCGCCGAGAGCTGCGCCAGCAGGCCGTCGGGGGCGTGCAGCCTGGGAGTGTCGGCCGCCGAGTCGACAACGGCCACGACCGCGTCGAAGGCGCCACCCGCCACGTTGTAGGCGTACCGCTCACCGGGGCCGTCGGCCGGGTCGTCGTGGGCGGGGAAGGCCAGCTTGCTGCGTATCGCGTAGCCGGGGTCGTCCAGGGCGAGCACCGGGGAGCGGGTCGTGGTCGAGTACCGCACCTCGCAGCCACCGCGCTCCTCCAGGGCCTGGGCCAGCCGCAGGGGCGCGTACATCAGCTCCTCGAAGCCGAGGACCAGCACCCTGCCCCCCGCGGCCGCCGAGCCGAGCGCGGCGGCGACACGGGCCGCCATGGCGGGCAGCGCGGCCTCCAGCGTGGCCCGCTGTGCCTGGGTGAAGCCGTGCCGGCCGCCGTCCGGCACCGTCGCCGGCCAGCCGAGGTCCACCCGTGTGCACCTGCGGCCCATGGCCACCGGCTCACAGGCCTCGGCTACCTGCTCGTACTCGGCGACCAGCGCCTGCCCCCGCTCCAGCACGTCGTCCGGCAGCCGTGCCGTGCCCGTGGCCATGGCCACCACATCGATCCGGGCGCCTATTCGCTCCCCGAAGTCCGCCAGACGCCGGGTGTCGGCCGCCGAGCGCATGTCGACCAGGGCGACGACCACGTACCGCGTGCGCGGGTGACGCTCGTGCAGGTCGCTGATGGTGTTGAGCACCGTGTTACCGGTGGAGAACTCGTCGTCGACGAGGACGAGCGGGCCCGCGCCCGCGAGCAGCCGGGGGTCCTCCGGGAGCAGCAGATGAGAGGTGGCGTGGGAGTGGGACTCCTCGAACCCTCCCGCCCGTGCGACACCGGCGACAGGGCGGCGTGTGGAGTGCAGGTAGGGCGCGAGGGCCAGTCCGTCGGCGACCGCGTGGCCGAGGCCGGTCGCGGTCTCCGCGTACCCGAGCACCAGGGACCGCGCGGCCTCCTCGTCGCCCAGCAGCGCGCGCACCCGCGCGCCGAGCGCGAAAGCGTGGCCGTACACGGTCGCCGGGCTCTGCGGCACATGCTTGCCGAGGACCTGCGAGACCAGCAGATGCGCCCGCTTGGGGTTGCGCCGCAGGGCCATGCCCAGCATGTCCTTGAGCCCGTCGTCACCGACGAGCTCGACTCCCAGCCGCTGGGCGACCCAGCTACCCGACCACACCACTGCCGTACCGCTCTCCTCTGTCATCTCTGCCGTCTCTATCGTCTCTGGCGTCTTCTCCATCATCGGCCAGCGTCACCCGCGCCGGGCGGTCTCCGCCCAGCGGCAGCCGTAGCCGGCATCAGCCGGCCAGTCCGGCGGTGAGCAGCTCGACGAAACCGACGTCCTCCCGGGCGACGCCGAACGCCTCCGCGCGCTGGAGCGTGCGCTCGGCCCAGGCCCGGTGCGGCTTCACCTCGTTCATCTTGTTCGTGTACGCGGAACGCAGCACTCCGCCACCTCCCCGCTCCGGGCGAAGAATGTCCTGCGCGTCGCTGAACTCCTCATGGCTGACGACCGACAGCGCATGGACGGGGAGCACATGGGAGGGATGGATGCAGGTCTTGCCGAGCAGTCCGTTGGCGCGGTCCAGCTCGATCTCCCGGAGCAGTCCGTCGAGGTCGTGCTCGATCAGGGTGGTACGGAGCTCCTCGGCCCGCACCTCCAGGAAGGGGCTGCGGCGCAGCTGGGGCTTGAACATGCGCTCCTGGCGGGGGAAGTACTCCCACACCGGCCCGGTGATGGTGTAACCGGTGCCGTCGGAGCGACCCAGCACATTGACCACGTCAGCGATGACATGCGCGACGATCTTGACGTCGTAGGCGGTCATGTCGGGCGAGCGGCGCAGTCCGTACGCGGAGCAGAAGTCGGTGACGCCGAGGCGCAGTGCCAGGACCCGGTCCCGGTACTTGTCGACGGTGCGGGCTATGCCGGCGAGGGTCTCCGCCCTGCTCTCCAGGTGCAGCAGCTCGGGCGATTCCAGCACCGGCATCGCGTAGAGCCGCCGGCCGCTCGCGGACTCGGCGCCGTTGAGCGCGTCCAGGAAGGCTCCGCCCCGCTCCTCGGTGAATTTCGGCAGGACGAATCCGGACAGCAGCCGGGCCGAGTCGCCGAGGCGTCCGACCAGGTCCGGGATCTGGCCGGGCTCACGGACCCGGATGAACAGCAGGGGCACATCGGTGCCCCGGGCCGCGAGGTCCGCGAACTGGCGGACGAGGTTCTCCTCGGCGTCCGGCACATCGGCGTCGTCGATGGAGTCCTCCAGGCAGAGCACCATGGACACGACACCGCGCGCGCTCTGCTTGAGGATGTCGTCCGCGAGCCGGGGCCTGGTCGCGGGGCTGTACAGCGTGGCCCCGAGCGCGGCCGAGAGCAGTCGCGCGGGGGCCTCGGCCCCGAACTCGGACGGCTCTTTGTGGAACAGTTCCTTCCGCGCAGTAGCCGGGATGTGCCCGAAATGACGCATATGTATCCCCCCGTACTGCCGTTGCGGCCCCATCAGGTGATTGGCCGGTAATAGTACGTAGGTGCAAGTGTCATGAGTTACCCGCGCGCATGAAATCAAGGTAACCAGGAAGCTCGTCCGGCTGCGCAGTGTGTGCGGCTGCGCGGCTCGTCCGGCGCGCTCCCAGTCCGTACCCGACTCAGACTGCCCGCGTATCAGGCTGCCCATGCCCGGCGCGCCCCGGCGTTGTCCGCGCGGGGGGCGGGAAGGCAGGATTACGGTCATGACGCACGCGATGATGAAGGGCTCCAACGTACCGCTCGGAGCGACGGCGGTACGGGCCGTACTGCGCTGGTCCCCCGGCCCCGGGGTACCCGATGTGGACGCATCGGCCCTGCTGCTCGGCGCCGACGGCCGTGTGCGCTCCGACGAGGACTTCGTCTTCTACAACCAGCCCCGGCACCCGTCCGGGCTGGTGCGGCTGATGCCGAAGAAGCGGGCGGCGGACGGGATGGCCGACACCGTCCAGGCGGATGTCGGCTCGCTCGACCCGTCGGTGGACCAGGTGGTGCTGGCCGCCTCGTCGGACGGCGGCAGCTTCGCCGGAGTCCACGACCTGCGGGTCGCGCTCTACGACGCGGGGCAGGCCGAGGCAGAGGCCGAGCCGCTGGCGGTGTTCGACGTGCGGGCGGAGACCGGCGAGGAGACCGCGATCATCTGCGGCGAGCTCTACCGGCGCGGGGACGGCTGGAAATTCCGCGCGGTCGGGCAGGGGTATCCCACCGGGCTGATCGGGCTGGCGACGGCCTTCGGTATCTCGGTGGACGACACGGCCGGGCCGGAGCCGGCGGCGCCCCAGGCCGAGACGCCGTCGGTACCGTCCCAGCAGAGCGCCGGCGACCAGGACGCGACGCGTGCGATGGCGACCCCGCCGATGCCCGCGTCGGCTCCCACCGCCCCCGCGTACGGCTACCCGCAGCAGCCGCAGTCCGGGCCTGCGTACGGCTACCCCCAGCCGGTCCCGCCCGCGACGGGGCCTGCCTACGGCTATCCGCAGCCGCCCCAGCCGTCGGCGCAGCCCGCGTACGGCTATCCCCAGCCGGCCGCAGCGGCTGCGTCCGCGCCCGACCCGAACTTCCGGCTGCCTCCGATGGGACCGCAGTTCATCCGGTAGGTGTGCGCAGGTCCCGGTGGGCCGCGGTGGATCTCGGTGCGCCGCGGTGGCCTGGGCCCGAGGTTCCAGGGCCTCAGACCCCTCAGGTCTTGGTCTTGTAGCCCCGGCCCCACTGGAGGCCCCAGCCATACAGCCGGTCCAGCTCGGCCTGGAAGCCGTAGACGAACTTCACCTCGCGGCGCACGATGAGCTCGCCCTTCACGTTCTCCAGCGAGAACACCGCGCAGGAGCGTGCCTGCGGGGCGCGCTCCTCGAGCTCGATCTCGACCCGGGGCCCGTTGCCCGGGTACAGCGTCACCTTCGCGTGCGTACGGTCGAAGGCCGGGGTCTGGTCGTAGATGTAGACGAAGAACAGCAGGCGCTTGATCTGGTCGCGGTGGTCGAGGTTGACGAAGAGCGTCTCACCGGAGGGCGCCCCGAACCGGTCGTCGCCGCTGAGCCTGACGTACGGGGCTTCGTTCAGGCTGCCGAAGAAGCCGCCGAGCGGCTGCACCACGCCCTTGCTGCCGTCCATGAGCTCGTAGAGGCAGCCGAGGTCCAGGTCCACATTGACCACGCCCTGGGTGTGCGCCTGGACCACCTCGGGCTTGAAGAGCTTGAACGGGTGGCGCAGCAGCCGCCCGCTCTGCCGGGAGCGGCCCTCGATGTCGGAGGTGCGCATCCGCCAGGACAGGTTCACCCGGAGGTTTCCGGTGATGGCGCCCTGCTTGCTGAGTGAGACCTGGGGATGCCGCCTGGTCAGCTGGATGGAGTTGGTCGCAGCGCTCCCGGAGTCGAACTGCGCCGCCGCACCGCCCCGCCACCATCCGTCCAAGAGACCCATGCCCCACCCCTGACTGCCGGTCGTCTGACTGTCATCGCATACCACGCGGGGCGGCCCGGAGGCCGTGTCGCCTCCTGGCCGCCCCGCTGAGAGCGTTCCTCAATCCCCGGGCTGCCACACTTGCGCGCGGGCCCGGGCCCACAGGGCCTGTCCAACGGCCCCGTCCGGGCGGACGGGGGTTTACTGGGCCGGCTCCTTCTCCTTCGTCTCCTCGGCCTCCAGCGCCCTGTTGCGCATCACGGAGGAGAGGAAGGAGGCGGCGATCAGCACCACACCGATGAGGCCGGTGATGATCTCGCTGATCTGGTGCTCGATGGTGACGAGCAGGATGACGGCAAGGGCGCCGATGGCGTAGTGCGCGCCGTGCTCCAGGTAGACGTAGTCGTCGAGGGTGCCCTGGCGGACCAGGTAGACCGTGAGGGACCGGACGTACATGGCGCCGATACCGAGGCCCAGGGCCATCCAGAAGATGTGGTTGGTGATGGCGAAGGCGCCGATGACACCGTCGAACGAGAACGACGCGTCGAGCACCTCCAGGTAGAGGAACAGGAAGAAGGCGGCCTTGCCCGCCAGGCCGACGGCGGAGACCTGCTTGCCCTCGGCCTTGGCCTTCTCCTCCTCCTCGTGCTCGCGCTCCTCCTCTTCCTCGAGTTTGTCCTCGAAGTAGCCGGAGAGGCCGCCGACGATCAGATACGTGATCAGACCGGCGACACCGGCGAGCAGCACGGTGGCGGACTTGTCCGCGTAGCCCGTGCTGGTGTGGGCGTTGGTCGCGAAGGTCATCGCGGTGATCAGCAGGGCGATCAGGGCGATGCAGACCGACAGCATGTCGACCTTGCCGAGCTTGGCGAGCGGGCGCTCAAGCCAGGCGAGCCACTTGATCTCCCGCTCCTCGAAGATGAAGTCAAGGAAGATCATCAGCAGGAACATGCCACCGAAGGCGGCGATCGCCGGGTGGGCGTCGGTGACCAGCGCCTCGTACTTCTCGGGCTGGTCGAGGGCGAGCTCGATGGCCTCGATGGGGCCGACCTTGGCGCTGATGGCGACAATGGCGACGGGGAAGACCAGCCGCATGCCGAAGACAGCGATGAGGATGCCGACGGTGAGGAAGATCTTCTGCCAGAAGGCATTCATCTTCTTCAGGATTCCGGCGTTGACCACCGCGTTGTCGAACGACAGCGAGATCTCAAGGACCGAGAGGATCAGAACGATCCCGAACGCCTCCCACCCCCACTGCCAGGCGGCGAATGCGAGGCCGAGCGCCGTGATGGCGAACGACCAGCCGAAAGTTCTCAGGACCACTGCCTATCCCATCGGTTTGTACGGACCCCGCGAGAACGCTCTTCCCCCGCGCCGCGCCCGGCTTTACGAAACGTTGACCCCGAAGTCTAGAGCGATGCCCCGAAGTCCCGACGCGTACCCCTGCCCCACCGCACGGAACTTCCACTCGCCCCCGTACCGGTAGAGCTCGCCGAAGATCATCGCGGTTTCGGTGGAGGCGTCCTCGCTGAGGTCGTAGCGGGCCAGCTCCTGGCCGTCCGCCTGGTTCACCACGCGGATGAAGGCATTGCTGACCTGGCCGAAGGTCTGCCCGCGGTTGTCCGCATCATGGATGGAGACCGGGAAGACGATCTTGTCGCAGTGGGCGGGGACCTGGGACAGGTCCACGATCAGCGACTCGTCATCGCCGTCACCCTCGCCCGTGAGGTTGTCACCGGTGTGTGTGACCGAACCATCCGGGCTTGTCAGATTGTTGTAGAAAATGAACCATTCATCGCCGAGCACACGGCCGGACTGGCAGAGCAGTGCGCTGGCATCGAGGTCGAACGGCGCCCCTGTGGTGGAGCGCGCGTCCCAGCCGAGCCCGATCAGGACCTGGGTGAGGTTGGGTGCGGCCTTGGAGAGGGAGACATTGCCTCCCTTGGCGAGCGTGACGCCCATGACGTGAGTCCTCCCCTTGGATGTGCGGTTATGCAGGCGCGGGCGCGTCCGGCGCCGCACGGATGGTGTGCGGCGCCGGACACGGGCACGGAGCTTCTGCCGGCTGTGTGTGACACCGGCTGTGCGCTATCGGCTCAGACGTTGACGCCGAAGTCCTGCGCGATGCCGCGCAGGCCCGAGGCGTAGCCCTGGCCGATGGCCCGGAACTTCCACTCCGCGCCGTTGCGGTACAGCTCGCCGAAGACCATGGCGGTCTCGGTGGAGGCGTCCTCGCTCAGGTCGTAGCGGGCCAGCTCCTGGCCGTCCGCCTGGTTCACCACGCGGATGAACGCGTTGCGCACCTGGCCGAAGGACTGCTGACGGCTCTCGGCGTCGTAGATGGAGACCGGGAACACGATCTTGGCGACGTCGGCCGGGACCGACGCAAGGTTCACCTTGATCTGCTCGTCGTCACCCTCGCCCTCACCGGTGAGGTTGTCACCGGTGTGCTCGACGGAGCCGTCGGAGCTCTTGAGGTTGTTGAAGAAGACGAAGTTCCCATCGATGGCGACCTTGCCCTCGGCGTTCGTCAGCAGGGCGCTGGCGTCGAGGTCGAAGTCGGTACCGGTGGTGGTGCGGACGTCCCAGCCCAGACCGACGGTGACCGCCGTCAGGTTGGGGGCGGCCTTGGTCAGCGAGACGTTGCCGCCCTTGCTGAGGCTGACTCCCACGAGTCCTCCCATGTAGATGTCAGGGGCAGCGCCCCCGTCGTGCGTTGGCATCGGATCAACGACTGGATCCTAGTGACGGGTTCCCCACCGAAACCAGACACATCGACCGATGAGGTCAGAGCGCGTCGAGCGCCTTCACGTAGTCGTGGAGATCCCTGGCGTCGGGCAGGTCGTTGACCACACTCCAGCGCACCACGCCCGCCTTGTCGATGACGAAGGTGCCGCGCACGGCACAGCCCTTGTCCTCGGCGAAGACTCCGTAGGCCCGCGCCGCCTCGCCGTGCGGCCAGAAGTCGGAGAGCAGGGGGAACTCCAGCCCCTCCTGCTCGGCGAACACCCGCAGGGTGTGCATCGAGTCGGTGGAGACGGCGAGCAGCTGGGTGTCGTCGTTCACGAACAGCGTCATCTCATCGCGGAGCGCGGCGAGCTCACCCGTGCACACTCCGGTGAAGGCGAACGGATAGAACACCAGCACCACGTTCTTCTCGCCGCGGAAGCCGGCCAGGGTGACGGTCCGCCCGTGGTTGTCCTTGAGTGTGAAGTCCGGGGCCTCGCTGCCGACCTCGATCGCCATGTGCGCTTCCCTCTTCCTTACTCCTGTCCGGCACGGGCGGGTCCCGGACCGGATGGCGGCCAGCCTACGCAAAAGGCCCCTGCCGACGGCCATCACGGTCGTCGGCAGGGGCTCTGCGGGTGGGGCTGCGCTCAGCGCTTGGACTTCGCCGCCTTGGGCGTGACCAGCCTGCTGCCGGTCCAGTCCTTGCCCGCGTTGATGCTCTTGGTCTGGGAGAGGCCCGCGGTCTGGGCTGCCTCGTTGATGTCGCTGGGCTCGACATAGCCGTCACGGCCGGTCTTCGGCGTCATCAGCCAGACCGTTCCGCCGTCATCGACCAGACCGATGGCGTCCACCAGTGCGTCCGTGAGGTCTCCGTCCTCGTCGCGGAACCACAGCAGGACGACGTCAGCCACGTCCTCGTAGTCCTCGTCGGCGAGTTCCTGGCCGGTAACAGTCTCGATGGCCTCACGGAGCTCCAGCTCGACGTCATCGTCGTAGCCGATCTCCTGGACCACCTGTCCGGGCTCGAACCCCAGCTTCGCCGCCGGGTTGGTCCGCTCCTCCGCGTGGTCCGCGGTCGCGCTCACGGCTTGCCTCCTGATCTTGTTCGGAAAATGCTTCAGCCGCGCGCGTACGCGAGGCATTGGCCGTAGTCCACACGGGCGGGACGGATCGCGCAAGTACCCGGCCGCCGAGACCGCCGAAACGGTGACGTTTACGGCCGTCCCGCCTCAACTCCAGACACCCCTGCACGAGGGGCCGCCGGACCGTCCTACCCTCTTCGCCACCTTTGTACGCTTCCGTAGCGCCCGTCCGCCAATCGGGGACGCATGGTTACTCATCGGTAGAGATGACGTAATTGCTCCCGGGGTACACGATGGGGAGCGGTGTCACCCGCCCAGCACAGCAGCAGCACACCCAGCAACATCCCCAGCAACCGAAGAGCGAAGGAACAGCGTGGCTTCCGGATCCGATCGCAACCCGATCATCATTGGCGGCCTGCCGAGCCAGGTCCCGGATTTCGATCCGGAGGAGACCCGGGAGTGGCTCGACTCCCTGGACGCCGCCGTGGACCAGCGCGGCCGTGAACGGGCCCGCTATCTGATGCTGCGCCTGATCGAGCGGGCTCGCGAGAAGCGCGTGGCCGTGCCCGAGATGCGCAGCACGGACTACGTGAACACCATCGCCACCAAGGACGAGCCGTTCTTCCCCGGCAACGAGGAGATCGAGCGCAGGATCCTGAACGCGACCCGCTGGAACGCCGCGGTGATGGTGTCCCGCGCCCAGCGCCCCGGTATCGGCGTCGGCGGCCACATCGCGACCTTCGCCTCCTCCGCCTCGCTCTACGACGTGGGCTTCAACCACTTCTTCCGCGGCAAGGACGAGGGCGACGGCGGCGACCAGATCTTCTTCCAGGGCCATGCCTCCCCCGGTATCTACGCGCGCGCATTCCTGCTCGACCGGCTGAACGAGACCCAGCTCGACGCCTTCCGCCAGGAGAAGTCCAAGTACCCGAACGGGCTGTCGTCCTACCCCCATCCGCGGCTGATGCCGGACTTCTGGGAGTTCCCGACCGTGTCGATGGGCCTCGGCCCGCTCGGTGCGATCTACCAGGCACGGATGAACCGCTACATGGAGGCGCGCGAGATCGCGGACACCTCCAAGTCGCATGTCTGGGCGTTCCTCGGCGACGGCGAGATGGACGAGCCGGAGTCGCTGGGCCAGCTTTCCCTGGCCGCCCGTGAGGGCCTGGACAATCTGACCTTCGTGGTCAACTGCAACCTCCAGCGGCTCGACGGCCCGGTGCGCGGCAACGGCAAGATCATCCAGGAGCTGGAGTCGATCTTCCGCGGTGCCGGCTGGAACGTGATCAAGCTGATCTGGGACCGCACCTGGGACCCGCTGCTGGCCCAGGACCGGGACGGTGTGCTGGTCAACAAGCTGAACACCACGCCCGACGGGCAGTTCCAGACGTATGCCACGGAGACCGGCGACTACATCCGCCAGCACTTCTTCGGCGACGACCACCGGCTGCGGGCCATGGTCGAGAACATGACCGACGCCCAGATCCTGCATCTGGGCCGCGGCGGTCACGACCACAAGAAGATCTTCGCGGCCTACTCGGCGGCCCGCGCCCACAAGGGCCAGCCGACCGTGATCCTCGCCCAGACCGTCAAGGGCTGGACGCTCGGCCCGAACTTCGAGGGCCGCAACGCGACCCACCAGATGAAGAAGCTGACGGTCGACGACCTGAAGGGCTTCCGCGACCGGCTGCACCTGCCGATCACGGACGCACAGCTGGAGAGCGGTCTGCCGCCGTACTACCACCCGGGCCGCGACTCGGAGGAGATCCAGTACATGCACGACCGCCGACAGGGCCTGGGCGGGTACGTCCCGACCCGGGTGGTGCGGTCGAAGCCGCTGGCACTGCCGGACGACTCGGCGTATGCGGCAGTGAAGAAGGGATCGGGCCAGCAGTCGATCGCCACGACCATGGCGTTCGTCCGGCTGCTGAAGGACCTGATGCGGGACAAGGAGATCGGCAAGCGGTTCGTGCTGATCGCCCCGGACGAGTACCGCACCTTCGGTATGGACTCCTTCTTCCCGAGCGCGAAGATCTACAACCCGCTCGGCCAGCAGTATGAAGCCGTGGACCGCGAGCTGCTGCTGGCGTACAAGGAGTCGCCGACCGGCCAGATGCTGCACGACGGCATCTCGGAGGCGGGCTGCACGGCCTCGCTGACCGCCGCCGGTTCCGCCTATGCCACGCACGGCGAGCCGCTGATCCCGGTCTACGTCTTCTACTCGATGTTCGGTTTCCAGCGCACCGGCGACCAGTTCTGGCAGATGGCCGACCAGCTCGCGCGCGGCTTCGTCCTGGGCGCGACCGCCGGACGCACCACCCTGACCGGTGAGGGCCTTCAGCACGCCGACGGCCACTCCCAGTTGCTGGCCTCGACCAACCCGGCCTGCGTCGCGTACGACCCGGCCTTCGGCTTCGAGATCGCCCACATCGTGCGGGACGGTCTGCGGCGGATGTACGGCTCCGACGCCGAGCACCCGCACGGCGAGAACGTCTTCTACTACCTGACCGTCTACAACGAGCCGATCCAGCACCCGGCCGAGCCCGCCGATGTCGACGTCGACGGCATCCTCAAGGGGCTCCACCGCTTCAAACAGGGCGAGGCGGGCCAGATCCCGGCGCAGATCATGGCGTCCGGTGTCGCGGTGCCCTGGGCCGTGGAGGCGCAGCGGATCCTCGCCGAGGACTGGAACGTACGGGCCGATGTGTGGTCCGCGACCTCCTGGAACGAGCTGCGGCGCGAGGCCGTGGCGGTGGAGCAGCACAACCTGCTCCACCCGGAGGAGGAGCAGCGCGTCCCCTATGTGGCGCAGAAGCTCGGCGCCTCCGAGGGCCCGTTCGTGGCCGTGTCGGACTGGATGCGGTCGGTGCCGGACCAGATCGCACGCTGGGTGCCGGGCCGCTACACCTCGCTGGGCGCTGACGGCTTCGGCTTCGCCGACACCCGCGGTGCCGCCCGCCGCTACTTCCACATCGACGCCCAGTCGATCGTGCTGGCGGTGCTCACCGAGCTCGCCAGGGACGGCAAGGTGGACCGCTCGGTGCTGAAGCAGGCCGTGGACCGCTACCAGCTGCTCGATGTGGCGGCCGCCGACCCGGGCGCGGCCGGCGGCGACGCCTAAGGCCGTGCTTGAGAACTAGCGTCGTCCGCTCGAAGGGCGGGGATCGCGGCGTCCGGTGCGTGCCATCGCAAGGCGGTGGGGGTTCCCCCGCCGGAGGCAGGGGGAGGTCGTCCTCGTACCGGGCGCACTCGGGCGATTCGACAACGCAGCGAGTGTGCGTGCCAGGCGTCGCGAGCCAGGCGGGAGTCTCACACACGGCCGAGGTCCTGTCCGCGAGGCGGCGCAGAGGAATACCACGGTGGGTGGGGACGGTGCCGGGCACCGTCCCCACCCGCGTTTCCGATCCTTTGCCTACGATGCGCGGCATGAAGGAACGCACGGCGCAGATGCGCTGGGAAGCTCGCATGCAGAGCCCGCTTCTGGGTCTCGCGCTGGCGTTCGGGCTGGCGTACGCCGTGCCGATCGTGGCACCGGACGCCAGACCCTGGGTGCACCAGCTGTGTCAGACGGTGGAATGGGTGGTGTGGGGCGCCTTCGCCCTCGACTACGTCGTACGGCTGACACTGGCGCCCTATAAATGGGCCTTCTTCCGCAAACACCCCCTTGATCTCCTGGCCGTGCTGCTGCCGCTGGTGCAGCCGCTGCGGCTGCTGCGCGTGGTCGCCACACTGATGCTGGTGGGCCGGCGGGCCAGGATGGCTCCCCAGATCACGCTGACCACCTATGTGGCGGGCGCCGTGGTGGGGCTGATGATGTTCGGCTCGCTCGCGGTGCTTCATGTCGAGCGGAACGCACCGAACGGGAACATCAAGACGCTGGGCGACGCCGTGTGGTGGTCGTTCACGACGATGACGACCGTCGGTTACGGCGACCACGCGCCGACCACGGGCCTGGGCCGGGTGCTGGCGGTGGGTCTGATGCTGTCCGGTATCGCCCTCCTGGGTGTGGTGACGGCGAACATCGCGGCATGGTTCATCGCCCGCTTCGAACGGGACGACGCGGAAGAGCGCCGCCAGACGGCCCTCCTTGAGGCTCTGACCAGGGAGGTCGGCCATCTGCGAGCCGAGGTGGCACGGCTGTCGGAGACGGTGGGGGCAGTCGAGCCGTCGGATCCCGCCCCAGTCGTGGCCGGCCGGACTCCCGAACCGGCCGCCGGGCCCGCACCGGCCCGCACCGGATCCGATTTGGTCCAGTGATCCGAGTTGGTCCAGTGAGGTGACCGCACCAGGTCGTCCGGGCGATCCCTGAGGACCGCCCGGACAACACACCTAGGTCTCCCAGACCTTGAATGCCCGCACCCGATAAGGGGATTGCGGCACCCAGGTGCCACCGCCCGGATACGTCTCGAACTCGCCCGTCTCGGCACACTCCGCCGACTGATAGGTGGTGACGGGCCGTCCGGTGCGGTTGGCGAGGGCCGCAGCGGTGCTGCCGGCGGGCAGGGGGACACAGGACTCGATGTCGAGCCCGGACAGCTCATGGACCTGTCGGCCGCCGGTGAAGTCCGGTCTCTCCCAGAGGCAGAGCTCGCCCGCTGCGCAGGGACCCATAACCGGTCCGGGCGGCACCTTGGCCGAGGCCGTGGGAGCGGCGGGAGCCACGGGCGCGAGCGCGATGAGTGCGCTGAACAGGGCCAGGACGGCAGCGGGAAGAGTCATACGCATAAGGATCAACCCCCGTGTTGGCACGTGCGTGCGATGAGCACTGATGACGTATACGCAGAGTGACCACTCGTGACGGCGTGGCGGAAGACCCGACGGGCGAGTTCATCCTGATGGGTGACAGCCCCGCCGGACACGTCCGGCGGGGCTGTCAGCACTGATGCGGTTGACGCAGTGGTCGTCGGAGCGTCAGATATGGGCCGCTCCCGTGCCTGCCTCCGCGTTCGCACCACGCTTGGTGAACAGGGAGACCACGGCCGCCGCGACCGCCACGATCCCCGCGACGGTAAAGGCCAGCACCATCCCCGACATGAAGGTGTCGTGGGCGACCTCGGCGATCTTGGCGGCGACCGGGGGCGGGGTGCTTGCGCCGACCGGTGCGACGCCGACCTCCACCGCCGCCTTCGCCTCGTCGAGGTACTGGGGCGGCAGCTGCGGGAGCCCCGCGTCCGTCCAGTTGCCCGCCAGGTCGGCGTCGACCTTGGCCGACATGATCGCGCCCAGCACCGCCGTACCGAGGCTGCCGCCGACCTGCATGGCGGCCTGCTGGAGACCGCCGGCCACACCGGACAGCTCCAGCGGCGCGTTGCCCACGATGACCTCGGTGGCGCCGACCATGACCGGTGCCAGACCGAACCCGAGGAGGGCGAACCACAGGGACATCTGGAGGGTGCCGGTGTCCGTGGTCAGCGTGGTCATCCCGAACATCGCGACCGCCGTGGACACCATGCCGCCGACCAGCGGGACACGCGGACCGAAGCGGGTGATGAGCGCTCCCGCAAGCGGTGACGAGACGATCATCATTCCGGTGAGCGGCAGGAGGTGCAGACCGCTGTCGATGGCGCTCATCCCGTGCACGTTCGCCAGGTAGAACGTGACGAAGAAGAGGCCGCCCATGAAGGCGAAAGCCATCAGGACCATCAGCACCGTGCCTGCCGACACCGGCACCGAGCGGAACAGCCGCAGCGGGATGAGCGGTTCCGCGACCCGGGTCTCCCACCAGGCGAACAGCGCGAAGAGCGCCGCGGACCCGACCAGCCAGCCCAGGGTGCCCGGGGAGCCCCAGCCCCATTCACCGGCCTTGATCAGCGGCCAGACCAGGGCGAACATCGCGCCGGACAGCAACAGGATGCCCGGGATGTCGAACGACCTGGGCGCGTTCCCCGCGCGGTGGTCCGTGAGGATGAACAGTCCGAGCAGCAGCGCGATCGCGCCGACCGGCACATTGATGAAGAACACCGACTGCCAGTTGACGTGCTCCACGAGCACACCGCCCAGGATCGGGCCGCCGGCCGTGGAGGCGCCGATGACCATGCCCCAGATACCGATGGCCATGTTGAGCTTCTCGGCGGGGAAGGTGGCGCGCAGCAGGCCGAGGGCGGCGGGCATCAGCAGAGCACCGAAGAGACCCTGGAGCACCCGGAAGCCGATCACGGGCGCGATGGCGTCCGAGAGGCCGATGGCGCCGGAGGCCAGTGCGAAGCCCGTGACACCGATCAGGAAGGTCTGGCGGTGGCCGAAGCGGTCACCGAGCTTGCCCGCCGTGATCAGCGTGACGGCGAGAGCCAGCAGATAGCCGTTGGTGATCCACTGCACGTCGGCGAGCGAGGCACCGAGGTCCTTGAGGATGGCCGGGTTGGCGATGGCGACGATGGTGCCGTCGAGCGCGACCATCATCACGCCGATGGCCACGGCGAAGAGCGTCAGCCAGGGGTGCCCGCGCAGCCCCTTGGCCGGTGCCGTTTCGGCGGGACGTACGTCCTCGGGCACCTTGTCCACGGTGGTCTGACTAGTCATGGCGGCAGACTAGTGACAGCGACTGACAGTTGACAAAGAATTTCATGAGTCGGTAACTGTCATGTCGCTCACGGGTACGCTCAATCGGAAAAAGCAGCACAAGGACGGCAAGGAGCAGGCCACCAGGTGACGGAGACCGGACTGCGCGAGCCGCAGAACGAGGCGCGGGACGAACCTCGCGAGGAGCCCCGCGGGGAGCGTGACGACTCGCGCGACGGCGAGGAGCCGAGAAAGCCCGGACTGCGCGAACTCAAGAAGCAGCGCACCCGGAACGCCCTGCTGCGCGCCGCACTCGAACTGTTCGCGACGCAGGGGTACGAACAGACGACCGTCGACGAGATCACGGACTCCGTCGAGGTGTCCCAGCGCACGTTCTTCCGCTACTTCGCCAACAAGGAGGAAGTGGCCTTCGCGGTCCAGGACGTCGTCGAGTCCCATTTCCTCCAGGCCCTGCGCGAACGGCCGCCCGGCGAGAGCCCGTTCGAGGCCATGCGGGCCGCCGTGCGCTCCGCCTGGGACACCGTGGACGAAGCCATCGAGGAGGTCGTGCCGGTCGAACTCCACATGCGGACTTATCAGATGATCGAGTCGACCGCCTCTCTACTGGCCGTGCACCTGCGCCGCTCCGCCGAGCTGGACGAACAGGTCGCCCGGCTGATCGCGGACCGCGAGGGCCTCGACTTCGAGACCGACCCCCGTCCCCGCGTCGCCGTGGCCGCGTTCACCGGGGTGATGCGGGTCACCGGCAGGCTCTGGGGGCAGGGCGAGGACGCGAGCATGGACGCGATCCGGGATCTGACCGAGAGTTACCTGGATCACCTCGTACCGGCCTTGGCCACCCAGTGGCGTACGGAGGCTGGTACGGAACGGGGCACGCCGAGCACCGGTCACGCACCGGAACGTACGCCCGGGAACCACGCACCGTAATCACACACCTGTCGGACGCGTGATCTCTCTCACGGTCTTCGTGGGTGCCGTGAGAGGCCCCCTAGGCTGTCCCCTCAGTGACTCCCCTCGACTCATCACCCCCGCTCAACGTCTGGCGCGCCCTGCTCGCTCTTGCCGTCGTGTTCGTGCTGCTCGCCACCACCGGCTGGACCGCGGTGCGAGATCAGCGCGCTCCCGCCGAGCCCGGCGAAGCCGCACTCGCCGCTTGGACGAAGGACCGGATCGGGTCGCGCGCGCTGCCCGACCCCGGTGCCCCGCCCGGGCGACTCGCCGGATTCTTCGCCTCCATAGGCACACGGGACGCGGCGAGACTGGCCGACCGGCACCCCCTGGTGGTGGGGAATCTCAACGGCGCACCGTTCACTCTGCGCTACCGCGCCAACCGCCTCGCGCTCACCGAGGCGCTCCGCGTCGAGGAGTCCCGCACGCATGACGCCCGGCTCTCCGCGGAGGGCCGCGGCGAAGCGGTGCGGCGGATGCACCGGTTCGCCTCACTGCTGCAACCCGGCCGCCAGATCCTGGCCTTCGACCCCTCGGGCAAGGGCCGTGCGGCCGAGGTCCTCGGTGATCTCGACCGCGCGCAGCGGGTCTCGGTGGTCGTACCCGGTGTCGACACCAATCTGCTGACCTTCGAGAAGAGCAGGCGGAGGTACACGGCCCCGGTGGGCATGGCGCAGTCGCTGTACGAGGCCGAGCGGACCGCCTCCCCCACCACCCGGACCGCCGTCATCGCCTGGGCCGACTACACCGCTCCGGCCGGTGTGGGCCTGGACGCCTCCACCGGCAGGCTGGCCGCGACCGGCGCCGACCGGCTGGTGGCGATGACCGAGTCGCTGCCCGGGGCGGCCAGGGTGTCCCTGTTCTGCCACAGCTACGGTTCGGTGGTCTGCGGGGTCGCCGCCCGCGAACTGCCGCAGCGGGTCGGTGACCTTGCTGTCGCCGGCAGTCCCGGGATGCGTGCGGAGAGCGCGGCGCAGCTCGGGACCGCCGCACGGGTGTGGTCGATGCGCGACAGCGACGACTGGATCCAGGACGTGCCGTATCTGGAGGTCGGCGGGCTGGGTCATGGCGCGGATCCGGTCACGCCCGAGTTCGGGGCTCGGGTGCTTTCGGCGGCGCGCGCGGTGGGGCACGCCGGGTACTTCGAGCCCGGCACCGAGAGCCTCGCCAACTTCGCCGAGATAGGCGTCGGTGCGTATGGCGCGGTGAGCTGCGCGGACGGGGTCGGTGCCTGCCGAGCCGGACTCCAGGGGCTGAACACGGCTTGAGCGTGTCCTCAAGCGCGTCAAGGATCCATCGAGGGGCGACGCGCGGGCACACGCCGCCTACGATGAGGCACATGGGTGATGTTCTGGCCGGAAGTCATGCCGCCTGGGAGTTCGAACCTGACTCCGTACTCATCCGCTTCGCACGGGGGAATCGCGGCACGCCGAAGCTGTTCCAGGTGCTGGGTGAACGGCGTATCCCTCTCGAAGCGCTGGAGTCGGTGACCCTCTCCCCCGGCAAACGCGGCACGGTGGTGCTGCGCGCGGTGCCGAGACCAGGGGCGGATCCGCTGATGGACGCCGCCGACGGCCAGCTTCCGGAGAACTGCGACCCCTATCGCCTGGTGCTGCCCGCCGACCGCGAACTGGTCGCCGAGTATTACGCGGACGAGCTCCGCGCAGCGCTGCCCGGCGAGGGCGCGGGGCCTTCGGCCTCGTACCTGGTGTCGTCGGTGGAGGCACCGCTCCAGTTCAAGGCGTACGACGGCAAGGCCGCGTTCGATGGCGAGAAGGTGACGTTTCGCTGGTCCTGGACGGGCGCCTCGTCCGCCAAGTGGAAGGCCGGTGACCAGACCGTCGCGGTCTCCGAACTGACCGGTGTGGAGTGGCGCTCGCCCGATGTCTTCGACGGGTATCTGCGGCTGCTGCGCCGCCCTGGCGACCCGGCCCTGGACGGCGTCGCGCCCGGCGCCGTGCCCCCGCAGGCCGACAAGGACCCGGCCGCGGTGGTGTTCGGCCTCGGATACGGTCCCGTCCACGAGTCCCTGCCCTTCGCCGCGGCCGTGCTCGAGGCGATACGCGAGGCCTCGTCGTCGTCGGCACCCGTGCCGTCCGCCCACGACCCGGCGGGGGTCGCGGAGCGGATACGGCACCTCGGGGAGCTGCACAGCGCGGGTCTGGTGACGGACGAGGAGTTCCGGGCGAAGAAGGCCGAGCTGCTGGCGGAGTTGTAGGCGCCGCTGTGCGGGTGGGGTGTCATACCCCGGTATGACACCCCACCCGGTTCCGCGGTATGACGACCCGGACGGACCGGGCACCTAGGCTTGACCGGGCCATGTCCCAAAGAAACCCCTCCCCTTACCGCTACGCCATAGAGGCCTTGCGCGGCCTGGCGCACCCCTCGGACCAGCCGGCCGCGCCGCCCGCCGGCTCTCCGAAGCGGTGGTGGCGCAGGATCCCCCATGTCATCGCGTTCGCACTCACCGCGATCCTGGTGCCCACGACGACGTTCAACTTCATCGACATGTACGGGGCCAATCGCGGGCTCGCCGAAGTGCTCGCCGTCGGCAGCGCGGGCCCGCTGGTGATGATCGTGCGCCGGCCGCTCCAGGCCTGGTGGATCATCTTCCCCTTCGACATCGTCTGCGCCCTCAACCTCGCGGGCACCGCGGACGACACCATCTGGCCGTGGCCACCGCCCGTCATCATCGGCTACCTCTTCCTGATGCTGGCCCTGGCCCTGCGCGAGCCGCGGCGCACCCTGGTCACGGTCTGGCTGCTGACCGGCGTGGTGGGATTCCTCCTGGGGCAGCTCGCGACACCGGTCCCGGCAGGACGCGGCAGCAGCGGCGATGTGCTGCTCTCCGTGTTGAGCGGTGTGGTGCTGTTCATCGGCGCGGCCATACGCGAACGCCGTGACGCCCAGCGCAGGCTGGCGGAACAGGAGACCATCAGCGAGGCCGAGCGGGCCCGGCGCACCCTGCTCGAGGAACGCACCAGGATCGCGAGGGAGTTGCACGATGTGGTGGCCCACCACATGTCCGTGATCACCGTGCAGGCCGACTCGGCGCCGTACCGGATCGACGGACTGCCCGACACGGCCCGCGAGGAGTTCGCCACGATCGCCTCCAGTGCCAGGGAATCCCTCGCCGAGATGCGCCGGCTGCTGGCCGTGCTGCGCAGCGAAGGCTCCGAGGGCGAGCGGGCACCGCAGCCCGGTCTCGACCGGATCCAGCAGCTCGTCGAGGCGACGGTACGGGCGGGGGTGCCGGCCGAACTCTCGCTCCAGGCGGCGCTGGTGGGACTGGCCGAGCCGGACGGCGTACCGCAGTCCGTGGACCTGTCGGCGTACCGCATCGTGCAGGAGGCACTCGCGAACGTCATTCGGCACGCCCCGGGTGCGGCGACCCGCGTGTCGGTGACGGCCGACGACACGCATCTGACCGTCCTCGTGGTCAACGGAGCGGCGGCCGAGCCCGTGTCGGCCCTGGAGAGCACGGGGACGGGGCACGGTCTGGTCGGTATGCGGGAACGCGTACGGCTGACCGGCGGCACCCTGGACACGGGGCCGCTGCCGGACGGCGGCTTCCGGGTCGCCGCGCGAATGCCGCTGGCGCCGGCGGGACCGCTGGGAACCGAGGTGTCCGGGACACCGGTGGCATCCGTGATACCGAGTACGAAGGACGCTCTGTGACGATCCGCGTGATCATCGTCGACGACCAGGCCATGGTGCGCGCGGGGTTCGCCGCGCTGCTGTCCGCGCAGACCGACATCGACGTCGTGGGCGAGGCACCGGACGGCCGAGTGGGCGTCCAGGTCGCACGCTCCGCGCACCCGGACGTGGTGCTGATGGACGTGAGGATGCCGGAGCTCGACGGACTCGCGGCGGCGAGGCAGATCCTGTCGCCCCCGCCGGGCGTGGTCCATGTGCCGAAGGTGCTGATGCTCACCACGTTCGACGTGGACGACTACGTGTACGAGGCGCTGCGTGCGGGCGCCTCGGGGTTCCTGCTCAAGGACGCGCCACCGGCCGACCTGATCTCGGCGGTGCGTGTGGTCGCGGCGGGCGAGGCACTGCTGGCGCCCTCGGTCACCCGTCGGCTGATCGCCGACTTCGCGGCACAGCGGCCCGCCCCGCGCGGGGATCGCGCGGCCCTCCGGCTCGGCGGGCTCACCCCGCGTGAGACCGAGGTACTGGAACTGATCGCGCGGGGGCTGTCCAACCTGGAGATAGCGGGGCAGCTCATCGTCGCGGAGCAGACGGTGAAAACACACGTGGGGCGGGTGCTCTCGAAGCTGGGGCTGCGGGACAGGGCGCAGGCGGTGATCTTCGCGTACGAGTCGGGGCTGGTGCGCCCGGGGGGCGCGTGAGCGGGGGTGGCCCAGGTCGCCCGTCAGCCCCTGGTGGCGACCACGGGGCCTCGCGACCACGGGGTGGGGCGGGCGTACTTTAGGGTCATAGGCATGGAAAGCCTCGCCTTGATCGGGAACTGGCCCGTCCCCACCGCCGCCGCCGCTGTCGTCCGTGCCGATGGCACCGTCGCCGGGACGTACGGTCGGACGGCACACCGGTTCCCGCTCGCCTCGGTCACCAAGCCGCTCACCGCGTACGCCGCGCTGGTCGCGTACGAGGAGGGGGCCGTGGAGCTGGACGAGCCGGCCGGGCCCGAGGGGGCCACCGTGCGCCATCTGCTCGCGCACACCAGCGGGCTGGCGTTCGACGAGCACCGGGTCGTGGCCACTCCAGGGACGCGGAGGCTGTATTCGAACGCAGGGTTCGAGGTGCTCGGCGATCACATCGCGAAGGCGACCGACATCCCGTTCGCCGAGTATCTGCGGCAGGCCGTGCTGGAGCCGTTGGGCATGACGTCCACGACGCTGGACGGCTCACCCGCGAAGGACGGCGTGTCCACGGTGGACGACCTGGTGCGGTTCGCGGCGGAGGTGCAGGCTCCGCGGCTGCTCGATCCGCGCACCGTACTCGAGGCGATGTCCGTGGTGCACCCAGGTCTGTCCGGGGTGCTGCCGGGCTACGGGCACCAGAAGCCCAACGACTGGGGCCTCGGCTTCGAGATCCGGGACTCCAAGACCCCGCACTGGACGGGTGCTTCGTCATCCCCGCGGGCCTTCGGGCACTTCGGCCAGTCCGGTACGTTCCTGTGGGTCGATCCGGACGCCCGCACGGCCTGTGTGGCGCTGACCGACCGGGCTTTCGGTCCGTGGGCGGTCGAGGCGTGGCCGCCGTTCACCGACGCGGTACTCGCCGAGCTGCGCGGGCGCTAGGGCTGTTCGGTCCCGCTGCCCGCGGCGGGCGGCACCTTCTCCTGGCTTGCTTCGCTGGCAGAGGAAGTCGGTGCGGCGTCGGCGTGCACGTCGATGCCGCAGGCGGCGGGCGCCGTCGAGATGTCCTGGCCGGTCAGCCGGACCATGACCCCGCCCTCGGGGTCCTCCGCATACGCGATCGTGCAGACCAGCTGACGCAACGCGGTCTCGTCGAGTCCGCGCAGGGCGATCGGCAACCCGGCCGAGATGCCGCCCTGCTCGGGCGCGACGTGCAGAGACCCGCCCGGGGCCGCCCGGGGCAGACCGGTGCCCAGCCCCGCCGCCAGGTCCTCCTTGCGCGGACCGGCGAGCAGCGCCTGGACCGCTCTCCCCGTCGTCGCGGGTGACGCCTCCCCGTCCAACGTGTTTCCGGGGGGAAATCCGGCCGCGGAGCCTGACGATTCCGAGTAGACGGTCCGGATCACGGGACTCAGCTCCCCGTCCGGCGCACGGAAGAAGAGCAGCATGTCATTGCCGCGTGTCACAAAGGTCTGGATGGTCGCCGGACCGCCCGCCTCGACGACGTCCGTCTCCTGGATGCCGCACCCGGCGAGCAGCGCGGCGACGGGCAGCGCGGCCGCGGCGGCGTACCGGTATCGCAGGCGCGCACGCCTCATCCGCTGGCCTCCTCCTCCGCGCGGAGCGGTATCTCCACGGCGAAGACGGCCCCGCCATCCGCCTGGTTCCCGGCGCGCACCGTGCCTCCGTGCAGCCGTACGTTCTCCAGCGTGATGGCCAGTCCGAGCCCGCTGCCCGCCGAACGCGTACGGGCCGCGTCTGCCTTGTAGAAGCGGTCGAAGATATGCGGCAGCACATCGGGACTGATACCGGAACCGCTGTCCGTGACCTCGGTGATCAGCACCGGGTGACCGTCGGAACGCGCCTCGGTGCGCAGCCGTACGGTGACGGGCGTGCTGCCGTGCCGCAGGGCGTTGCCGACGAGGTTGGCGACGACGATGTCGAAGCGGCGCAGATCGAGCCGGGCGCGGACGCCGTCGGGCAGTTCGGTGCGGACACCCCGCTCGTCGGTCCAGTGCCGGTTCTCCAGGGTCTTGCGGATGGCCTCCGCCGCGTCGACCTCGTCGGTGTTCAGCTCGGCCGCGCGGGCGTCGAAGCGGGAGATCTCCATCAGGTCCTCCACCAGCACGGCCAGCTTTCCGGTCTCGGTGCTGATCAGCCGGACCGCCTTGGCGGTGTCGGGGTCCAGATCGTCCGCGTCCTCGTCGAGCACCTCGGTGACGGCGAGCATTCCGGCCAGCGGGGTGCGTAGTTCGTGCGAGACGTCGGATGCGAAGCGGCGGGCGCGTTCCTCGGCCTGCCGGAGTTCGTGCACGGAGCGTTCGAGTTCGCCCGCCGACTCGTTGAAGGTGTGGGCCAGTTCGGCGAGTTCGTCGCTGCCCCTGACCTGGATGCGGGTGTCCAGCCTGCCGCTGCCCATGCTCTGCGCGGCCTGGCGCAGCTCGCGCACCGGGCGCAGCACGCTGCGTGCCGCGAGCAGCGCGGGCACCAGGGCGATGGCGAGTCCGGGCAGGGCGCCGTCGCGGGCCGCCGTGACGAGCGCGTCGACGTTGATCTGCTCGTCGGTCATCCGCATGACGGCGTAGAGGGTGAGCCGGCTGGGGATCACCCCGCGAGGGCCGACCTTGAAGACGGTGGGCATGGCGATGGTGAGGTACGGGACGCCGTCCTTGACGACCCGCTGGAACGCCCCGTTGGGGTTGGCCGCGGCGGCCCGCCGCAGCTCGGGTGTGATCACGGTGGACACGGGGCTGGTGCCGGACGACGCGCGGATCGAGCCGTATTCGGCGAAGACCACCCAGGGGTGGGGTTTGCCCTTGCGTGCGATTTCCCGGAGGACTTCTTCGAACCCCTCGGCCTGGATGGGCAGACCGAGGCCCATCAGCTGGACCTGGTCGCGGAACGACGAGACAGCGGTGTCCTGGGCCGTCTCCAGCAGGGCGTTGCGGGCCTCGCGGTAGGTCAGTGCGGCCGTGGTGCCCGCGCTGACCGCGGCAACCAGCAGGAAGGCGAGTACGAGCCGGATGCGCAGCCCGAATGCCGCGGTCCGCGCGCGGCGGATCACAGTGGTCCGAAGCGGTAGCCGAAGCCCCGCAGGGTCTGGATGTAGCGGGGGGTCCCCGCCTCGTCCTCGATCTTGTTGCGCAGGCGCCGCACGCAGGCGTCCACCAGCCGGGCGTCGGCGTGGTAGCTGTGCTCCCAGACGTGCTCGAGGAGTTGCTGTCTGCTGAACACCTGCTCGGGCGCGGCGGACAGATGGAGCAGCAGTTTCAGCTCGGAGGGCGCCAGCGCGAGCTGGCGTCCCGACTTGGTCACGGTCAGTCCCGCCCGGTCGATGGTGAGCTCGCCGTGCGTGTCCACGGCCGGGCGGCCCTGGCCGCCCGGGCCCTGGCCGAGGTCCTCGATACGGCGCAGCACCGCGCGGATCCTGGCCTCGATCACCTCGGTGCGGGCGGGCTTGACGATGTAGTCGTCGGCACCGGCCTCAAGACCCACGACCACGTCGAAGTCGTCCCCGCGTGCGGTGAGCATGATGATCGGCAACTGGCTGTTCTCACGTACCCGCCGGCACACCTGGACGCCGTTCATCCCGGGCAGCATCAGGTCCAGCAGCAGCAGGTCGGGCCGGAACTCCTCCAGCGCGGCGAGCCCGGCCTCGCCGGTGGCGGCGGACCGTACGTCGTGGCCGCGGCGGCGCAGACCGAGCTCGACCCCTTCGCGTACGGAAGGGTCGTCCTCGATGAGGAGCACGCGGGGCATCGGGGGTCTCCCTCGGTGATGTGCGATGTGGTCAGCGCCGGGCCAGTCTGCGGCGCAGACCGGTGAGCAGCGCGTCGAGTTCGGTGAGCCGCAGCGGGCGGGCGAGCAGGGCGAAGGTGAGCACGATGGCGCCCGCGCCCGCCGCCGCGGCGGCCAGTGCCCCGGCCGGTGCGCTGCCGGCCACCGCCAGATACCCCAGCGCGGTCGCGGGCACAGCGGCGAGCAGCAGTCGTCCATGGGCGCCGACGGCATTGGACCGCAACGGCGCGGCGACGCCCAGTCGGCGGCTGAGCACCATCCCCGTGACCAGCCAGCCCGCGCACAGCGCCAGCGAGTACGCCGCCGCCATTCCCGTGACCACCCAGCGTGCGGGCAGCAGGTACGCGGCGGCCAGCGAGAGTCCCGCGTTGAGGCCGACGATCACCAGGTTGAGCAGGAAGGGCGTGCGGGTGTCGGAGAGCGCGTAGAACGTACGGGACAGGACGTACTGGCCGGACATCGCGACAAGCCCGGGTGCGAACGCCATCAGGATCGCGGCCATGGCGGCCGTGTCGCCCTCGCTGGTCACGCCGTATCCGAAGACCAGGGCCATCACGGGCTGGGCGAGGGCGAACAGCATGCAGGCGGACGGGACCACGGCGGCGCCGGAGGTGCGCAGGGCGTAGGAGACGTCGCGCCGGACTGCCGCGGTGTCCGCGTCGGCCGCCGCCGCGCTCATCCGCGGCACCAGTGCGGTCACCAACGAGACGGTGATGATCCCGTGCGGTACGACCCAGAGCGCGTAGGCGTTGTTGTACGCGCTGTAGCCCGGGCCGCCGTCGAGTCCGGCCGATGTCGCCAGCCGGGTCGTGACCCAGTACGCCGCCTGGTTGGCGAGCACCAGCAGCACCAGCCACCCGGCCGAACGCAGCGGGCGGGTCAGCCCGCTGCCGCGCCAGTCGAAGCGCGGTCGCCAGCGGAAACGTGCGGCGCGCAGGGCGGGGACGAGGGCGAGCGCCTGGACGGCGATGCCCGCGGTCGTTCCCCAGCCGAGCAGCGCGGTCTCGGTCGGGGTGAGCGTGCCCCCACCGCCCAGTGCGAGGGCCAGATAGAGCCCGAAGACGGTGATGACGACGACGTTGTTGAGCACCGGGGCCCACATCATCGCGCCGAACCGGCCGCGTGCGTTGAGCACCTGCCCGAGCAGCGTGAACAGCCCGAGGAAGAAGATCTGCGGCAGGCAGTAGCGCGCGAACGCGACCGCCATCGCGGCATGGTCGCCGGTGTAGCCGGTGTACGCGTCGATGATCGCGGGCGCGGCCCAGACGGCGGTGGCCGTGATGGCGAGCAGGGCGACGGTGCAGACGGTGAGCAACCGGTCGGTGTAGGCGGCGCCGCCGTCCTTGTGCTCCTTGGCCGCCTTGACCAGTTCGGGGACGAAGACGGCGTTCAGCGCACCGCCCATGAGCAGCATGTAGACGATGGTGGGGAGGGCGTTGCCGACCGCGTAGCTGTCGGCGACCGGCCCGATGGTGCCGATCGCCGCGGCCACGACCGCGGACCGGGCGAAGCCGGTGGCACGGGACACGATGGACCCGGCGGCCATGACGGCACTGCTGCGCAGAGCGGAGGGCTGTTTCGCCCCGCGGCCCGGCTCGGCCCCGTCGCTCGCACCGTCGCCGGGCACCTCGCCCCGGATGCGCGTGGACGTCCCGGCCTGGACGCTCGCCGCGTTGTTCGCGCCGTGGTCCACCGGGGCACCGGGCAGCGGCCGGTGCCCCGCGGTGCCGTCGCGATCGGCGTCAGCGGGTCGGTAGCCGCCGGAACCGGCCGCCCCGTCGCCGTACGCAACCTGCCGGGGCAGCGTGGACGCCGCCTCCGCGGGCGCGGCAGGAGCGTCGCCCGGGCCACCCGCCGCAAGCGGTGGCCCGGCCACCCCGCCGACGGAGACACCCCCCACCCCCGTGCCGGGGGTGCCTCCGCCGTTTTCCGCACCCAGGCCCGTCCGAGGCGTCCCACGCGTCATCGGCGGGCCAGGTACGCCTGGAAGGCGCGGTACAGCGTGTGGTTGGCGGTTCCGCCCAACGGTTTCTCCCATTCCCCCAGCGTCTCGACCGCCTGTCCGCCCGTGCCGATCTTCCACCGCATCAGTCCGTACGCACGTTCGTCAGGGTCGAGTGTGGAGGGTACCCCGCGCATGTCGTAGACGTCGGCGCCCAGCGCATGGGCATCGAGCAGCATCCGCCACTGCAGGGCGTTGGACGGCCGGACCTCGCGGCGGTGGTCGGCGGACGCACCGGTCTGGTACCAGACACGGCGGCCCACCGTGATCATCGTGTGGGCGGCCAGAATCTCCCCGCCGTAACGGGCCAGATACAGCTTCATCCGCCCGGGCTCCTCCGCGTTGAGCACCGCGTACTGGCGCTCGTAGTACGAGAGCGAGCGGCCGAGCCGGAAGCCGTCGCGCTCCTCGGTGATCCGCAGCAGCCGGTAGAACTCGGGGAGCTCGGCCGCGCTGCCCACCACCACCTCCACGCCCTCCTTCTTGGCGCGGCGGACATTGCGCCGCCACTCCTGGTTGAGCCCCGCCCACAGGTCGTCGGTGGTGCGTCCGGCCAGCGGCACCTGGAAGACGTAGCGCGGCTGGGCGTCCCCGTCCTCTGCGCCACCGGCGCCGCCGCAGCGGCGCCAGCCCCGGGCGCGGAGCCGTTCGGCGACCGCGGTGCCCAGCGGGTCGACCTCGCTGGCGAGGACGTCGGCGAGGTGTCTGCCGGGTCCGGTGGCCGACTTGAGCCGGGCGGCGTCCCAGCGCCGGTACGCGGGGGAAGGGCCGATGCGTACGGCGAAGGCGCCGGTGGCGCGCAGATGGTCCAGTAGGAGGGTGAGCCAGCCGTCGATGTCCGGGTCCGCCCAGTCGGCGACGGGCCCTTCGGGAAGGTAGGCGAAGTACTTGCGCGTGCCGGGGAACTGCCGCAGCAGCACCAGTGCGACGCCGGTCAGCCCACCCGCTTCCGGGTCCGGTCCCCAGCCGAGGAACTGTGCGCGCCAGCCCTCCTTGACATACGCCCAGGACGGGCACTGGAGGAAGCCCGCGCCGAGGGCCGCACCGGCCGGGGTCGTGAGGAAGGCGCGGTATGTCTCGACGGTGATGGGCGCCAGGCGGACGGCACGGTTCCATACCTTCTGGCCATGGCCGGGCGGCACGAGCAGCGCTGACACAGGTGAGCCTCTCTTCCTCCCCGTGCTTTCGCGGGGACGCCGAGATGCTCACAGCCGCCGATGACCGCCCCGCGCGGCGAATGTGACCGGACCATGACCGTTCCTCACCAGTCGTTGTCACATGGCCCTTCACGGCGCTCACCGGCGGTTTCCCGGTTCTACAGTCGCGGCACTGCCCTGTTCCGGCCCCTGTACAGCCATGGAGATTCTGTTGCACCGCAACCGTCACCGCATACGAGTGCGGGCCGTCGTCGCCGCGGCCCTGCTGGCACCGCTCGCCGCCTGCTCATCCGGCACCACTCCCGCCCCGGCCGACGCCAAGGCCGCTCACGCGGACGACCCCGTCACCGTCAACGTCACGCCGAAGGGGAAGCAGGCCACCGCCGGCCAGCCCGTCAAGGTCACCGCGACCAGCGGCAAGCTCACCTCCGTCACCGTCACCGACGCCAAGGGGCACAAACTCGGCGGCAAGCTCACCCCCGACGGCACGGCCTGGACCTCGGACCGCAAGGCGGCCCCCGGCACGACCTACGAGGTCACGGCGGCGACCCGGACGAAGGGCGGCACGGCGGGCACGGCCCGGGCCTCCTTCGCCACGGCGCAGGCGGACAAGGTCAACAAGGTGGACTGGCGGCCCGGCGCGGGCGCCACGGTCGGTGTCGCGCAGCCGATCTCGCTCGTCTTCGACCACCCCGTCAAGAACCGCGCCGAGGTGGAGAAACAGCTCAAGATCACCACCTCGGACAAGACCGAGGGCTCCTGGGGCTGGATGCGCGACTGGTCCGGCAACGACAGGGTGGACTGGCGGCCCAAGGCGTACTGGAAGCCCGGCACCAAGGTCACCCTCAACGCCGAGCTGAACGGCACCGATTCGGGGGGCGGCGGCGGCTGGTTCGTGCGCGACTACACGACCACCTTCACCATCGGCGCCCAGCAGATCGTCAAGGTCGACCTCGACAGCCACCAGCTCACGCTGCTGCGCGACGGCAAGGCCGTCCGCCGCATCCCCGTCTCCGGTGGCACACCGGGCGGCGACAAGCGCTCCTGGCGCGGCACCGCCGTGCTGATGGCCAAGGAGGGCACGATCAACATGAACTCCGAGACCGTGGGCCTCGGCGACGCCTACGACAAGATGGTCGACTACTCGATGCGGCTGACCTGGTCGGGGATGTACGCGCACGCGGCGCCGTGGAACGCCCAGTACTTCGGCAACGCCAACCACAGTTCGGGCTGCATCGGGATGAGCAACGAGAACGCGGCCTGGTTCTACGGACAGGTGCGCCCGGGGGACCCGTTCGAGATCAAGGGCGAGGAGACCAAGGGCACGGTCGCGCCGGAGAACGGCTTCGGGGCGTGGAACCTGTCGTGGGAGGAGTGGCAGAAGAAGAGCGCACTGCGCTGACGCGCACCCGCCCGGCCGTGCGCCGTACACCGTCGAGGGGAGGCAGCGGTGCGGGCAAGGGCGGCACAGGCGGTCAGTGGTTCAGCTCCCACATCAGCACCTCGGCCGGGGAGGCGCCCGCGAGCTCGAGGCCCAGCCCTTCGGTGATCCGCGCGGCGTCGCCGGGCCCGAGCTCATCCCCGTCCAGCCGCACCACACCCCGCACCACGTGCACGTACACCAGGGGCGCGTCCGGGACCGCGGTGCGTTCGTCCCTGCCGAGGCGGCGAACGTGCAGCATCGCCCCGGACTGCGGGAGGGCGTAGGGGGTGGAGTCGGCGATCCCCCGGACGACCTCGTAGGACGGCTCCCCGCCGGGCTCCACGGGCGACAGCCACATCTGCACGAAGACCAGCGGCGCGTCGGTGTCGTTGCGCTCGACATGGCGCACCCCGCCCCCTGAGCTCAGCCGCTGCACATCGCCGGGGAGCACTACGGTGGCGCGGCCGGTGCCGTCCCGGTGGGTCAGCTCGCCCTCCACCACCCAGGTCACGATCTCGGTGTGGCTGTGCGGGTGCTCGTCGAATCCGGCACCCGGTGCCAGCCGCTCCTCGTTGCAGGCGATGATCGCCCCGAAGCGCAGATTGTCGGGCTCGTAGAAACGTCCGAACGAGAACGCGTGCAGCGACTCGATGCCGGTGGCCTCGTCTCCACCCCGGTAGCGCCCTGCGGCGGGCCGTACGGAAATCACACGCTCCACGGTAGACGGTGACACCTGGGCGGGGCCTCTCCTCGACTCCCGAAGCGGACCCCCCACGAACCCCCGCCCCGGACCCCGAGTCTCCGCATAGGCGTCCTGATAAGGCACTCTTGTCCCCGTGCCCCATCCCGAACCCGCCGAGCCGGCTCTGCCCGCGAACGCCGCCCATCCGCACTCCGCGACCCTGAAGCGACTGGAGCAGTCCTCGGGGCGGCTCGCCGCGAACGCCATCGCCCGCATGGACGAGATGCTGCCGTGGTACCGGGCGATGCCACCGGAGAACCGGTCGTGGATCGGTCTGGTGGCCCAGGCGGGTATCGCGGCGTTCACGGAGTGGTTCCGGCACCCCGAGACACCCCAGGCGATCTCGACCGATGTCTTCGGCACGGCGCCGCGTGAGCTGACCCGGGCGATCACGCTGCGGCAGACGGTGGAGATGGTGCGCACCACCATCGAGGTCATGGAAGTGGCGATCGAGGAGGTCGCGGCGCCGGGTGACGAGTCGATCCTGCGCGAGGCCCTGCTGGTCTACGCGCGGGAGATCGCCTTCGCCACCGCCCAGGTCTACGCGCAGGCGGCCGAGGCCCGCGGCGCCTGGGACGCCCGGCTCGAGTCGCTGGTGGTCAACGCGGTGCTGTCCGGCGAGGCCGACGAGGGCGCCGTCAGCAGGGCCGCGGCGCTCGGCTGGAACTCGCCGGAGCATGTGTGCGTGGTGCTGGGCACCGCCCCCGACGGGGACAGCGAGCTCACCGTGGAGGCCATCCGCCGAGCGGCCCGGCACGCCAAGCTCCAGGTGCTGACCGGTGTGCTCGGTGACCGGCTGGTGGTCATCGCCGGTGGCAGCGACAACCCGCTGCATGTCGCCAAGGCCCTGATCGGCCCCTACGCGGCGGGGCCCGTGGTGGCCGGCCCGGTCGTACCGGATCTGCTGGCGGCGACACGCTCCGCGCAGGCCGCCGCAGCGGGGCTCAAGGCGTGTGCGGCGTGGCAGGATGCCCCGCGTCCGGTTCTGGCGGACGATCTGCTGCCGGAACGCGCCATCGCGGGCGACCCTTCAGCGCGCGAGCAGCTGGTGGAGGAGATCTACAGACCACTGGAAGAAGCAGGCTCGGCGCTGCTGGAAACCCTCAGTGTCTATCTGGAGCAGGCCAGCAGCCTCGAAGGCGCCGCCCGGATGCTCTTCGTCCACCCCAACACCGTTCGCTACCGGCTCCGACGTGTGACCGACGTCACCGGCTGGTCACCCTCTGATGTCCGCTCCGCGTTCACTCTCCGGATCGCACTCATCCTCGGGCGTCTGGTAGACGGCGATCTCCAGTCCTAGTCTTTTGTCGAACACCGACAATTCCCCTGACGGTTCTTGGTCCCTGTCCCCACGGGCGGCGCGGACCATCCACAAGAGAGAGTGTGAGGGTGCTCGTACTCGTCGCTCCCGGCCAAGGCGCTCAGACGCCCGGCTTCCTGACTCCCTGGCTCGAACTCCCCGGCGCCGCCGACCGCATCGCGGTCTGGTCCGACGCCATCGGACTCGACCTTGCCCACTACGGCACAAAGGCCGACGCGGACGAGATCCGCGACACGGCCGTGGCTCAGCCGCTGCTCGTCGCGGCCGGTCTGCTCTCCGCTTCCGCGCTGCGTGACGCGCTCGGCGACTCGCGCGACGACTTCGCGCCCGGCGCCCTCGCCGGTCACAGCGTCGGCGAGATCACCGCTGCCGCGTTCGCCGGTGTCCTCGACGAAGCGGCGGCGCTGCGTCTCGTACGGACCCGGGGCCTCGCGATGGCCGAGGCCGCCGCCGTCACCGAGACCGGCATGTCGGCACTGCTCGGCGGTGACCCCGAGGTGAGCATCGCGCATCTGAAGAAGCTCGGACTGACTCCGGCGAATGTGAACGGCGCGGGCCAGATCGTGGCCGCCGGCACCAAGGAGCAGCTCGCCGCGCTGGACGCGGACAAGCCCGAGGGTGTCCGCAAGGTCGTGGCGCTCAAGGTGGCCGGCGCGTTCCACACGCACCACATGGCGCCCGCGGTCGCGAAGCTGGAGGAGGCCGCCAAGGCGCTGGCCCCCATGGACCCGAAGGTGCCGTACGTCTCGAACAGGGACGGTGCCGTCGTCACGGCGGGCGACGAGGTCGTCGCCCGGCTCGTGGGCCAGGTCGCCAACCCGGTGCGCTGGGACCTGTGCATGGAGACGTTCAAGCAGCTGGGTGCGACTGCGATCATCGAGGTGTGCCCGGGCGGCACCCTCGTCGGTCTGGCCAAGCGCGCCCTGCCCGGCGTGAAGACACTCGCGCTGAAGACCCCAGATGACCTCGAGGCGGCCCGCACGCTCATCGCGGAGTCCGCGGGCGCCCCGGCCCCCGCCGCCGACGCCTCGGACGCCGCAGACGCGGCGGGCTCGCCCAGCGCCTGACGAAGGAGCCGTAAAGCGCATGTCGAAGATCAGGCCCAGCCAGGGCGCGCCGTACGCACGGATCATGGGTGTCGGCGGTTACCGCCCCACCCGCGTCGTGCCCAACGAGGTGATCCTGGAGACGATCGACTCGTCCGACGAGTGGATCCGTTCCCGCTCGGGCATCGCGACCCGGCACTGGGCGAACGACGAGGAGACCGTCGCCGCGATGTCGATCGAGGCGTCGGGCAAGGCCATCGCCGATGCCGGGCTGACCCCGGAGCAGATCGGCGCCGTGGTCGTCTCCACCGTCTCGCACTTCCACCAGACGCCGGCCGTCGCCACCGAGATCGCCGACAAGCTCGGCACGAACAAGGCCGCGGCCTTCGACATCTCGGCGGGCTGTGCCGGTTTCGGCTACGGACTGACCCTCGCCAAGGGCATGGTGGTGGAAGGTTCCGCCGAGTACGTGCTGGTGATCGGGGTCGAGCGGCTCAGCGATCTGACCGACCTGGAGGACCGCGCCACGGCCTTCCTGTTCGGCGACGGCGCCGGCGCGGTCGTGGTCGGGCCGGCGAAGGAACCGCGGATCGGCCCCACGGTCTGGGGCTCCGAAGGCGACAAGTCGGGCACGATCAAGCAGACCGTGTCGTGGGCGGAGTACCGCGACGGGACTCCCGAGCGCTTCCCGGCCATCACCCAGGAGGGCCAGGCGGTGTTCCGCTGGGCTGTGTTCGAGATGGCGAAGGTCGCCCAGCAGGCGCTGGACGCGGCCGGAATCAGCGCGGACGACCTGGATGTCTTCATCCCGCACCAGGCCAACATGCGGATCATCGACTCGATGGTGAAGACCCTGAAACTGCCGGAGCACGTCACGGTCGCCCGTGATGTGGAGACCACCGGCAACACCTCGGCCGCCTCGATTCCGCTCGCGATGGAGCGGCTTCTGGCGACCGGAGAGGCGAAGAGCGGCGACACCGCGCTCGTCATCGGCTTCGGGGCGGGGCTCGTCTACGCCGCGACGGTCGTTACCCTCCCCTAGGCAAGCATGCGGATCTTCCGGACTTCCGGTAGCACTCCGGTTGTCCGGGACTCCGGGCAAGCCCGTTCAACCCTTAGCCAGACACTGAGCTACACACCGAAGGAGCGCCACATGGCCGCCACTCAGGAAGAGATCGTCGAAGGTCTCGCGGAGATCGTCAACGAGATCGCGGGTATCCCGACGGAGGACGTCCAGCTGGACAAGTCCTTCACCGACGACCTGGACGTCGACTCGCTGTCCATGGTCGAGGTAGTCGTCGCCGCCGAAGAGCGCTTCGACGTCAAGATCCCCGACGAGGACGTCAAGAACCTCAAGACGGTCGGCGACGCCGCCAACTACATCCTGAAGCACCAGGCCTGATCACAGGCCGATCAGGTACGCCACCCAGCGGTGGCGCCGCTGATTCACGTAACCGCCTCACCGCTTAGACCGTGGAGAAAGAATTCCTGTGAACTCGACCAATCGCACCGTGGTCGTCACCGGTATCGGCGCAACCACACCGCTGGGTGGCGACTCCGCATCGACCTGGGAAGGTCTGATCGCGGGACGCTCCGGCGTCCGCCCTCTGGAGGACGAACGCTTCGCCGACATGCCCGTCCGGATCGCCGCCCCGGTGGCCGTCGACCCGGCCGACGTGCTGCCGCGTCCGGTCGCCCGGAAGCTGGACCGTTCCGCCCAGTTCGCGCTGATCGCCGCCCGTGAGGCGTGGGCCGACGCGGGTTACGCCGGCCCGGCCGGCGCGGAGTCCGCCGAGGGCGCGCAGGTGGCGCCCGAGCGGCTCGGCGCGGTCATCGCGTCCGGCATCGGCGGTGTCACCACGCTGCTCGACCAGTACGACGTGCTGAAGGAGAAGGGCGTACGCCGCGTCTCCCCGCACACCGTGCCGATGCTGATGCCCAACAGCCCCTCCGCCAACGTGGGTCTGGAGGTGAACGCCCAGGCGGGCGTGCACACCCCGGTCTCCGCCTGCGCGTCGGGCGCCGAGGCGATCGGCTACGCCGTCGAGATGATCCGCAGCGGCCGTGCCGACGTGGTGATCGCGGGCGGTACGGAGGCGGCCATCCACCCGCTGCCGGTCGCCGCGTTCGCCAACATGATGGCGATGTCCAAGAACAACGACGAGCCCGAGAAGGCGTCGCGTCCCTACGACAAGGACCGTGACGGCTTCGTGCTCGGCGAGGGCGCCGGTGTGGTGATCCTGGAGTCGGCGGAGCACGCCGCCGCCCGTGGTGCCCGCGTCTACTGCGAGGTGCTCGGCCAGGGACTGTCCGCGGACAGCCACCACATCGCCCAGCCGGAGCCGACCGGCCGCGGTATCGCCGCCGCGCTCCAGAACCTGCTCGACTCGACGGACCTCAAGCCGGGCGAGGTCGTCCACCTCAACGCCCATGCGACGTCCACTCCTCAGGGTGATGTCGCGGAGGTCAAGGCGCTGCGCAAGGTACTCGGCGACGACCTGGACCACGTCGCGGTGTCCGCGACCAAGTCGATGACCGGGCATCTGCTCGGTGGCGCGGGCGGCATCGAGACCGTCGCGACGGTCCTCGCCCTGCACCACCGTCTCGCCCCGCCGACGATCAACGTCGACGACCTCGACCCCGAGGTCGACGCGGACATCGTGCGCGGTGAGCCGCGGGCGCTGCCCGACGGCACGATCGCGGCGATCAACAACTCGTTCGGCTTCGGCGGTCACAACGTGGTGCTGGCGTTCCGTACGGTCTGACGCTCCATACGGTCTGACGCACCGGAACGCACCGGGACAACGCGAAGGGCCCGTCTCCTCGGGGAGACGGGCCCTTCGTGCGTGTCTGGCGCGGTGCCGGACGATCCGGGGGTCAGACCACCTGGTGCAGCCAGCGGACCGGCGCACCCTCGCCCGCGTACCGGAAGGGCTCCAGCTCGTCGTCCCAGGGCTTGCCCAGCAGCTTGGAGATCTCGGCCTCCAGCTCCGTCTCGCCCTGCGCCGAGCGGGCCATGGCGGCGCGCAGCCGGTCCTCGGGGATCAGGATGTCTCCGTGGATACCGGTGACGGCGTGGAAGATGCCCAGCTCGGGAGTGGCACTGTAGCGCTCACCCTCGGCGGCGGGGGTCGGCTCCGCGGTGACCTCGAAGCGGAGCAGCTGCCAGCCGCGCAGCGCGGACGCGAGCTTGGAGGCCGTGCCCGCTTCTCCCTGCCAGGAGAACTCCGCTCTCCAGGTGCCCGGCGACGCGGGCTGCCGGACCCAGTCGAGTTGGACCCGCACACCCAGTACACCCGCCACCGCCCATTCGACGTGCGGGCACAGCGCGCGTGGTGCGGAGTGAACGTACAGAACGCCGCGTGTCGTCACCGGGACCTCCAGTGTGGGACGGGGTTCGCCTTTCCCCAGGGGCCTCAGTAAACATCATCCGGCGTGAAACTCCGTGAACCCGCCCATAACGGACAGCATGTGACGTGATGTAATTTACCGGAGCCGGTGGACCCGACTGCCCTTGGTTCGACGGGGCAAAGCTACCGTGCGCCGGGGGGAAATGGGGTGTCGCGGGGACACCTACGGGGAGGGAAGGATGCACGGAAAACAGCGGAACGGGCGAAAGAGGGTTCGCCCGTTTGCCACGGTCGCCGCGTTGACGGCGGCGGTGCTCCTCGGCCAGACCGCGGTCACAGCCTGTGACGGTCCACCCGCCGTGCAGCACGGCGCCCGCCCCAAGGCGCCCCGGCCGTCCCCCTCCCCCACCCCGGCCTGGGACCGCAGCCCCGCCTCGATCGCGGCCGTCGGCGACTCGATCACCCGGGGTTTCGACGTCTGCTCCCTGCTCGCGGACTGCCCGGAGGCGTCCTGGGCGACCGGCACCGACACCGGGGTGCGCAGCCTGGCGCAGCGACTGCTGGGTGCGGCCGCGGGGGACCGGAGCTGGAACCACGCCAGCAGCGGGGCCCGGATGGCGGACCTCCCGGCCCAGATGACCGCGGCCGCCGCGCGCCGCCCCGAACTGGTCACGGTGATGGTGGGCGCCAACGACGCATGCCGGGACTCACCCGATCTGATGACCCCGGTCAAGGAGTTCACCGCGTCGTTCGAATCGGCGATGCGCGCGCTGCGCCGCACCGCGCCCAAGGCGCAGGTGTATGTGTCGAGCATCCCCGACCTGAAGCGCCTGTGGTCGACCGGCCGGGTCAACCCGCTCGGCCGGGAGGTCTGGAAGCTGGGCATCTGCGCCTCGATGCTCGGCGACGCCGAGGACCTGGGCGAGGCCGCCGGGCAGCGCAGGGACCGGGTGTACGAGCGGGTGGTGGCGTACAACGAGGCGCTCGAGGACGTCTGCGCGAAGGACCAGCGCTGCCGCTATGACGGAGGAGCGGTCTTCGACTACCGGTTCACCGGGGAGCAGTTGAGCCCCTGGGACTGGTTCCATCCCGGCAAGGACGGCCAGCGGCGGCTCGCGGAGATCGCCTACCGGCAGGTGACGGCGGCCGAGCCGCCCGCGTAGGCCGAGCTGGTCGCGTAAGTCGGGCACCGGAACCCCGGGGCGGCTGTCAGGTACCGCCCCGGGGCGGTGCTGGGGTGCCTCACGCCTCCGGGGGGAGATCACCCAGGATTCCCCGGGCACCCCGTAGATCCCGAAGGCGCGCCGTGACGGCGCGCCGCTGCTCCCCCGAACAGGCCTCAGGGGCGAGCCTCGTCCTTGCTGAAGCCGTACCGGCCCTGCGGGGCCAACTGCGCCTCGGGCTGCGGCTGTGGCTGCGGCTCGTCGGGAGTCGCCGTCAGATCGCGTACCAGCAGCGTCGCGCCCGCCACCGCGCCCGGCATCAGGAAGACCGCGACGAACGGGACCACAAAGGCCAGGGCGAGCGGGACCCCGAAGCCGAGGGTGAGCATGCGGCGGCCACGGAGCAGGGTGAGGCGCTCCTTCAGGTCGACTCCGCGTCGCTGGAGGGCCACGGCGGTGAGCTCCTCGGCGAGGAAGAAGCCGGAGACACAGAAGCCGAGCACGGGTACGACGGTCTGACCGATCACCGGGATGAAGCCGAGTGCGAAGAGCAGCACGCCGTAGAACGCGACCCTCAGCAGCACCTTCAGGCTGTCCCTCGCGGAGATCCACAGCTCGCGCCAGAAGCCGCGCCCGGACTCGGGGACCTCGCCGCCCTCGGTACGGTCGACCTGCTCGGAGAGCGACTCGTAGAAGGGCTGTCCGACCAGCAGGGTCACGGCTGTGAAGGTGATCACGGCCAGGAACAGGCCGAAGACGAAGACCAGCGCGGTGAGGAAGCCCCGGAACGCCCCGAGCCACGCGGACGACCAGTCGTCCGCGAACGGGGTGGCCCAGGCCACCATGTCATCGGAGCCGTACCAGAGTCCGATGAGTGCACCGGCGTACAGCACCAGGGTGATCAGCCCGGGCAGCAACCCGAGGCCGAACCACCGGCCGTGCCTGCCGACCCACTGCTGGCCCTTCACCATGTAGCCGAAGCCCGCCCCGAAATCACGCATGTCGCACACCCTATCGGGCGGGCGGAACCGTCCTTCGGGGACGCGTCGGCGCCGCCTTGGACGCGGTGCGGGCCGCACCCCCGGTGGGGTGCGGCCCGGTGCGGTGGGTCCGATCAGCCGGCTTCCCACCGATGCCCACCTCGGCGGTGGCCGTCGGACTCCGGGCCCGTCCGGTGGCTCAGCGGGGCAGGGAGACGACCATCTTCCCGGTGTTCTCGCCGCGCAGCATGCCGAGGAAGGCGTCGAAGCCGTTCTCGATGCCCTCGACCACGGTCTCGTCGTACTTGAGCTCGCCGGAGCGCAGCCAGCCGCCCACCTCCTGGACGAACTGGGGCTGGAGCGCCGCGTGGTCGGAGACCAGCATGCCCTGGAGCCGCAGCCGCTTGCCGATCACCATGGCGAGGTTGCGCGGGGCCGGAGTGGGCTCGGTGGCGTTGTACTGGGCGATCATTCCGCAGATGGTGGCGCGGCCGTGCAGGTTGAACGAGGAGAGCGCGGCCTCGAGGTGCTCACCGCCGACGTTGTCGAAGTAGACGTCGATACCGTCCGGCGCGGCGGCCGCGAGCTGCTCGGCGACGGGGCCGTTCTTGTAGTTGAACGCGGCGTCGAAGCCATACTCCTCCACCAGCAGCTTGACCTTCTCGTCGGAGCCGGCCGAGCCGATGACGCGCGAGGCGCCCTTCAGCTTCGCCATCTGGCCGACCAGGCTGCCGACGGCACCCGCGGCGCCGGACACGAACACCGCGTCGCCCTGCTTGAAGGAGGCGACCTCGAAGAGGCCCGCGTAGGCGGTCATCCCGGGCATACCGAGCACGCCCAGGTAGGCGGAGAGCGGGGCGACGGAGGGGTCGACCCTGGTGGCCTGCTGGGCGGGCACTTCGGCGTACTCGCGCCAGCCCAGGCCGTGCAGGACGTGGTCACCGACGGCGAAGCCCTCGGCGCCGGACGCGACGACCTCGCCGACGGCGCCGCCCTCCATGGGCCGGTCGAGCTGGTACGGCGGGGCGTAGGACTTCACATCGTTCATCCGGCCACGCATGTACGGGTCGACCGAGAAGTGGAGATTGCGCACGAGGATCCGGCCCTCGCCCGGCTCCGCCACCGGGACCTCGCGGAGGGCGACGTCCTCAGGCTTGGGCCAGCCGTGGGGTCGGGCGACGAGGTGCCATTCACGGCTGGACGCGGGAAGTGCGGACATGGCTGCGATGCCTCCTACTGGATGTTTCAGTACATGAATTTCAGTACCTGAAACAACCATGCGCCTAGATATTTCATGTTGTCAAGTATCCGGGTATGCTGCCTGCCATGGCCATCACACCAACGGACCCACTGACCCTGGAGGTCGTCGATCTCATCGGCTCGGTCGTGACCCGTTACCACGACGAGTACGAGGAGGCCGCGGCCCGGCACAACCTCACCGGCGCCCAGGCCCGGGTGCTGGGGCTGCTCTCCGTCGAGGCCACCCCTATGCGCCGGATCGCGCGTCAGCTGAAGTGCGAGCCGTCGAACGTGACGGGGATCATCGACCGGCTGGAGGCCCGGGGACTTGTCGAGCGGCGGCCGGATCCGGCCGACCGCAGGGTGAAGATCGCCGCGGCCACGGCCCTGGGCCGGGAGACCGCACGGGAGCTGCGGGAGTCCCTGCACTTCGCGCGGGAACCGCTGGCGGAGCTTTCGGCGCAGGAGCGCACGGTGCTGCGGGACCTGCTCAGGCGGATGCTGGGCGAGGTGTGACCACGAGCGTGCCGCCCCTCGGGTGAACCGGGATCCTCAGGTGCACCAGAAGAGGAACCAGGTGCAGGTCTCGCTGGGCGAGGGCGTGGGAGTGGGGGTGGGCGCCGGAGGCGGGCCGGCGGGCTTCGTGGGCGTCGCCGAACCCGCGTCGCCCGGGTCCGACGGCTCGTCGCCGGACTCCGGCGACGTCGAAGCAGAATCGTCACTGCTGCGATCCGGCGCGGGCACGGACGAGCCGGACCGCACCGCCCTCGACGAGGACTCCACGGCCACGGGGCGGCCCGTGGTGCCCCCGCCGCCCGTGGCGCTGGGGCGGGGCACGGCCGACTCCGTCTCGGGCGCCTCGCTGACCCCGCTCGGGCCCTCCGCGGGCTCGTCACTGACGGCCGGGTCGGGGATCTCCTCGACCGGGAGCGGCGCTTCCTCCTCGCGGACCTCCACGGAGGCGCCGTCGCCGCCCCATACGGTCTCCTTCGCCAGCTCGGTCAGGCTCAGCACGCCCGCGGCGAGCACCAGGCCGACCGCGCCGACCACGACCTTCCGGCCACGCTTGCGGCGTCCGCGGACACCCGCCGACCTGCGTGCCTTCCGACTCGCGGTGGGCGCGCGGCGGTGCCCTGACGGCGTCCGGGGCTCGTCGTACGCGCCGCCGAGCTCGACCACGACCTCGTCGGCCGGCGCGGCGGAAGGCCGGTTGACCGGCGCGGGACCGGCCTCGGCCACCGGCACACGGCGGGCTGCGGGCATGGCTGCGGGGACGACGGCGGGGTTGTGATACCTCAGCTCCTCCGCGGGTGTACCGCATCCGGCGCACGCCAGAGCCCCATTGAGGTGCCGACGGCACTGGTAGCAGTAGTCCATGGCGCCCGCAGCGTACGCAGCGGACGGGCAACAGAGATAGCCGAGTCTGTGAGGATCGTGTGTGGAATCCGCAGTTCCGCGGCGCGGCCGCCCCTTGGGCTCGGGGCACGATGAGGAGCATGAACAGCTTCGGGCCCCACGAGTTCCAGCTCGTCCTGCTCCGCCGGATGGCCGACCACCAGCCGGACCTGGTCGAGGAGGCACGGCACCGGCTGGGCGCGTCGGTCGCGGACATGCGTGAGGCGAACCGCCGCTGGCAGGCGATGCTCCGCTCACCCCGGGCGCGCGGGAGTCTGTCCCGCTACCGCTCCGTGCTCGGCGAGCCCGAGTCCACCGCCCGCCGCCGCATCGGCGATCTGGAGTGCGACGCCCTCCTGTGGCCCGTGCCGCTGTGGCCCGACCTGCGGTTCGAGGTACTGGCGGCACCCGGCGGGGCCGTATGGAACGAGTGGCTCGTCCGCGCGCCGGGGGCCCGGGTTCCCGTACTGCTCACGGGGGACGATCTGCGCCCCTGGTCCTGCACGGTGGACGAGGTGGCCAGAGCCTTCGCCCCCGTACGGCCCATGGAAGGCACGGCGCCGACCCGCTGGGGGCTGGCGTTCACACTGCCCGACGGCACGCCGTGCGTGGCCGAGTTCACCTGGGGGCTGTTGCAGCGCCTGATGTGACGCGTGCTCCGATGCTGACGTGTCGTCACGGACTTCCCCCCGAGCGGCTCATCACAACGCGCGCCCAGCGCCTGGCGGTCGCACGATGCGAAGAGAAACCGATCTCGGGAGGACCGCCGTGACCGTCAGCCTCGACCAGCTGCGCCGCTGCCACGTGGCCGTCGACATCGGCGCCGCGCGGACCCGTGTCTTCGTCAAAGGCGCCGGGCTCGTCGTCGACGAGCCGAGTGTCGTCGCCGTGAACATGCGCAGCGGCGCGCTCATCGCCGTCGGCGAGTTCGCGCAGCAGATGACCGGGCGCACCCCCGACTACATCCGGGTCATGCGCCCCGTGTCCGGCGGCACCGTCGTGGACATCGAGATGGCCCAGCGCATGCTGCGCCATCTGCTCGGCGAGAAGCTGCGCCGCCAGTTGCGCCGCAAGCCCCGGCTGCGGGCCGCCGCCTGCACCCCGCACCAGGCCGATCCGCTCGCCCAGCGCGCCACCGTGGAGACCCTGGTCGGGCTGGGCGCCCGCCGTGTCGAGCTGGTCGACACCCTGATCGCGGCGGCCGTCGGCTGCGGGCTCCCGGTGGAGCAGCCCACGGCCACCATGATCATGGCGTGCGGCGCCGCCACCACCCAGATCGCCGTGCTCTCCCTGGGCTCGATCGTCACGGCCGTGCGGATCCCGGTCGGCGGGGACGCGGTCGACCACGCGGTGATCCAGCATCTGCGCCACCAGCACGCGCTGATGCTGCCCAGCCAGTCCGTACGCCCGCTCCAGCTCGCGCTCAGCGAGAACGGCCTCACCGTCCGGGGGCCCGCGTCCACCGAGATCCACGGGCGTGATGTGGCCACCGGGCTCGCACGGTCGGTGAAGGTGGACACCGCGGCCGTACGCGACGCCATTCACACCCCGCTCACCGCCGTGCTCGACGGCATCGGGAAGATCCTGCGCGACTGCCCGCCCGATCTGGTCGCCGACCTCGCCGACCGGGGGATCATGATGGTCGGAGGCAGCGCGCTGCTTCCGGGCCTCGACCAGATGCTGCGCGACGAGACCGGCATGCCGGTGCATATCGCCGAGCAGCCTGATGTGTGCGCGGTGGTGGGACTCGGGGCGATGCTGGAAGGGCGCGTCAAGTCGATGGTGCTCAACCCGCTGACCGCGTAGGCGCTTCGCCCGGAATCCGGTGTGTCACCTGGGAGTCCCCCGCCGCCCCCGTGCATGCCCGCCGAGGCGCGCCGCAGGGGAGCGCTACCGGGCCGCGCGCAGGGCGATACGGGTGCTCGACTGGGCCACGCCCGCCTCTCGCTTGAGCCGGCGCAGCAAGGTGTCCAACGCCGCCGGGTCCGCGGCGCGGGCGCGGACGAGATAGTCGTGGGCCCCGGTGACATGGACGACCTCCGTGATCCCCGGCAGGCGCAGCACCGCGCCCTCGAACTCCTCGTTCGTGGTGTCCAGACGCAGGGTGATGTCGATGAAGACCACGAGCCCCTCGCGGCTTCCTGCCGCGGCCGGGTCCACGAGGGTCGTGAACCCCCGGATGACCCCCTCGCGGCGCATCCTGCGCACCCGGTCGGCCGCGGCGTTGGCGCTCAGCCCGACCCGTACTCCCAGATCGCGGTACGAGATCCGCGCATCCTCTTGCAGCACACCGAGGATTTCACTGTCCAGGCGATCCATACCGCGATTGTCGCAGCCCTCACCGTAATCCGGCCGCGCGAGCCTCGGCCCGCATCCGATGGTGTGCGCCATGAGCGAGATGTGGACGACCGCGGTGGCCGGAGCTGCCGCAGGCCTCGGTGTGGCGATGCCCGTCGGCGCGATGGGTGTGCTGCTGGTGCAGGAGAGCCTGCGGGACCGCCGTAACGCCGTCGCGGCCGCGGCGGCCGTCGCGTCCGTCGACCTCCTGTACGCGGCGCTCGCGACCGCCGTCGGCCCGCTGGTCGCATCCGCGCTGACCGGGGTGGAGGCGTGGGTCCGGGTGGTGTCGGCCACGGTGCTGATGGTCATCGCGGTACGGGGGCTGTGGGCGTCGCGGCACACCGCCGGTGACGACTCCCCCGCCGTGGCGGAGACGGGCGCGGCGGCGACGGGCGGGGCGGGGCGGACCTTCGCCCGGTTCGCCGCACTGACCCTGGTCAACCCGACCACCGCGCTCTATTTCGCGGCGCTGACCACCGCCCAGGGCGCCGAGCTGGGCAGCGGAGCCGCGGGAACGGTGTTCGTCGCCGGGGTCTTCGCCGCCTCGCTGGCGTGGCAGCAGCTGCTGGTCGCGGTGAGCGGGATCGCGGGGGCACGGATCGGGGCACGGGCCCGGGCCTGGACCTTCCGGGTGGGGTTCGGTCTGGTGGCGGTGTACGCGGTGCGGCTGGCGCTGCCACTGCCCTGACCTGACCCGACCCTCGGTCCACCCCTCTTCCACCCCGAATTTGTTACGCACGAGTAGGCAAGGCGTGGGGACAATGATGGGGGTGCCCCAGAATCGAGGAGGACGACTCGTGAGTGCTGCGTTGCCGGCGGTCCCAGCGGTTCCGGCCCTGCCTGTGTTTCCGGCACTGGCGGCCGCGCCGGACCGTCCCGCCCTGCGGTTCGGCGACCGGTCGCTGACGTATGGCGAACTCGCCACGGCGGCGCGGGCGCTGGCGGGGCGTATCGCGGGCGCGGGCCGGATCGCGGTGTGGGCCACGCCGACGCTCGAGACGGCGGTCGGGGTGGTCGCCGCGCTGCTCGCGGGAGTTCCTGCCGTACCGCTGAATCCGAAGACCGGTGAACGGGAGCTGTCGCATATCGTCGGGGACAGCACGCCCTCAGTGGTGCTCGCGGCGCCGGACGACGAACTCCCCTCGGTGCTGGCCCGGTTGAAGCGGCTGGACATCACGGTGACGGAGACCGGGGCGGATGCGGAGCTCCCGCCCGAGCCGGACGACCCCGAAGCCCCTGCGCTGATCGTCTACACCTCGGGGACCACCGGCGCCCCGAAGGGTGCCGTGCTGCCCCGGCGGGCGATCACGGCGACCCTGGACGCGCTGGCCGAAGCCTGGGCGTGGACCGGCGACGACGTACTCGTCCACGGCCTCCCGCTGTTCCATGTGCACGGACTGATCCTGGGGATCCTGGGTCCGCTGCGCCGGGGTGGCGAGGTGCGGCACCTCGGGAAGTTCTCTGCGGAGGGCGTGGCGCGGGAGCTGGGCGCGGGCGGAACGATGCTGTTCGGGGTGCCGACGATGTACCACCGGCTGGCCGAAGCACTGGTCGGCGACCCGGAGTTGACGAAGGCCCTGGCGGGCGCGCGGCTGCTGGTCTCCGGTTCTGCCGCGCTGCCCGTGTACGACCACGAGCGGATCGCGGCGGGTACCGGACGGCGCGTCATCGAGCGCTACGGGATGACCGAGACGCTGATGAGCACGAGCGTCCCGGTCGACGGCGAGGCCCGGCCCGGATCGGTCGGCGTACCACTGCGTGCCGTGGGGCTGCGGCTGGTGGAGGAGGACGGTTCCGAGATCACGTCGTACGACGGCGAGACGGTGGGCGAGATCCAGGTGAAGGGCCCGAGCCTGTTCACCGGGTACCTCAACCGGCCGGACGCGACGGCGGCGGCGTTCGACGGGGACTGGTTCCGCACCGGTGACATGGCCGTACGGGACGCGGACGGCTCTGTGCGGATCGTGGGCCGCAAGGCGACCGACCTGATCAAGAGCGGTGGCTACAAGATCGGTGCCGGGGAGATCGAGAACGCGCTGTTGGACCACCCCGGCGTACGGGAGGTCGCGGTGACCGGCGAGCCGGACACGGATCTCGGCGAGCGGGTGGTGGCGTGGGTGGTGGCGGCTGATCCGGAGCGTCCGCCGTCGGCCGAGGCGCTGGCGGACCATGTCGCCGCGCAGCTCGCCCCGCACAAGCGGCCCCGTACGGTCCGCTACGTGGAGAGCCTGCCCCGCAACGACATGGGCAAGATCCTGAAGCGGGCGCTGACCCATGGCTGACGGGCTGACCGCGCAGGAGGCGATCGCGCTGGTCAGCGAGGCCTTCGAGGAGGCGCCGCAGACGGGCCCGCCCGCGGATACCGCTGCGGGGGCGGGGACCGCGCATCCCGACGGCCCGATCGGCTGGGACGGGTACGGAGCCTCGAGGGTCCGGGCGGCGGCCCGCAGCGGCGAGGAGGAGTCGGTCGTCTGGGGCGTCGGGCGGATCGGTGAGTGCCGGGCCGTGATCGTCTCCTTCGAGTTCCGTTTCATGGGCGGCTCGCTGGGCGAGCGGACGGGGGACAGGCTGGAGGCCGCGTACGCCCATGCCCGTGCCGGGCGTCTGCCCCTCGTGTCGCTGATCGCCACGGGTGGCAGCCGGATGCAGGAGGGCATGATCGCCCTCACCCAGCTCCAGCGTGTGGCGCGTGCCGCCGCGCAGACCCGTGAGGCGGGGCTTGCCCAGATCGCGGTGCTGCGGGATCCCACGACGGGCGGCGGCTGGGCCACCCTCGGCGCAGGCGCGGATGTGATCCTGGCCCTTCCCGGAGCTCAGATCGGCTTCGCCGGGTCACGGGTCAGGCCGCAGAACGCCGACCCGTCCGCGTACACGGCCGCAGGCCAGCTCGCCGCCGGGCAGATCGACGCGATCGTCCGGCAGGAGGACCTGCAGGAGACGCTGGCGTCATGGCTGACGCTGTTGACGGGCGGGACCGCTTCGGCGCCCTCTCCGCCGTCGGCTCCGTCACCGCCGCTCGCCCTCGGCAGCCAGGACCCGGCACCCACCGGCTGGGGCGCCGTCCAGCTGGCACGTTCCGCCCGCCGCCCGCGCGCCCAGGCGTATCTCGACGCGCACTTCGGCCTGCGGCTCGACGTCCAGGGCGACCGGCGGGGCGGCACGGACCCCGGAATGCTGTGCGGCTTCGGGCTGCGGGAGGGCCGGACGGTGGCCTACGCGGCGCAGGCGGGCACCGCGACCCGGCCGGCCGGGTACCGGACCGCCGCGCGGCTGATACGGCTCGCGGACCGGCTGGGGATCCCCGTGCTGACGCTGGTGGACACCCCCGGCGCCGCGAACGACGCCGAGGCCGAGCGCGAGGGTGCGGGCGCGGCGATCGCCGAGGCCTTCGCGGCGATGGCGGAGGCCCGGGTCCCGGTGACGACGCTGGTGATCGGCGAGGGCGGCTCGGGCGGTGCGCTGGCGCTGGCCGCTCCGGACAACACCTGGGCCACGCCCGACAGTTACTTCTCGGTGATCGCGCCGGAGCTCGCCGCGGCGATCCTCAAGCGCGGGCCGGGCGATGCGCCCGCCACCGCGGACCAGCTGCGACTGCGTCCTCAGGACCTGGTCGATCTGGGGGTGGTGCGCGGGATCGTGGACCCTGCGACCACGGCGAAGCAGCCATGAATTCCATCACAGCGACACAAGGACCATAGATCGAGCAAAACGCATCAATCCCCACAAACCGATGATCGGAATGCCCTATTTCATCATCTTTGTGATGTTTTCTCGGTGCGGGAATCCTCGGCTTCTTCCGCGGGTGCCCACTTAGGTGACCCTTCCCCCGGCGCCCCGCCCTCTGGTACACGTGGCAGTCCCCCGACCCAGCACCACTCGGAAGTCATGCCATGGACCAGGACCACGCCGCCGACCGCACCCCTGATCACATACCCTTCTCGATCGACCTGACCTTCGAGGAGGCCAGGCGACGGGCCGAGGTCGTGGCCGCGCTCGGCCCCGACTGGGACCCGGTGGCGGCACTGCGGGACGAGGAAGCGGCGTACTCCCTGCTCTACTCCGGGCTCGACGCCGAGCAGCAGCGCACCTACGACGCGCTCGTGGCGGCCGGCGTGCTGCCCGAAAGGCCCGGACGTCCCGGAGGGGAGCCCGGCCATGCGGCTTCCCATTGATCCGCAGGCGGACATCGCCCGGCGCGCCTGGGTGCCCTGCCCGCGCTGCGACGACTCCCGTGACTGCGCACCGTGCGCCGAGCAACGCAACTGCCGCGACCACTGGCGCTATCTGATCTCCAACAAGGGCACGGTCGTCCATCTCCAGTGCCCCGGTTGTACGCACATGTGGTCGCTCGACACGCGCCGCGGCGGTGGTACGCACAAGCCGTGAAGATGCACGGCGGTGCCGTGACACGGCCACATGGAGGACATCGCTTCGGCGAAATCCGCACTCGCCGGATGTCGGGATGGTTCGCTGCGGCAACAACTGCTAGGCCTTGGGCGCTCAAGCGAATCGGACAATCGGGGATCATTCCCTAACTGGCCGCCGATTCGCTCCCACTGACTCGCCTTCGAAAGGTCCGGGATGCCCAAGCTCATCGGCGCCGCCCTCCTAGCCCTGGCCCTGGCGGCCGCTTCACCGACCTCCGCGACGGCCACCGCGTCCACGTCGGCGGACACGTCCACGACGGCCGCGTTCACAACGGCCACACAGTCCGACCAGGTCCCCGGCCGCTACATCGTGACCCTCAAGGACGCAGCCACCCAGGCGGACGCCACGGCCACCGTGCACGCGGCCGTCACCCAGGCATCCTCCATGGGGGCCAGGGTGCGGCACGTATACCGGCACGCCCTGCACGGCTACGCCGCCTCCATGAGCGCGAGCGCGGCAGCCGCGATCGCCGGCGATCCGCTGGTCCAGTCCGTCCAGCCCGAACGGAGGGTACGCGCCCTCGCGCAGACGGTCCCCACCGGCGTGGACCGGGTGGAGGCCGACCTCAGCCCGACGGCCGCCATCGACGGCAAGGACACCCGGGTCAACGTCGATGTCGCGGTGATCGACACCGGTGTCGACGCCAACCACCCCGACCTGAACGTCTACAAGGCGGGGGCCAAGAACTGCTGGATCCCGCAGCTTCCCGTCCTCGACATGCACGGCCACGGCACCCATGTCGCGGGCATCGTCGGCGCCCTGGACAACAACGCCGGGGTCGTCGGTGTGGCACCAGGTGCCCGGATCTGGCCGGTCCAGGTGCTCAACCCGCTCGGCATGGGCACCGACGCGGATGTCATCTGCGGCATCGACTACGTGACACAGCACGCCGACCAGATCGACGTCGTCAACATGAGCCTCGGCGGCGGCGGCAGCGACGACGGCCAGTGCGGCACGGTCAACAACGACGCGATGCACAAGGCGATCTGTGCCTCCGTCGCCGCCGGCGTGACCTATGTGGTCGCGGCGGCCAACGACCACGCCGACGCCAAGAACACCACCCCCGCCGCGTACGACGAAGTGATCACCGTCAGCGCCCTGGCCGACTTCGACGGCAAGTCCGGGGGACTCGGCAAGGCCAGCTGCCGCACCGACCGGGACGACACCTTCGCGGACTTCTCCAACTACGGCGCGGACATTGATCTGATCGCGCCCGGAGTGTGCATCCGCTCCACCTTCAGGAACGGCGGCTACGCGGTCCTGTCCGGCACCTCGATGGCCGCGCCGCATGTGGCGGGTGGAGCCGCCCTCTACAAGGCGACCCATCCCGGCGCATCACCCACCGCCGTCAAGGCGGCTCTGGTGGCAGCCGGTGGCACGGACTGGCTCTGGCCGTCCGAGGACGGTGACGGCACCAAGGAGCCGCTGCTGAGACTGCGCGGCTTCTGATTTCCGGCCTCTGACCAGCAGTCGACGTGACAGATGTGCGACCCCGTGAGCAGGGCTCCGAAGGCCCGCCCACGGGGTCGCCGCGTCACGGCTGCTTACGGCTACGACACCGTGGCGCAGACGGCCCAGGCCGTGTACGTGATGGTGATGCCCAATTCGTTCTCGGCCACGACTCTCCACGCGTTGGCGGCAGAGGGCCAGGACGCCATGAGGATGAGGTCGTCGCCGAAGCCGTTGCTCTGGGGTCCGCCGCCGGTCACCACCTGACCGGCGTTCGGGCAGGTCACCGTGATGTCGCATTGGGTGTCATCGGCGCAGCTCTGGGCGTTGGACACCCTTGTGAACGTGATGTCAGTGGCGCCGGTGGCACCCGTCGGACCCGTGTCGCCGGTCGGACCCGTCGCACCCGTCGGACCGGTGTCGCCGGTCGGACCCGTCGGACCGGTGTCGCCCGTCGGACCCGTGTCGCCGGTCGGGCCCGTGTCGCCCTGGAGCCCCGTCTCGCCGGTGGCTCCTGTCGGCCCGGTAGGACCGGTGGGACCCGTGGGCCCGGTCGCGCCCCTGCATTTGTCCCAGCCGCCCAGGGTCTCGAGAGCCTTGCCCTCGGGGTAGCCGTCACACCGGTCCGAGCCCGGCCCCGGCCCCACGGACAACCGGCCTGCTGTCGGGTCAACCTGAGGGGTTGCCAGCGCGGGGGTCGCCAGAGTCAGCAGAGCCGTCGAGGCCATAAGGCTTCCGGTCAGCACCTTGGTGTAGGCGGGGAGACGGACGCGTCGCGGTCCAGCACGCATGAGTGACCTACTTCCATCGTCGATGTTTCTCGGGATCGGCGAACCACAACCTGAGCCGCCAAGGCCATATTTGACGAACGCCCCGCTGTGCGCAGGGTGGGGGCAGCCAAACGGGTCCGGCTATCCAGAACCGGGGTGGAGGCCGGCTTCGTGCCCCCACGCACCCCTCGCCGCGACCTGCGGCCGTTCGAGTGGCTCGGACGACAATTCCGGCACCCGAAAAAGGCACCCGCAGGGAGAAGGCGAAAATGCCCAGATAAGCGGAATAATTTGAAGTGAGGACACAAGCAAATCAAACGAAGTTTTCGCGCAAATTCGCCCCTATAGTGCCTCCGGGTCATCACAGATGATCTCTCTCGCCCCGTTCAACCGGGGTCGTCATCATGGACACGGAGGTCGCCGTGCTCGGTCGTCGGGCTCAAAGCGTCGGACGCTCTACTGAAATGCGCAGACATAGCACCTGGTGCTCCCTGAAGCGGGCAGCCACGGTCGCCTTGGTTGCGCTCGCCTCACTGTCCCTGCCCGTCATGCCGGCAACCGCCGCACCGTCGGACTTCATGTACGTGGCCGACCAGGAGAACAACGTCGTCCGGATCGTAGAGACCAGCACGGACACCGTGCTCGGGCCGACCATCGCCGTCGGCGCCGCTCCCATCGGGGTCGTCATGACGCCGAACGGCACCAAGGCGTACGTGGCCAACAGCGGCGCTGCCACCGTTTCCGTGATCAACACTGTTGACAACACCGTCGGCACGCCCATCGGCGTCGGTACGACACCCACGGGCATCGCCGTCACACCCAACGGCGCCAAGGTCTACGTCACCAACGCGGGGGCCGGCACCGTCTCGGTGATCAACACCACCACTGACGCCGTGACCACCACCATCACGGTCGGCACCACTCCGCTGGGCGTGGCGGTCTCGCCGGACGGCACCACGGCCTATGTCACCAACTCCGGTTCCGACGACGTCTCGGTGGTCGACACCTCCACCGACACCGTGTCCACCGAGATCTCCGTGGGCGACGTGCCCGAAGGCGTGGCGTTCACTCCCAGCGGGGCCAAGGCGTACGTCACCAACTCCGGCGCGGGCACCGTTTCGGTGATCAACACCGCCACCGAGACCGCGGGTGCTCCCATCACGGTGGGCACCACCCCGAGGGACGTGGCCATCCTGCCCAACGGCTCCAAGGCCTATGTCGCCAACGCCGGCTCGGACAGCGTGACTGTGATCGACACCAGCTCAGACACCGTCGACAGCACCATCACCGCCAACATCGGCGATGCCCCGGTGGCCGTGATGGCGACCGCGAACGGCGAGAAGGTCTACACGGCCAACAGCGGCGACGGCACCGCCTCCGTGATCGACACCACGACGGACACGGCCGACCCCACCCAGCTGACGATCGGCGGCACCCCTTCCGGCGGCGCGGCCTCGCCGAGTCAGGGCGACACCACGGTCACCTTCCAGGTCACCCCGACCGACGGCCTCACCATCACCGTCCCCGACACGGCCGACCTCGGCGAAGTCTCCCCCGGCGCCACCGCCAGCGGACCACTCGGCAACGTCACCGTCGACGACCAGCGCTCCCTCGCCGACGCGAGCTGGGAAGCCACGGTCTACCTCAGCACGAACTTCACCACCGACGCCGGCTCCACCACCATCTCGGGAGGCGCCGTCACCTACACCCCCGGCCCCACGGTCGGCACCCCGGTCAACGGCCCCTTCACCGCCGGCGCCACGGGCACCCTCGCAGCCCCTCGCATCGCCTACCAGAAGATCGGCGGCTCCGGAAACAACACCGTCACCTGGAACCCCACCCTCGACGTCGTCGTTCCCGCAGCAGCCGTCGCGGGCACCTACACCGGAGTCATCACCCACTCCGTCGCCTGACGCACAACCACCAGCAGACACAGGCCGCCGCCGCGAACCCCGCGGCGGCGGCCTCGTGCACCGCCTACGGGGTCGGCCGCCGGGCGTCGTAGCGTACGAACCCCCGGGAGCGCAGGCCAAGCAGACCGATCGCCAGCACGCAGGCGAGTCCGCCGCCGGTGACGGCCAGGGTCGGCGACGTGAGGTCGGCGACGGAGCCGGCGAGGAAGTCCCCGAGCCGGGGGCCACCGGCGACGACCACGATGAACACGCCCTGGAGCCGTCCGCGCAGCTCGTCCGGCACGGCGGCCTGGAGCATGGTGCTCCGGTACACCATGGACACGGTGTCGGCGTAGCCCGCGAGCGCGAGGAAGAACAGCCCGAGCCACAGGTTGCGGGTCAGGCCGAACGCGGCGATCGCCGCACCCCAGCTCGCGACGGCCAGCAGGATCGCCACCCCGTGCCGTCTGATCCGCCCCTGCCACCCGGAGAACACCCCGCCCAGCAGCGCCCCGACGGCCGGGGCCGCGACGAGCAGTCCGGTGGTGCGGGCGTCACCGCCGTACCAGAGAAGGGCGATCGCGGGGAACAGCGCACGCGGCTGCGCCAGGATCATCGCGCAGAAGTCCGAGAAGAACGTCATCCGGACATTGGGCCGGGTGGCCAGGAAGCGCAGTCCGTCGAGCACGGACGCCCGCTTCGCCCGGTCACCCCCGTGGCCGGTGCCGCGGTCGGGCAGCATCGCGGGCAGCCGCCACATCGCGTACAGCGCTGCCCAGAAGGTGACGGCGTCCACGAGGTAGGCGGCCTGGTAGCCCCCATATCCCACGATCAGCCCGCCGAGCATCGGCCCGAGGAGCATCCCGGAGGTCATGGTCACGGAGTTGAGGGCGTTGGCGGCCGGCAGGTGCTCGGGCGGCAGCAGGCGCGGAATCATCGCGCTGCGGGCGGGCGCGTTGAGCGCGGCGCAGACGGATTGCAGCGCGACCACCGCGTAGAGGAACCAGACCCGGTGGAAGCCCGCGAACGCGGCGGTGGCCAGCGCCGCCGACAGCACGGCCAGCCCGGTCGCGCTGGCAAGACCCAGCTTGCGCCGGTCGACGGTGTCGGCGACGGCACCGCCGTAGAGACCGAAGACGATCAGCGGGACGAGCGAGAAGAGCCCGACGAGCCCGACCGAGAAGGTGGAGCGGGTGATGTCGTACACCTGGAGCGAGACCGCCAGGGTGGTCATGCCCTGCCCGATCCAGGAGACCGTGTTGCCGAACCACAGCCGCCTGTAGTCCGCGGATACGCGCAGCGGCGTCGGATCCGCGAGGATGCGGCGGCGGGCGGGCGACGATTCGGATGGGGGGGCGGGGTGGGGGGCGCCGGTTGTGGTCATGCGGCGGCGGGTATGGGCGGCATGGACCGCAGTATAGGGGCCCCGATTGATGAGACCCTTACAAATATGAGCCGAAGCGGTCCCCCGCCTTACGATGGCCAAGGTGTGATCCGCGAGCCTCGTCCCCGCTCTCGTCAGGGAGGCAACTGCCATGGCACACGACCCCGGCCGGATCCCGGGCATCGATCCCTCCGCGGCTCCCAGCGGCACCGGCTGTGCCGAGTGCACGGCCGGTGGAGGCTGGTGGTTCCATCTGCGCCGGTGCGCCGAGTGCGGGCACATCGGCTGCTGCGACTCATCCCCCGAGCAGCATGCGACGAGGCACGCACGTGACACGGGGCACCCGTTCCTGACCAGTTTCGAGCCGGGCGAAGACTGGTTCTGGAACGTCGAGACGGAGCAGTACTACGAAGGCCCGCCGCTGCCACCGCCCAGCGCGCACCCGGACTCCCAGCCCGTCCCGGGCCCCGAGGGCAGGGTCCCCGCGGACTGGCAGCGGCAACTGAACTGAGGCCGCGCACCGGTTCACCCGGTCAGGCGTGGCACGAGCCGTACGTATCCGACCAGCCCGATGACCTCGACGAGGGTCTGGGTGACGATGACCACCGCGGCGACGGCCAACTGGTCCGGCAGGGCGAGAGCGAGCGGCAGGACCACCAGGGAGTTGCGGGTCGCGCCGCTGAAGACGACCGCCCGGGAGGCGGGGGCATCCAGCCGGAAGAGGGCGGCCGTGGCGCGCCCGGCGAAGGCCATGACCGCCAGGAACAGCACATAGAAGGGCACCACGGCGGCGATATCGGCCAGGCTCCCTTCGAGCTTGGGCGCCTGCGAGGCGACCACGACCAGGAGGGTCCCGGCCATCAGCGGCACCGTCGTCGTGGTCGCCGCGTCGGACACCTTCCGTCCCGCGGTCCGTCTGGCCGCCCACAGCTGGGTGGCCCAGGCAAGCGCCAGCGGAATGACGATCAGGAACAGGAACGCCTCCAGGAACGGGCCGACTTCGACGATCCCGGCGAGCTCCGAGCCCATGAAGAGGTAGAGGTACAGCGGCAGCAGCACCATCTGGACCAACAGCAGCAGGGGCGTCGCGGCGAGCAGCCGGCGGCTGCTGCCGCCCGCGAGCCCGGTGAAGACGATCACGTAGTCCACGCACGGACACAGCAGAACCAGCAGCACACCCAGGCGGAGGGCCTGGTCGGCCGGGAGGAACGCGAACATCGCGGCGACCACGAGCGGCACGACGAGGAAGTTCACGACCAGGGCGGCCGACAGGAACCTGCTGTCGCGCAGTGAGCGGACCAGTTCATCGGCCGGCACCTGGAGGAACGTCACATACAGCAGTGCGCCGAGAACGGGACTGATGGCGCGCTCCAGCCCCGGTCCCAGCCCCGGTGCCGCCCAGCCGAGCAGGGCGCCGGTCGCGATGGCGCCCAGATAGACCGCGACCTGGTGCCGTTCCATCCGCCCGACCGGGCCGTGCGGGTCCTGTGACACGACGAGAGCTCCTTGCTGTGCTCGGCTGCGCTGCCCCGTTCATTCTGGCAATCGGGCGGACGGCACCCCCTCGCATCGAACGAAGATCGCACTCTCGTAGGGTCGTTCTCACCCTGGCCCGAGGCCACCGGGTGAACCAGAGCAGCTCCGACGAGAGAACGGGACGCCCCCTTGGACGCCATAGGTGTGACCAGCCTGCTGACCGCCGCGACGGCCGCCGGATGGATCGACGCCGTGGTCGGGGGCGGCGGGCTCGTCCTGATACCCGCCCTGATGATGGCCTTTCCGCAGCTACCCCCGGCGCTGGCACTCGGCACCAACAAGCTCACCGCCATCACCGGAACGACGGTCGCCGCGGTGACCTACGCCCGGCGCACGAAGCTGGACCGCTCCATCGCCTTCCCGGCAGCGGCCCTCGCCATCCCGGCCGCCGGTTTCGGTGCCCTCTCGGCGTCCAGCCTTCCCGCCGACTGGTTCCGCCCCCTCATCATGGCCCTGCTCATCGCGGTGGCGGCCTTCGTCGCCCTGCGGCCGGGCTTCGGCTCCGTACAGGAGTCCGAACTCGTCAGCAGGCGCCGCAAGTTCGCCGTCATCGCGGCCGCGGGCTGCGGAATCGGCTTCTACGACGGTGTGTTCGGGCCCGGCACCGGCACCTTCCTCATCATGATGTTCACCAGCCTGCTGTCCCTGGAGTTCCTCCAGAGTTCGGCCCTGGCCAAGGTGGTGAACGTGGGCACCAACATGGGCGCCCTCACGGTGTTCGCCGTCCAGGGCCAGGTGCTGTGGATGCTTGGTGCGGGGATGGCCGTGTGCAACGTCGTCGGCGCGGCGCTGGGCGCGCGGATGGCGCTGCGGCGCGGTTCCGGATTCGTGCGTACCGTGCTGCTCGTGGTGGTGACGGGCATGGTCGTGAAGCTCTGCTTCGACCAGTTCGGCTGAGCCGCCTCCGCGGCTCAGTGGCCTCCCCGGCCCAGTGGTGGGCGTGGCTCAGTGGTGGGCGTGGGCCACGGCGTGGCCCTTGCCGCGGCCGATCATCCACTTGTTCACCGGAGTGGTGATGAGGAACGCGACGGCGAAGCCGCCCAGCAGCGAGGACCAGAACAGCCCCTCGGTGAGGTGGGCGTCCATCGCACCGGGGACGAGGGCGATGATGCCGTTGTCGACCAGTTCCATCACGGCGATCGAGACGGTGTCGGCGGCCAGGGCCACCTTGATGGCGGCCTTGAGGTCCAGACCGGCGCGGCGCACAGCGAACAGGGTGAACGAGTAGCCGAAGACGAACGCCAGGACGATCGCCAGGATCATCGTGGGCACGTTGCCCCACATCAGGGCCGTGCCGATGACCATGCCGAGGATCTCGCCGATGGCGCAGCCGGTGAGGCAGTGCAGCGTCGCCTTCGCCGCGGTGCCCCAGGAGGCGGGGCCGTGGCCGTGTGCGCCGTGAGGCGCGTGCCCGTGGTGTGCGCCTTCCGCCGTCGCTGCGCCGGTGTGAGCGGTGTGGTCCATGACGCGTCTCCCTCTCCGTGTCCAGTGTGACCCGGCCAAGCGGCCCTGCGCCTATGCACAACCCTATACCCCTAGGGGGTATTCCCATCGGGTGTCGGAAGGAGCGGGGTGGGGCGCCCTGAGCACCCCACCCCGGACAACAGCCAGATCCGGCTCGGGTGGGACCCGGTCAGCTCTGGCCGAGCAGCCTGTTCATCCGGGTGATCTCGGCCGTCTGAGAGGTGACGATGCCGCCGGCCATCTTCCTGGCGGGCCCGTACGCGCCCTCGGCCTGCTCGGTCCTGGCCATCGCCACCGCGCCCTCGTGGTGTTTGATCATCAGCTTCATGAAGACGGTGTCGAACGCCGCACCGGAGGACTTCCCGAGCTCGGCCGTCTCCTCGTCCGTCATCATCCCGCCGGATCCGTCCCCGGAGTGCCGGGACGGCTGCGAGTGCGCGGAGTGGTCCATGGCGCCGTCGGCGGGCACCTGCTCGCCCCAGGCGGCCAGCCACCCGGTCAGCGTCTCGATCTCCGGGTCCTGGGCCTTCCTGATCTCCTCGGCGAGTTCCTTCACCTCGGTCGACTCGGCCCGGGTGGCAGCGAGCCCGGCCATCTCCACGGCCTGGCGGTGGTGCGGGATCATGCCCTGGGCGAAGGCGACGTCAGCGTCGCCGTGCGAACCCGGGGCAGCGGATGCGGATGCGGATGCGGATGCGGCCGACGGCGCCGGGGAGTGACCGGCGTGTCCGGCCGGCCCCTGGCTGTTCGATCCACAGGCCGCGAGTACGAGGGCGGCGGCGCCGGCTGCAGTCGCGGCGACGGTACGGCGGATACGGCAGCGGTGTGTGCTCATGGTGGTGCAACTCCTCGAGAACCTTCAGAAGGCGGGAAAGAGAACGCGCGGAGGCACGCCACACCCGGCCCCGGACCGGGGCGGGGTGACGCTCGGGGCGCTCTATGTCCGCAGGAGTTGCAGTTCCGCGAGGTCGGGCGGCGCCCGGCCGGTCGCCGTCATGCCATCACAGCGGCCGGGTCGCGATGCCTCCGGCACGGTGCCCCCACAGGAAGGAGACAGGGCCGGAGGTGCGTACGGGGCGCTCGTGCCGCCGGCGGCGCAGGTCGCGTCGGCATGGTCCGCGTGCCCGTCCGCCGCACCGCCCTGGACGGTGTGCCCGCAGTGATCGACGCCATGACCGGCGACGGCGCCGTGCCGGGCGTGCATGCCCGCGTGCGCAGTGGCGGTGGTCGACGGCCCCGGCGCCAGGCCGTGCATCGCCAGCAACCCGGCCAGCACGGCCAGGACCAGCAGCACCCCGCGCACCGCCGGTCGGCGGCTCGACTGCGGCAGGAGGCTGGTCATGGCGGCATCGTAGCCCGGGTACCTGTGCCTCGTCCGGCGACCGGGTCGCCCCGGTCGCACCCTCCTCACCAGTACGGCGGCTGGGCGACCACGTATTGCCCGACATCAGAGAATATGACGAAATGTCACTGTTCAATGCGGCCCAGCAGGGCTACCAGGTTTCATGGGAGGACTCAGTGACTATCCGCCAGATGTGTCTGCGGACGCGGGGTGGGCTGCTACGGGCGCTGGTGGCCGGGTTCATCCTGGTGGCCGGTCTCGCGCTGCCCGTGCTGGCCCCGGTGGCCGCCCACGCCGTACCACCCGGTACATACGCCTACGTCGCCAACAGCGCCGCGGACACGGTGTCGGTGGTCAACACCGCCACGAACACCATCGCGGCCACCGTCCCCGTCGGGGACAACCCCATCGGCGTCGCCGTCTCACCGGACGGCACCCGCGCCTATACCGCCAACAGCCTCGGCGACTCGGTCTCGGTGATCGACACCGAGACCAACACGGTCGTGGCCACTGTCACCGTAGGCGACTTTCCGGTCGCCGTGGCGGTGTCACCGGACGGCAGCCGCGCCTACGTCACCAACAACGACAGCGACTCGGTCTCGGTCATCGACACCGCCACCAACACCGTCGTCGCCACCGTCCCCATCGGCGCCAGTCCGGTCTGGATCGCGGTGTCACCGGACGGCACCCGCGCCTACGCCACCAACACCGGTGACGACACGGTGTCCGTCATCGACACCGCCACCAACACCGTCGTCGCCACCATCAACGTCGGCGACGGCCCACAGGGAGTGGCGGTCTCACCGGACGGCAGCCGCGCCTACGTCGGCAACACGGAGAGCGACTCGGTGTCCGTGATCGACACCGCCACCAACACGGTGGCCGCCACCATCCCCGTCGGTGACGGCCCGCAGGGAGTGGCGGTCTCAGCTGTCGGCAACCGCGCCTACGTCACCAACGGGGGCGGCGGCTCGGTGTCCGTCATCGACACCGCCACCAACACGGTGGTCGCCACCATCCCCGTGGGCGACGGCCCGTTCGGGGTCGCCGTGTCACCCGACGGCAACCGCGCCTACGCCACCAACACCGGCGACGACACGGTGTCCGTCATCGACACGGCGACCAACACGGTGGTGGACACCGTCACCGTCGGCAGCGTGCCGTTCGGGGTGGCGGTCGGGGTGCTGGCCACCCCCGGTTCCGCGTGGACGCTGCTGAAGGTCACCGCCGACGGTGCCTTCGTGGCGGGTGGCCAGGGCACGTACACCCTGACCGCGACCAACAGCGGCGACGGAGCCACCGACGGCACCACGGTCAGCCTCACCGACACCCTGCCCACCGGGCTGACGGCCGTCAGCCTCTCCGGCTCCGGCTGGACCTGCGTCCTCGACAGTCTCACCTGCACCCGCACCGATGTCCTCGACCCCGGCGCGAGCTACCCACCGCTCACCCTCACGGTCGGCATCGCCTCGGACGCGCCGAAGCAGGTCACCAACACCGCCACCATCACCGGCGGAGGCACCACCGCCACCAGCACCGCCACCGCGACCACCACCATCAAGCGTGCGGACCCCAGGCCCACCCCCAAGCCGAAGCCCCCGCACCAGGACCGTCCCGACCACGGAAGGCCCGACCACGGACGGCCCGACCACGGCGGACACCAGCCAGGGCCCAGGTAACCGGCATCACCGCTCCCCGGGCCCAGGGCCCGGGGAGCACCTGCCTCGCAGCTCGCCCCGCCACCGGGAAGAATCCCCGGGAAGCGCCCGCGTGCCGGGCCCGGAGTCGCCATGATGGTGGGCGCGCGGGCAACGCAAGGGGGGCGAGGCAGGTGGAACATACGCCCGGGAGGATGCTCCTGGCGGAGTACTTCCTGACGGACAGCCAGGCCGTCATCATGATCGCCGGTCCGGAGGACACCGAGCCCGAGCTGGTGACCGTGCCGCACACGCTGGTGCGGGTGCGAGCCCTGGTGGAAAAGCTCAGTGGGACGTTCGAGTCGGCGCCGCGGCGGGCCGAGGCACTGGAGGAGGCTTCGGAGCTGCTGCACGATCCGCTGCTCGCGGATCTGGTGGAGCCGGTCGCCGACCGGCTGGGGCCGGGTGACCGGGTGTGGCTGGTGCCGCATGACGCGCTGCACCGCGTGCCGCTGCACGCCGTCGGCTCCGGCCTCGACGGGCATTCCGTCGCGTACGCGCCGAGTGCGTCGGTGCTGCGGCACTGCCGGAACAACCGGGGTGGCGGCAGGCGGCGGCAGGCGCTGGTGGTCTCGGACCCGGCGGGTGGGCCCGCGCTGACGGTCGGGGCCGCGCAGGCGGAGCTGCTGACCGGGCTGTTCAAGACCGAGACCCTCAGCGGCGAGGACGCAATCGGCGACGCGCTGGCCCGCCGCGTCGGTGCGGCCGACATCCTGCACATCAGCGCGCACGGCGTGTTCGACGCGGCGGCTCCGATGCGTTCGGGTGTGATGCTCGCCGACGGTCTGTTCACCGCCGAGCGCTTCCTCAAGCTCGGACTGTCCGGGACGCTGGTGGTGCTGGCCGCCTGCCGGACGGGGGTCGCCGCTGTGCGGCCGGGCGACGAGTTGCTCGGGCTCGTGCGCTCGGTGCTCCACGCGGGCGCACCTGCCGTGCTGGTCAGCCTGTGGACGGTCGACGAGCTGGCGACCACGATGCTCTTCCGCCAGTTCTACGAGCGCCTCGCTTCGGGCGAGCCCGCCATCGACGCGCTCCGCTCGGCGCAGGAACGGCTCCGTGTGACGACCGCGGGCGATGTGCTGGCCTATCTCGCGTCGGTCCAGGCGATGGCGACCGGGAGCCATGCGGCGGCCCGGCTGCTGGTGGCCGAGGCCCGGATCCGGCTGATGGCCGGCGACTTCACCGGGGCGGCGGCCGCCTGTGAAGCGGCCCTCAGGACGCCCACCGAGCAGCCTGCGGTACGGAGGAGCGCTCAGGGGATCAGGCAGCGGGCGTTGCTGCACCACGGGCAGGCGTCGCCGGACTTCGACCGCATGGTCTACGCCCACCCGTACTACTGGGCCGCTTTCGTGCTCATCGGCGACTGGTACTAGGAGGAACGCGGACGTGAGGTACGAGACATGAGGACCGCTGCGGAGCTCATGACGACAACCGGCTACCGCACGGAGCGCATCCGGCAGGCCCCGGCCGACGCACCCGACACGGTCGTCGTGCTCGACGAGGCGGGGCACCCCCGCTGGGTGGTGGGCCCGTCCGGCCGTGGGCCGGCGGTCGAGATCGGCGCGGACGCCCCGGTCAGCGGGCTCTCCGCGCTGCCCTGCGTACTCGAACTGATCAACGACGGCCTTCCGGCCCTGCTCGTGGTGGACGAGGGGCGGCTGATCGGCCTGCTGGACGCCGCGAGGATCAGGTCCGAGCTCCTGCGGGCACTGGAGGCGGACGGCGACGCCATAGGCACGGTCCTGGACGGCGACTGGGAGCTCTACGGGGCTTTCGCGGCGCCCGTCGGACTCATCCGGGTCAGATGCCAGGTGTGCGGAACCATCGCCGAGGTGGAGGAGTTCCCGATATCCGAGACGCCCTGTCCCGGAGACCAGGGCCATCTGCTCGGCGACACCCTGACGGGGTGACGGGGCGGTATGGGCGGGCTCTTCGACGGCGCGGTCGCGATGCTCGACCGGCGTCAGCTCACCTCGGTATGGCTGCCGTTGACGGCGTTCCTCGCCGCGCTGGCCGCGGTCGCGGCCGCCGGCGCCGGCTGGTCGAGGACCCTGGCGTGGTGGAACGGGCTCACCGGGGAGACCCGGCTGCTCGCCGTGCTCGGTCTTGTGCTGCTCACCGTGCTCGTGGGCCAGCTCCTCGCCGTCGCTCGCCCCGTCCTGATGCGCTGCTACGCGGGCCACTGGTCGGACCTCCGCCCGCTGCGTCCGCTGCGCACCGCGCTGCGCGTCCGTCATCTCGCGGCACAGCGTGCCCGGCGGGCGGACGACCCGGAGGTGTTCCTCACGTATCCGCGTACCGCACAGCGGACCCTGCCGACCCGGCTCGGCAATGTGCTGCGTGCCGCCGAGGAGCACGGCGACCGGTACGGGCTGGACGCGGTGATCGTGTGGCCGCGGCTCTACACCGTGCTGCCGGATCCGTTCCTCGTGTCGTTCGCCCAGGCCGCGACGGCCATGCAGGCGGGCGTGATGGTCAGCTTCCTGGGTGCGGTGTTCTCCGTCGCGGGCGGGACGCTGGCCGTCCTGGTGCTGCCGGGCGCCGGGGCCGCGTGCTGTGTCTGGGGCGGCGCCATGGTCGCGATCCTCGGCTACCGGGGGGCGGTGCGGGCCGCCCGGCCGTATGCCCAGCTCATACGTGCCGCCTTTGACGTCCACCGTCTTCTGCTGATCGAGGCGATGCGGTTGCGGCTGCCGACCAGCCCGGGCGAAGAACGCGCCCAGTGGGAGCAGCTCACCAAGCTCTGGTACCGGGGCGCTCCCGACTACGACCGGGTGCAGGCGCTGCGCTATCCGGTGTCCGATGATCCCTCCCCGGAACCGGTCCCCGCCACCCCCGTTCCGGTCCCTGCCAGCCCTGTTCCGGTCCCTGCCAGCCCTGTTCCGGTCCCTGCCAGCCCTGTTCCGGTCCCCGCCGGCCCTGTTCCGGTCCCCGCCGGCCCTGCGGCCGGGGCGCCCGCGGCGGCCACGGCACCTCCACCGCCTCCGGGACGGGCGATACCGGTCCGGTCGCTGCTGGCCTGCCTGGTCGTCCTGGCCGGAGTAGCCGCGGCGGGTGCCGGCCAGGCGCTGGGGACGGGCGACGACATCCGCGCGACACGTGACCTTCCGGCCTTCCATGTGCTGGTCCCGGACGATCTGCGGGGCGGTGACACGAACCGGCTCAGCGGGCGCTACACCGTGAAGCCCGTGGCGAAGGGCTCGACCCTGCACCCGTCCGTGCTCGGGCCCCGGCTCAGAACGGCGTTGGCGGGGCGAGTGGCTCTGACGGTGCCGGTGCCGGGCGACGCCGCCGCCGGTGTGCGGCGAGGGCAGACGGTCAGCCTGCGGACCGCGAAGGGCACCTTCAGTGTGCTCGTGCTGGACAGCTCTCCCGACAGGAAGTTCCTTGCCGTCGCCGTGCCCTCGACCGAACTCGACGCATTGTCACGCGGCCTCGACGCGGGCCCGGTCCGCCTGGTGCTGCCACTCGGCTGACAGGGCCCGCAGGCCATCGCGCACCCGCTCGTCCAGCAAGTCCCAGCCGGGATCCGGCAGATCGGACCGGACGCGCGCCCGTTCCCGCGTGGCGTCCGCAGCCCGCCCGAACCCGGACTCCAGCACATACCCGGCCGCGGCATGGCACACGGACTCCTCGGCGGGCGAGCCGAGCGCCTTGTAGCGGAGGGCGGCCTCGCGCCATCCGCGCAGGGCGTCACTCCATTCCCCGGCGAAGGTCAGCACAAGCGCCTTGGTCAGGACGAGTTCGGCCTCGACCACCGACCGGGCCGCCGCCAGCGGCTCCCGCGCGGCGACGGGCACACGCGGGGCGACCTCCTCGTCCACCAGCGCGAGTGCCTCGGTGGCCAGCGCGGTCCAGCGCAGCGCGGCGAGACCGGTCAGCGGCTTCCTCAGCACGGGATCCCTGTTCACCTTCAGGTTCACGATCGTGCTCTGACCGGGTACGAAACCGCCGCGCGCCGCATACACGGCCATCCCGAGATACCGCCGTACGAGCCGGAAGTCGGCCGTACCGGACGTGCTCAGGAACCCGTCGTACAACCATGGGCCGAGGAAGTTGTTCAGCCGGTACTCGGCCGCCTGCTGGATCATGAACGCGGCGAAGCGGTCCACCATCCGTCCCGGTGCCGGCCGGTCCACGAGGCATACGACAACCGCCTCCGCCATCAGCAGCGGGGCCAGGGCTTCCGCCGTGCCCTGCGCGGGATGGAACACCACAACCGCCCAGAACGGGAACAGCCAGTGGGCGGTCAGCGCCCGCAACCGCCCCGGCCAGACCGCGCGGACCGCGAGCACGGCGCCGCAGATCAGCAGCCCGCCCGGCCAGCCGGTGAGGAACCCGGTCCCGGACCACCGCGAGGCGAACCAGCCGCCCACGGGCCCGGCCGCCACCAGCACCGCCACCGCGTTGCCCGACGTCATCAGGAACCGGTGGCTCCGGACGCCCCAGCGATGCTCGTGCCGTACTGCCCTGTCCAGCATGGTCAGCTGAGCGGTGAGCGCCGCCGCGGACACCGCCAGGAACAGGCCGTCCAGGCCGTCACGGCCCTGGCTGCCCACCACGACGACCGGCGCGAGCGCCGTGAGCAGCATCGCGCCGTTCCAGAACCGGTCGATGGGCAACGGCGGCCGGGTGAACGGGCCGTACCGGGAGATGCGTACGAGAGCCGCCTGCGGGGACCGCCACCGCTCCGGCACACAGTGCGCCAGGCGTATCCCGTAGCCGGCCACTACGGGCAGGGCGGCCCAGGCCAGCGGCCCCGGACCGGACTCCAGCAGCACCCCCGCGAGCGCGACACCGCACACGACCTCCGGCCAGCCCACGAGGCCGGCGGCCATACCGAGCGCGGCCAGCACGGGCCCTGGCAGGTCGCGGCCCTGCCAGACGAGCACGGCTCCCGCGAGTACGTGCAGCAGGGCGGCGGCCGTCAGCCGCGGGTCACGGCCCGTGGGGACCTCGGCGATCTCTTCGAAGGCGGCATGCACGCTCCCGCGCCTGCGCCGGCGTACGCGCCACTCCGTCTTCGAGCAGACGTATCCGAGCACAACAATCACGAGGCAGAGCTGGCCCGTCGACAGGGACACTGGTATCAGCACCCCGCACAGTGTGACGTCCCGCGCACACGGGCACGCGGCGTTCGGGGAAGTTCGCCGAAGTCAAGGAAGTTCACCGAAGGTCATGGAAAACCGGATATCCCGGTTTTGGCCCGACGTGTTCCCCCACGATGGCCGCATGGGTCTGTTACGCCTGCCGCTCGTGGTCTACCCCTGGTTCACCTGGCTCGTCGTCCTGGAGGCGATCGCAGCGGTCCGGCACGGCTCCGCCGCCCCCGGCGCTCTGCTGATCGGACCGGCGGTGCTGATCGGGCTCATGGTCCAGCTCGACATCTGGTCGGCGCGGGTGCTGAGCCCCCTGGAACGGGCCCGCATGCTCTGCTGGCTGGACGGCCGGAGTGTCGTGCTCGCTCATCTCACCGTCCTGGCCGCCGGGGTGTACCTCCCGACGATCGTGGGCTTCTGGCACCGGCACCCCTGGCTGGGTCGGTACGAGATCGTGCTGGCGCTGCTCCTGGCCGCGTACGCCTATCTGCCGGGCTATGCGGCCGTGTCCCGGGTCCCGCTGCTCGGGACGCTCTGCGCCGCCCTCGACACGATCCTCCTCCGGAAGGGTCTGGCGGTGTTCCTCCTCGGCATCGCCTCGGGAGACCCCGGCATCGCATCGTTCGCGGCCTGGCTGGTGGCCTTCCAGCTCCTGGTCCAGCTCCACCAGCTCTTCGTCAGCACGGTCCAGCCGCTGTGGGTGTTCCGCAGGGCCGACGCGCACCACTACTTCGCCGGAACCCCCGCCTACCGGCGCAGGGTCGCGGACCTGTGGCTCGAGGAGGACGTGCGCGGGGAGGCGTTCCCGCGCCTGTATCTCGTGCACTCGCTCTGCGACGAGGCGATAGCCGTGGCCCAGGTCAAGGACCCGCACCCCGGGATGGCCCGCTACCTGAAGGGCGACAAACGTGCCGGCCAGGCGGCCAGGTCCTGGCTGAACGCGGCGTCGGAGCTGCTGGCGCAGGCACGGCGGGCGCTTCCCGACCAACTTGAGCCGACCCAGCGGCGGGCCCTGGAGCTGGCCGAAGCCCACATCATCCGCTTCCGTGTCCATCTGGACGTGAGCCGCGGCCGTCAGGAGCGAGCACTCAGAGACCAGCGCAAGGTACGCGAGTTGTGGTCCCGGCACGGTCTGCACAACCTCAGCGCGAACAACCTGTGCGTCGAGCTCACCGGCGCCCGCGCCGAGGGAACCAAGCCGGTGGTACCCGAACGGGCCCTCGCGGAGCTGGAGCAGCATCTCGAGCAGCCGGGGCTCGTGCCGTACGTCCGCTGCTCACTACTGCTGCTGGCCGCCGAGTACGCGACGCTGACCGGCGACGGCGAACGGGCGAAGTCGATGCGCGCACTGCGGCACCAACTGGTCATCCACCGCTCCGACTTCCACATGCTCAACCGCGAGCAGCGCGCCGCCGGGATGCCCGCCTTCAAACCCGTCCGGTACCGGCTGACCCTCGCCTCACTCGAAGCCCTGGACGCCCGCACCCGGGGAGCCGCCCTGGTGCCGGACGATGCCGCCCGTCCCCCGCGGATCCTCCTGTCCGAACTGCCGGGCGGGCAGGCAGGCGCGCAGGCGGCGGCCGGGCTGCGGATGTGGCTGGACGGCCGGCCCACCGGGGCCGCCGAGCTGCTGAGCGAGGCGGTGGAGCTGCTCCAGCGCGACGGTTTCCACTCCGACGCCTTCAACGTGCTCGTCCAACTCGGCACCGCACAGCGCTCGATCGACCCCGGCGCCGCGTACGCCACCCTCACCCGGGCCCTGCGGCTCCAGCAGCGCCTGCGCCTGGGCCTGAACAGCAGCGGTCTGCGCCTCGCGACCGGTGCCACCACGGAACAACTCGCCCGCACCCTGACGGACCTTCTGCTGCGTACGCTGCCGGGCCCCGCGCAACCCGGTCTGACCGTCTTCGAGTTGGCCGAACTGTCACGCTCCCGGGTCCTCCTCGACCAGCTCGGGAAGCTGAGTCGGGTGGGCGCGCGGGCCACCGCCCAGCCCATCACGTACCCGGCCCTCAGAGACCTCCTGACCGAGGCCAGTACACACACATCAGTGATGACTCAGTCGAACTAAGTACCACTTTCGATAATTTTCGATCCAACCGCTACAGAAGGCGATTCGATCCCTACGCTGTGGAAACTGACGACATGGGGGGAACATGTTTCTGTCGCGCAAGGCAAGGAGTCCGCGGCCCGTGGTGCCGCTTCCCGACTCCGAGGCCGACGACTGGGTCATCCTCGAAGGTGCGGGACGCGGGGTCTTCGAGGTGATGCTCCGCGATGCGCACACGGACAGCACGGACGTCGCGGACGTCACGGACTACGAGGAGCTGTTCGAGGAGTTCCGCGACGACCCGCAGTCCGTACTGCGGCCCGCGGTCAAACCCCCCGTGGCCTCCGGCATCACCGTGTCCGCCGCGTTGCTGTACGTCCTCCCCCTGACGGCCTGGCTCTTGAAGGTGTCCGCCGAACGCGCCGCGGGCCAGGCCGTGGACGCCCTCGGCAAAGCGACCCGCGCAAAGCTCGGACACCTCCTCAGGCGCCGCCGCGACGACGGAGCACCCGAGGACGCACCGGATACCGCGGCAGGGCAGGGCACGGACGCCGGAGCCGGGCCGGACGCCCTGGAAGCCAACGAGGAGCGGGCAGTCCTCACCGCGCTGGCGGCGTACGCCGAGAGCCTCGGCGCCGATGCCGCCGAGGCCCGCGAAGTGTCCGAGGCGATCATCAGGTTCCTGCGCGGCCGCGGAGGCGCGTCCAGTGACGGTCAGTGAGGCCCGAGAGGCGGCTGCCCCGGCGAGGGAGGCGGGGAGCACCCAGGCGCCCGCACCCCGGAACGGACCACTGTCGCCCACGGGTGCCCGCTATGTACTGCTGATCGTCACCCTGGTACTTGCCGGCGCCTTCGCGGGCCAGGTGGTCCACGGACTGGTGCTCGGGCAGTCGTGGGGCGCGGCCGCGCAGCAGTGCATCACGGACGCAGGACGGCTCTTCCCCGGCTCCGTCCAGGAACAGACGGGGTACCAGCTGCGCTGCATGGGACCGCTGCAACGCCGGCAGGCCATGGTCTCCCTGGCGGGGTCAGCGGCGGTGCTGCTGCTCGGGGCGGCGGGTCTGTGGTGGCTGCCGCGCCGTCTGATGCGCAGGGCCGCGCGGAAGACCGCGCCTGCGCGCTGGCAGTCGCTCGCGCGCGGGGTCGCCGCCGAGACCGGCGTCAGGCACGCACCGCGGGTGGTGTGGGGCGCGCACAATGTGCGGCAGGCGTTCACGCTCGGCCACGGAAGGCGCTCCCGGATCATCCTGCCGCGGGGAATGCTCCTGCTGCGCGGCGAAGGGGCCGAGGCGATCATCCGGCACGAGATCGGGCACATCACCGCGGGCGACGTCACCTTGGTGTGGCTCACCCGTGGTGTGTGGTGGGCGCTTGTCCCCGTGCTCCTCACGGCGCCGCTGGTGGCCGCGGTGCAGGGCTGGCGATGGGCGGACACGACCCCCTGGGGGATGCTCGCCGATCCCTTCTGGGCGGAGTACGGCATAAGGGCCCTGGTCCTGGTGGTGATCGCCGTACTCGTCGCCCAGATGATCATGCGATCGCGTGAGCACGAGGCGGATCTGGCCGCCGCGGGCGGCCGGTCGCTCGCCCCCTGGGAGGCTTTGCTCGACGGGGCGGGGCCGTCCGTCCGCGGACTGCTCGGTGCGGCGCGCGCCGACCATCCGACCCACCGGCGCCGTCTGGCCGTGCTCCGCGACCCGCGCACGCGGCTGCGCCCGACCGTCCTGGACACCCTTGTCGTCGGCCTGCTCGCCGCCGTACTCCTGGACTCCGTGGACGGCCTCGCCACCCTCGTCCTGTTCGGAACGACCTGGAACGCGGCACCTGTCGGGGCCATGACCGCCGGTCTGCTCCTGGCCGTCGGCTGGGGCGTCGCGGTGTGGCGCGACGCCCTGGCCCGGCACGACGGCACCGCAGCCCCGCCACTGCTCCACCTCGTACTGGGCCTGAGTGCGGCGGCCGGGCTGATGGTACGTCTCCAGGGCACGGGTACCTCTGCCGACGGCCCCATGCGCGGATGGCCGCTGCTGATCGTCCTCCCTGCGGCCGTCGTGGGGGCCGCGGCACTGAGTTCCGCGTTCGCGCGGCTCTGGAGCCGCACAGGGGTGCCTGGCCAGTTGACCGTGGTTGCCGTCAACACACTTCTGTTCGGCGGGGCGTTGTGGATCGCGCTGGACTTCTGCACCTACCTGCAGGGATTCTCCGTGCCGAACGCGGCCCTGTTCGCCGGTCCCTACTCACCTTCAGGCGCCTACAGGGCCGTCGCGGTGGCGGTGATCGCCGTGGCGACCGGGTGGTCCGTCATTCGCCCCACCCGCCGGTACGGGCCCCACTGGCTCCCCGCGCTGACGATCGCCGCTGCCATCGTCGCCGCCACGGCGGCCCGTCTGATGTCCTCGTCGTCCGCAACGGCGGCGGGGGATCCGACCGTCGCATGGCGACTCGACGCGTTGACCGCGGTGTGTGCCGGGGTCGTCTGCGCCCTCAGCCTCCTCGCGCTCCGCGGCTCCGAAGGCCTCGGCCATGCCCTCTACGCAGCGCCCGTATCCACCTTTCTCACGGCGACCGCGCTGTGGGCGGCCCACTTCGGTTCCTGGGGCCACCCCTTCGAGGTCTGGGCCACCCTGCATATCGAGGCCTCCCTGTCCGGCCTCGCCGTCGCCCTTCTCGTCCTGGCCGTGCCCGGGGGCCTTGCCCCTTCGTGGGCCTCACGTCACCGAGCCGTACCCGTCGTGGCCGTGAGCCTCACGGCGATCGCGGCCGCCGCCGCCGTGCTGGTGCTCCAGCACTCCGGGGACGCGTTGCTGGTCCGGTAACGTCGCCGCTCGGTTCTCGTGAGTCCGTCGGTTCCGTCAGTTCCGTCAGCTCCGGGCGAGCAGACCGCGGCTGCGGAGTACCCAGCGTTCCAGCGGGCTGAAGACCAGCAGGTCGATGGTGACGCCGACGATCAGGATGAGGATGATCGCGAGGAACACCCCGGGCATGTCGATGTTGTTGCGGCCGTTTTCCAGCAACTGGCCGAGTCCCAAGCCCAGTTCGGGAGAGGAGGCGATGATCTCGGCGGCCATCAGGGAGCGCCAGGAGAAGGCCCAGCCCTGCTTCAGTCCCGCCAGGTAGCCCGGGAGCGCGGCGGGCATCACGATGTGCCAGGTGCCCTTCAGGCCGGTGGCGCCGAGGGTCCGTCCGGCCCGCAGGAACAGCGGCGGCACCTGGTCCACGCCCGACACCAGGCCGTTGGCGATGGACGGCACGGCACCGAGCAGGATCACCGCGTACATCATCGAGTCGTTCAGCCCGAGCCACAGCACGGCCGGCGGCACCCACGCCACCGAGGGTAGCGTCTGCAGTCCGGAGAGGACCGGGCGGACCGCGGCACGGACGAACCTCACCCGGGCGACGACCAGACCGAGCGGTGTGCCGATGGCCAGGGCCAGCAGGAAGCCGAGCAGACCGCGCGACACACTGGTCCAGATGACATCCAGAAGGGTGCCCTGAAACCACATCTCGCGAAGGCCCGCCCAGACGGCCGATGGTGCGGGCAGCCTGTCCGTGGTCGTCAGCTGCGAGGAGACGAGGAGCTGCCAGCCGACGAAAACCAGCGTGATCGCCAGGGCCGGCGGAAGCACCTTCCGGGCGAGAAGCTCGCGGACGGGCGTACGGCGGGCCTCGACGCTGTCGAGCGCGTCCAGACCGGCTTCAAGACCGGCAAGGTCGTCGGTGTCAGCTGCCACCTTCCCGTTTGGGCCGGCTGTTTCGGCTGCCTTGGCTGCCTCAGTTCGCTCAATTGTCTCAGTGCTGGCCATGGCGGCGGATCTCCCCACGGAGTTGTTCGGTGATCTCGACGGAGAGTTCAGCGACGGCGGAGTCTTCGATGCGGCGTGGCTGGGGGATGTCGACGGTCCATTGGTGGGCGACGCGGCCGGGGCGTGAGGAGAGCAGGACGACGCG